>JAGAOE010000224.1 GCA_017623885.1 Eubacterium sp. | reverse complement strand
TAAACGCAGCTACACATGTAAATGATGCCATTCACAAGCTTCTGAACGGCGACAATGTTTTTGAGCAGCGAAAACTGGATGCCCGCATGATTCAGCTCGACGGCACACCCAACAAATCGAAATTAGGCGCAAACAGCATGCTTAGCGTCTCTCTCGCTGCCGCACGCACTGCTGCCGCTGTTCTGGACACTCCACTCTACCGTTACCTCGGCGGATGCAACGCAGTCCGAATGCCGGTTCCCATGATGAACATTTTAAACGGCGGTGCGCACGCCAAAAATCATTTAGACTTTCAGGAATTCATGATCGTTCCGGTCTGTGCAGACAGTTTTCACGACGCATTGCGCATCGGAGCAGAAATCTACCACACCTTAAAAAATCTTTTAGAAAAAGACCATCATTCGACTGCAGTCGGTGATGAGGGAGGTTTTGCTCCTGATCTTGCCGACGCATATGACGTATTTAATTATCTGATCAATGCGGTTCAAACAGCAGGTTATGTTCCCGGAAAAGACATCGTCTTTGCAATGGATGCTGCTGCCAGCGAATTGTACAGCCCTGACAGCGGCTGTTATTATTTCCCCGGCGAAACAGCTTACAAGCAATCACAAACGAACGCAGACACAATCACTTCACCGGACACACAATCGACTGTTATCACACGTACCACTGCACAGATGATTGACTATTATACGGATTTATGCACACGTTTCCCTCTGGTGTCCATCGAAGACGGATTAGATGAAAACGACTGGGACGGCTGGGTCGAATTAACCAGACGATTAGGCGACAAAGTCCAGCTCGTAGGCGATGATTTGTTTGTCACAAATCCCGCCCGCATCGCAGAGGGCATAAAAAAAGGAGCAGCGAATGCTGTCCTAATTAAAGTAAATCAAATCGGTACGCTCACCGAAGCATTGGATGCCATTGCACTTGCCCATCGAAACGGCTACCGCACCATCATCTCACACCGCAGCGGCGAAACAGATGACACGTTTATCGCAGACCTCGCCGTCGCCACTGCCAGCGGTCAAATTAAAACCGGTGCACCTTGCCGTAGCGAACGTGTTGCCAAATACAATCGACTGCTTGAAATCGAAGAAGAATTGTTCGACAGTCAGTACTATTCTGATTTAATCTGACTGCTTCACAATTCTTCTATCATTCAATCATTTAAAATTTGCGCAAGGTCTCTGATTCATCTTCCGGTGTATTCTCTATTTTGCGAATAACCACATAATAGCTGTAGTCCGCACTCACCTCGATCAAAATGCGGTCTCCCACCTTATGACCCAGCAATGCTTTGCCCAGCGGCGATTCGATGCTAATTCTGCCTTTCAAAGAATTGCCGCGGGCGGTTGTCACAATTCGGTATGTCTCTTCTGCGTCATCCTCTTCGATGTACACGGTCACCGTATTGTGGATTCCCACTTCATCTTCAGCCGAGGCATCATCTATGATGTGCGCGCTCTTTATCATGCGCTCCAAATATCTGATTCTGCTCTCGTTCTGGTTTTTATACTGCTTTGCTGCTTTGTACTCAAAGTTTTCACTCAGGTCTCCATGTGCACGCGCTACTTTCACATCCTCTAATGCTTCTTTTCGAACAACCAATTTTCGATATTCGATTTCCTCCTGCATTTTCTCTATATCCTGCTTTGTCAACTGATGCTGCACTCTTCTGACCTCTCATTCTATATTTTTTGATTCGCACCTTTTCCTAAATCACCGGCTTGAGGTATTCCTCGATACTAGACATCGGGAACGGCGTTTCATATTTTTCACCCTGCAGATAATCTGCTCCGAGTGTAATCGCTATTTCTTCTAATTCTTCGTTATCAATTCCCTTGAACGAAATACGATATCCCTGCTCTTTGAATAAATCTACCAGTATTCCCGTCACATCGAAGCTCACCGGATTTGCAATCGCCTGAATCGCACAATGCCGCTCAAACTTAATCTCTTTGAACGGAAGTCCCATGATACTCTCAAGGTTCACGGCCGTCGGCTCAAAGTCAGATAAAATGAACGAGATACGATAACCGGTCAATGCATCCATCGCTTCGCGCATACGTCCCATATTGCACTGTCCGGGCACCATCGTCACTTCAAATGCCAACGTATCCGGCTGTAATTCGTATTTTGTTATAATTTCTATGACATCATTCACAAATGTTTCAGATTCCAATTCTTCATTCGATATATGTAAAGTCACCTGAAGATGTTCTCTAATCGCGGTATCCGATTCCAGAAAATCACATACATTTTGCAGAACTGCCATATTTACATCATGAATATATCCGTATTGCTCTGCCAGCTTAATGACATGCTCAGACGGTATAATACCATTTCCCGCCAACTGCAGACGACACAAAATCTCAAATCTGCTCGCAAACTGTGCACCGCGCTTTCGAATCGGACGACCGTATAATATCACATCCTGCTTTTCCAACTGCTGGTCGTGTAAACGGAACAATATGCTATCACGCTCATTATATTCTTCATAATCAATATCACGGCAAAAATAGAACTCATTCATCTTACATTTTTTTTGCAACATGCGAAGCACACGCTCTGCTTCAATCACATCCGTTGCATACTTCGGGCATTCTACTACTGCAATCGAAAATTCCAATTCGCTCGAAAACATGCCGCGAAGACACTCTTTTAGCAACTGTGCCAATTCGAGTGCCGCATCTTCATTCATACGAAATGCAATAACACCGACACTTGTGTGTTTCTTCTGATAGGGCAACACACCATGTTGACTATTCATCAGCTTTTGGGACAACAGCGTATAAAATTCATCCAGTTCTTCTTCTGTATATCTCCTGCGTTCAATCAAATGATCATAGTTTCGAATCTGAATTTCATACAAATACATATGTTTCTTTTTTTCAAAGTAGTACGTCAAATCATTGCGATACATATCCACGCTCATACGCGCAGTTCCCTCTTCGTAAGTACCGCCGTGAAACAGTGCTAATACGGACGCAAAAAATATCACCGAAAATGTTGTAAAAACATTTAAGTCCGGTATCAATAACGGAAAAAAATGAACCGCTATAGAGACCACCAGAATCCCCAGCCAATTGTGAAACAAGCGAACTGCAATCTGTTTGCGGGAAACCAGAACAGAAATTAAAAATCCTGCTAATGACAATACACGACAATACCAGAATAATTCTTCCGCTACACCAAGAAATACCTGTCTGTCTTTCATACGATACACAAATCCTGTCATCGTTGTTGACATAACAAGCGCAGTCGCCACAGCACCAAACAGGAATAACGAGGTATACACGATCTCTTTCCTTGTATTCATCGATGGAAACTGCATCAGCATATACAAAACAATGCACAAGGTAACTATCACTGCCGTGATATAATATCCTACAAACACGACATATACGAGCGCAGGCATTTTTATATAATCCGTGTGCAACATATGCATCCGCAAGAAATCAAGCAGTTCATTTACAATCAATATGTAGATACTTACCTTTAGTATCTGATAGCGTCTCGTTTCTCTGCTGTGATTGATTTGAGTCAATATTACAAGAAATAATGTCAACAAAAGAATCACCAGCATTAAACTATAATTAACATTTACATCCATACACTTCACTCTCTCCTAATTATTTGTTGTTATTAGGTCTTCGCTCATTTTTCCGCAAACGCAATGCAGGGTTAATTTTGTCGCGCATGGTGCGAAGACAGCGCCTTTTCAAGCTCACTTTCATTCATTATATCATGAAGTAAGAAGTCAGGCAAATACTTATACTTTTTATCGACCTCGTTCGACAATTCGAACTATTGACACATTCACCTTTTATCTACTATTATAAATACTGGTTCTTTAAATCTTTTTCGAAAGGAACAACCCCGCTATGCATATATTCTACTGGTTTATTATTATTGCCCTTGTCTCACTTACAATTAATCTGATTACTTTATATCACATGAACAAGCGAAAGAACATTCATTTTACTCCTATCGTAAGTGTTTTCTGTATCAGTCTGGTCACCGCAGTGTTGTTGTTTGTTGCCTGCAAGGCTCATGGCACACAAATCATAAGTCAATCATTTGCGGCTTCATTTCCGATTGATTCTGCTTCCTACCAAACACAAGTTCATGAAACAGATATTTCCTATTCGTTTTACACGACCGGCGGAATCCGTTTTCAATTTAGCAGTCATGAGCTTTTATCAGATACGGTTCCTGAAGAACCAAACTATTTAGAAATGTATGATTGCAAAACACGCACCGGCTTCCCATTCTGTTATCTTAGCGAAGGTGAAGCCCTCGGATATATTTTGATACAAAACTAAATGTATCCTGCAAAATCATTTGAATTTACTTATTTTCACATATTATTTTATACAGCAAAAGAAGCCTGCTATCATAGCAGGCTTCTTTGCGTAAGAAGGAAGTTTTTATGAAAAATAAGAGCGAATTTTTCATCAAACATTTTATTACGCTATTTATTATATTCATCTTCCTATTACTTGTCAAGCTTAACTTTGCAGATTTTCACAATCCCACTCTTTCCCATTCGACGATTCATGCGATTTAGCGCTCTGTTATACTCTTAAACAGGTTAATTGTACGCGCCTGTTCGATAATTTCAAAACGATTTTCAGATAAGTAGCTTTCAAACTGCTCCAACTCTTCATCGGTAAACCCGCCACTATGTGATGTGATTTTCGCCTCCGGTATCGACCCTTCTGCATAATCGGCACCCCTTTCAAAGCGGACATAGATAATCTTCTCGCCATTTTTACGCAAAATACCGGAACAAATCACATTCCATGCGTCCTGCTTGGATGCGGTTACAGATAATTCCGTTTCTACCGGTGATGCTTTCTTCGTTTTACTCACTGTCTGTCTTTTTTCGGTATTAAAATTCATATACTTCTCCATCTCATGTTTCCAACCTTATATACAGCATGATCTATAGAACATCATACCCAGTGTCTACGCACAGTTTATCATGCGCATTCTATACTTGCAAGCTTATGAAAAAAAATTTATACTATATCTGATTTTAAAATATACGCTTAAAAAGCTATCTATATATTTCCACGCGCAACAGAAAGGTGGTGTAATTTTGGCATCCAAAACTCCGCTAAAAAAAGCAATTCAGCAAATGTCCGAAGGATCAAAATCCGGTTTTTACAGCTTCTATCTCGGAAGTATCCAATGCGTTTACCGCAACGCCTTGCTTCTTTGTCCAAACAGCGAAGAAGCGCGTTCATTTGTAATCGATTTTTATCAATATCTTTACCTGCATTTACCGGAATACAACAAGCATCAAAATCTGGAAACATGGATATCTGCACTTATGGTCGAACGCCATAGACAGCTGTCCATCGGCAAGGAGACTCCTTCGCCTTCTGTTCAGCAGCAGATGCATGCAAGCTCCATCATGATTTCTCCCGGTGATCAGGAATATATCTGGCATATGTTAGAAAATGCGATTCATTTTCCGCCGGAGCCCGGCTATCCGATCAAAGCAGCACGACATCAGCCCTTTTATTTATTCATCCTGTTGTCTGTCATTTTGCTGCTTCTGCTACTTGCAGTCCGCTATACGCCGGACAAAATCTCCACGCTATTGGAGACTTTTCGCAATACATCTGAAAATTCTTCACCCGATGATTCCACTGACGAGGAATCCGATGACACAAAAGCAGATGAGCAATCTCCGAGCGACCTTGCAATCATTCAGTCAGAACTGGAACGATTGCAAAATACCACAAATGCTACGGATGCGTCTGCCGCAGAGTTCACACAAAATTCCGGCAATACCCAAACTCCACAGGAACCGGATACGCCGCAAACACCATCCACTCCCAGCACTCCAAATACACCGACTTCACCCTCTGTGCCGCAGACTCCTCAAACACCTTCCACGCCTCAGACACCTTCTACCGGCAGCAATTCTTCCTCGAATTTATCCGGCACTGACGATCTGTCTGATTTAGAATTGGAACTGCGCTACGGAGACTCTCTGCGATTCACAGATTCTAATTGACTTTTATAGGAAAACTACTTATACTTTCTTTATTAGGCGCTTTAAAGCGCAAAAGCATATTGCCGACTTTTTTTGACAGTGACAGCGTCTGAAATAGCGGCGCGAAAAACATTAGAAACGGAGAAAACGTTATGCCTATTACCAATTATTTAGAGGATAACGCCAAAAACTACGGAGATGAAATCTGCCTGGTAGAATTAAACCCTGCTATGGAAGAGACCCGACGCGTGACATGGCGCGAATATGATTTGATGGAACCGAATCGCGCTTCTGCTTATCGCAGAGAAATCACGTGGGGTGTTTTTGACGAAAAAGCAAACCGCTTTGCAAATTTATTGATTTCTCGCGGAATCAAAAAGAACGATAAAGTAGCGATTCTTCTCATGAACTGCTTAGAATGGCTGCCGATTTATTTCGGAATTTTAAAGACCGGTGCAATCGCTGTTCCCTTAAACTTCCGCTATTCTTCAGATGAAATCGAATACTGTGTAAACCTCGCTGAAGCTGATATTCTGATTTTCGGACCCGAATTTATCGGTCGTGTGGAAGAAATCGCCCACAAAATCAGCAAAAATCGCCTGCTCTATTATGTCGGCGAAAATGATTGTCCGAGTTTTGCAGAAGACTATATCAGCGAAGCAGCAAACTGCTCCAGCAAAAAACCGGAAATCACAATTTCAGACGATGACTACGGTGCGATCTATTTTTCATCCGGAACGACCGGTTTTCCGAAAGCCATTTTACATAAGCACCGCAGCTTAATGCATGCAGCTATCGTAGAACAGACGCACCACTCTACTTCACGCGATGATGTATTTCTCTGCATTCCGCCGCTCTATCATACCGGCGCAAAAATGCATTGGTTTGGTTCACTCATTTCCGGCAGCAAAGCTGTTTTGTTGAAGGGAACAAAACCGGAATATATTCTGGATGCTGTATCGAATGAAGGTTGTACGATCGTCTGGTTGCTCGTTCCCTGGGCACAGGATATTCTGGAACAGTTAGATTCCGGCGCATTGAATCCTGATAATTACAAATTATCGCAGTGGAGACTCATGCACATCGGTGCACAGCCCGTTCCGCCTTCACTCATTCGTCATTGGAAGACCTACTTCCCGAATCATGCATATGACACCAACTATGGTCTGAGTGAGTCCATCGGCCCCGGTGCTGTACATTTGGGCGTAGAAAACATCCACAAGGTCGGTGCCATCGGTGTTCCCGGTTATGGATGGCAGTGTAAAATCTGTGATGAGAATGGTTCCGAAGTCGCTCAAGGCGAAGTCGGTGAACTTGTTATCAAGGGCCCCGGTGTCATGGAATGCTACTATAATGACGAGAAAGCAACGGCTGAAGTTCTCAAAGACGGTTGGCTTTTCACCGGTGACATGGCGATGCAGGACGAAGACGGATTCTATTTCCTTGTAGACCGCAAAAAAGATGTCATCATCAGCGGTGGCGAGAATCTTTATCCCGTTCAGATTGAAGATTTCATTCGTCAGCACGATGCCGTTCATGATGTAGCAGTTATCGGTCTTCCTGACAAGCGTTTGGGCGAAATCGCTGCTGCGATTATCGAATGCAAAGAAGGCACTGTATGTACCGAAGAAGATATTCAGGAATTCTGTCTGAATATGCCTCGCTACAAACGACCGAAAAAAATTATTTTTGCAGAGATTCCTCGTAATCCGACCGGAAAAATCGAAAAACCGAAGCTCCGCGCAATCTATTGCGGCGAGCGTCTGGTCGAAGCAGAAAGCAAAGGTTAATCCTATAGACAAAAAAGAACTTGGAGATTTTCCAAGTTCTTTTTTATCTTAGATAGGAAATTCCTATCTAACCACAGCTTTTGTTCTATATTTCATTTTCACGCTGCGGCAATTGCGCTAAAATCACTGCCGCAAAAATCAAAACACATCCGCCTAGCTCTCTCGGCGTCAGCTTCTGATGCAAAATAACCCAACCGGTCAAAACCGAAAATACAGATTCCAAGCTTAACAGCAATGTCGCTACGGTCGGATTATAATTTTTTTGTCCTACAATCTGCAGTGTGTATGCCACTCCGGACGACAAAACACCCGCATATAAAATCGGCATCCATGCCGCTACGATACAATTTATATCCGGTGTCTCAAAAAGAAGCATTGCGATTCCTGCTAATATGCCGCAAGTAAAAAACTGAATACAGCTCATTTTCACGCCGTCAACCATCGGCGAAAAATAATCAATCGTCAGAATATGGAAAGAAAACATCACTGCACAGCTCAGCAGATAAAAATCTGCCCGCTCCAATCGAAATCCTTCCACCAAGCATAAGAGATAGAATCCTACCAGCGCAATCCCTACGCTCAACCACACTTTCCATCCGCAACGGCGTTTAAAAAACAAGCCCAGCACCGGTACAATCACAATATATAACGCAGTGATAAATCCTGCTTTTCCGACCGATGTGTACACGATACCGATCTGCTGTGCCGCTGATGCTATAAACAAAATCACACCGCAGCTCACGCCACCGGCTAACAAATTTTTTCGATTCATCTGTTCCGATGCACAACGTTCCTGCGGTGTTTTCTTTTGATTGAAAAAATAGATGTATGGTATGAGAACCGCACCACCGACAATATTTCTCGCGAAAATAAAGGTAAACGGCTCTACATAATCCATTCCAACGCTTTGCGCGACAAACGCGCTGCCCCATATAAATGCTGCCAACAACAGCATCGCCGGATTTTTCCAATTATATTTATTCATTATACTTTCTGACCGGTAATCTCTCCAACTGCCTCAGTCAGACGCTCCAGCTCTTCCTTAATCTGATGATTGCATGAACCGAAATCTGCAGCCAGTGAACCTACTTTGTTTGCAACAATCGCAAAGCCTTTTCCTGCCTCGCCGGCACGTGCTGACTCAATCGATGCATTTAATGCCAGAATCTTCTGGTTTTTCTCTAATTTATCAAGATTCTTTGTATAGGAATTGATGTTGTGAATATAAGATACTACATTCTCAATACCTTCATTCACTTTTTCGTTTGTCTGTCCGTCTTTGTACTGATAATATGCATTTTCTACCAACTGGTTTACTACGATACCAAGCAAATCAGCACCTGCACGGATGGCTTCTTCTGAGCTGACATGAATCTTTGACAATGCCTCTACATATTCATCCGGATCAATACCAAGCTCTAACGCAATATTACGAACTTTCTCTTCATCTGCTTCTTCCGGTAAAATCTGTCCACCGATGATTTTTCCAAAATAAATACCGTCTACTACGATATCCTTGCTGAAATCCATCAAACCTGCATGACAGAAATATGTATCTTTGCCTTCCTGATCACATTTCAGGCAACGCTTTGCACCTTCTTCGCTACCTCTCGTATATTTCATACAGAAATCTGTAAATCCAATCTCACCACTAATATATTCTCCTTTGTCATCTAACGCGATAGTCGCCATACCGGTCGCCTTAGACCACGCATTTAAAATTTCCTCGAATCGTTTAAAATCCACAAAGTCTCGAATATTCATTTGCTTACCCCCTACTGTATGTAATAAGTCTTTATTATGTTCATCATACCATACTTTGTCTATAAATCAAACATAAAATTGACAAAAATTTCGAAAATTAGAGAAATTGTGCAAACATCAACATTTAGCTGATTTCTTTATTTTTCTGTTGTATAATCAATAGAGACATTTAGACAAATCGATGTCAGAGGAGGAACTATAAATGAAACAACTGCTAATTGTCGAAGATGATGCCGGCTTAAACCAAGGCTTATGTAAAGCGCTGAAAACTGACGATCGACTGCTCACTTCGTGCCGAGATTTAAAATCTGCCAGGGAACAGCTTCTATGCGGCAATGCAGATTTGGTTTTACTGGATATCAATCTTCCCGATGGCAATGGTATGGATTTATTACAGGAAATCAAAGCAAACACACCGGAGCTGCCGGTCATACTGTTGACCGCTAATGACACGGACATGGATATCGTAAACGGACTGGAACAAGGAGCCGACGATTATATTACAAAACCATTTTCCCTGTCCGTATTACGCGCCAGAGTCAATACACAGCTAAGAAAACATCTTGCTCCCGACAAACACGAACCGACACGTATCGGTCATTTTTATTTCGATTTTCAAAATATGATTTTTCGCTCCGGTGACACATGCATCGAATTGAGCAAGACTGAGCAAAAACTGCTATATCTTCTTGTCGAAAATCGTGGACGCGTTTTGGCACGCGGAGAACTCATCGACCGCATCTGGACAGACGGAGCCGAATATGTGGATGAAAACGCCCTCTCTGTCACCATCAAACGTCTGCGTGACAAGCTTGGAACACAAGAATATATTAAAACCGTCTACGGAATCGGTTATAGTTGGGTAAATACAAATGAATGAAATCGGATGGTTCTTCGGATTGCTGTGCTTTTTGGTCGCAGCAATCGTTGTTTTACGGAATCAAATAAAAACCAGAAAAACAATAAAGAAAATCGAGCAAATGCTGGATGCTGCCAACAATGGCACATTTAAAGAAACAATATTTGATGAGAGCGAGCTGTCTGCTTTAGAAACCAGATTCGCGCACTACTTCTCTTCTGCGACGTTATCCGCGCAAAATGTTGTACAGGAAAAAAATCGAATCCAAACGCTTATTTCAGACATTTCACACCAGACAAAAACACCGATTGCCAATTTATTGCTATACAACGAACTCTTGTTAGAAGAAGATTTATCCGACTCAGCAAAATCATACGCAAATGCTTTGTATCAGCAATCTGAAAAACTGCGTTTTTTGATTGATTCACTTGTAAAGCTGTCACGTTTAGAAAATGGAATCCTCACACTGTCCGTACAGCGAGGCCCGCTGCAACCAATGCTAAAAAACATTACAGAGCAGCATACTGCCAAAGCGAATGAAAAAGGACTCTCGCTTTCACTGTATGACACGAACCTATCTGCCACCTTTGATTCAAAATGGACCAGCGAAGCACTGGTCAATATTCTAGATAATGCTATCAAATATACGCCACACGGTTCCATCACCATTTCTGTCACGAGCTATGAGAGGTTTGTTCGAATCGATATAAAAGACAGCGGTATTGGTATTTCCGAGCAAGAACAAGCGCAAATTTTTTCCCGCTTCTACCGCTCAAAAGATGTCTCCGATCAAGAAGGTGTCGGAATCGGATTATATCTGACACGGCAAATTATATCCGGCGAAGGCGGCTATATCAAAGTCAAATCTACCCACGGTCAGGGTAGCACTCTTTCTGTCTTTTTGCCAAAATAAGCAGCTTGCCACTTCAAATCTTTCAAAACTGTTAGAATTCATTTCTCGCCTGAAAGATTGTAGAAAGTTTCCTATGCGATAATCTGTATGTAGCAAAGGATGATTTTCTTTGT
>JAGAOE010000033.1 GCA_017623885.1 Eubacterium sp. | reverse complement strand
TTTTCAGCAATATCTGCTTCCGTACAAGGGAATCGGAGTCGTAAAAAATGCGACAAAAGACTTGGCAGTCGGTTTGGAGCTGTCCGATGACGATGTGTGCATTTGCGTATATGCAGCGATTAAATGTGAGGTGCGCGTCGTGCTCACAGAAGGCGTGCAGACGCTGTATGAGGAGGACATCCGGCTGTCTCCGGAAAAGAGCTATGAAAAGCGTTGCAGCTGTAGCGTTGTGCGGGAAACGTCGCTGGAGTTGACCGTATATGATTTGCAGACAAATAAATGCCTGCTTACCTATCGGCCGCAGGAAGAACCAAAGGATGCGACGGCAGAACAGGCGCAGTGGGAGCCGGCAGCAGTCGGCGAATTGCTTGCGATAAAAGAAAAAATGTTACCGATTCCACAGCAGGTAGGCAGCCTCGAAGAGCTGTATCTGCTCGGACAATACATAGAGCGTCAGGACGATGCGGCATATTGCGCAGAAGACTACTATAAAGAGGGATTAAAGAGAGAATCGAAGGATGCGAGACTGCATCTTGCGTATGCAAAGCTGCTGTTGCGTAGAGGAGAATTTGCGGCGGCGCAGGAGCACTTGCAGACAGCCTATGAACGCACGTCAATTGACGAAGGCGGCGAGCTTACAGGAGAAATCAGCTATTATCTGGGTTTGCGGGCATTTTATGAGCAGCAATGGGAACGTGCCTGTGAACATTTTTATCAGGCGGCGCGCTCCTATACCAAGCGTTCTGCGGCGAATTATTATTTGGCAGTATTGGCAGTGCGGCGTGGTGATTATGCGGCAGCGACAGCATTTGTGGCACAGGCGTTGGCTGGAAATGCGTATCATATGCACGCGCGTTCCTTGCAGGCATATATCCTGCGAAAGCAAAAGCAGACGGGCGCTGCGCTACGTTATTGCTGGAAAAATCTGGAGCATCAGGCGTTTGATTTGTTTAGCAGCAACGAGATTCGTCTGCTCGGAAAAGGAAACGAGGACGAACAGCGATGCTTTGCGAACGAACCGGAGCATTATTTGCAGGTGGCGCGTCTCTATGCGGAATTTGGCGCATACGAGGATGCATTAGAATTGTTGGCAAGGTCTGAGAAAAAGACACCGCTGATACATTATTATCGCGCCTATTATCTGGCACAGCAAAAGCGTACAGTGGAAGCACTCGGTGTATTGCGTCAGGCAGAGCAGGAAGAACCGGCATATTGCTTCCCGAATCGATTAGAAGATATTGCGGTTTTAAACTATGCAGTGGGACAGGCGGACGGAGCGATGGCGCGCTATTATCTGGGATGTCTGCTGTACGAAAAAGGCAGATGGAGAGAGGCTGTGCATCTGTGGGAGCAGGCAGCGCTCAAACAGCCGAAGTTTGCGACCGTGCACCGCAATCTGGCACTTGCGTATTACAATCGCATGCATGATTCGGAAGCCGCGAGACGCGAGATGGAAAAAGCGTTTTATCTGGATGAGACGGATGCGCGCGTATTTTTAGAATTGGATCAGTTGTATGAGAAGCTGGGCGAACACTGTGAAAAGCGTCTGGCACGTTATGAAAAATATCATCATCTGGTCGAAAAGCGGGATGATACCTATGTTTCCTATATTGCATTGCTGAATATGACGAACCAGTATGAGAAAGCCCATGATTTGACGATGCAGCGTCAGATGCATGTGTGGGAAGGCTGTGAGGGAGCAGTCGGCGCACAGTATGTGCGTTCGTTATTGGAATTGGCAAACCATGCGCTGGTGCGGGGAGATGCGGTGCAGGCAGAACGTTATCTTTTGCATGCCCTGTCCTATCCGCCGAGTTTGGGTGAAGGCAGACCGGAACGTGCGAAAGAATCCCACATTTATTATCATTTGGGACTGGCGTTGGAGCTTCAGGAAAAATACGAGGAAGCAGATTTGTATTATAAAAAGGTCGCATCCGGAGACGGTGGTAAAGGCGGCGTAATGTATTACGATGCGCAGCCGGCGGAGCGTGTGCTGTATGAAGGCCTGGCACATTTAAAGCTGGGAGAAGATGAAGCCGGCTATCGTTGTTTTGACCGTCTGATGAAGGCAGGAGAAGAGCATTTGGAAGATGTCGAAGGTGTGGACTGTCCGAAGATGGCAGAGCCGGGACTGCGCGCACTGGAAGAAAATTATGTTGCGCGTAACAGGTCGCATTGTTATTATCTGCAAGGCTTGGGTTATCTGGGCTATGGAGATATGGAACAGGCAACAAAATATTTTGCAAAGGCAGTGGCGGCAGACCCGTCGAACCAGAATTGCCGGATGTATGCAGATGTATAAGGGAAATGCGTTTTGTGCATTTCCCTTTTTTGTTTGATAGGAAATGTTCTTTTGTCAAAAAAAGCATAGAAATAAGAAGTTTGACGTTTTGTATGGTGAAAAATGCACAATATTTCTTGTATTTTGCTCTTGAAATACAAAAACAATGGTGCTATGATAAACCTACAATTAAGTAACATGTTAGTTGATGAATACATTTTACTTTAAAAAAGGGAGGTACATCGATGGATATTCGATACTCTGCAAATCAGAAAGATGTCAAGCGCTATACAACACAGGAATTGCGCGATGAATTTCTGATTACCGGTTTATATCAGCCGGATCAGGTAGTTGCGGTATATTCGCATGTAGACCGTATGGTTACATTCGGTTGTATGCCTGTGACAAAAGAGATTTCTCTGGATGACGGCATAGATGTCTATGCAAACTTTGGAACCAACTATATTTTACAGAGAAGAGAAATCGGTATTTTTAATATCGGAGGTAAGGGAAGCATCCGTGTGGATGGTACAGTTTATGAGCTTTCATACAAAGACTGCCTTTACATCACGATGGGAGCAAAGGAAGTGCTGTTTTCATCAGAGGATGGCGCAAATCCTGCAAAGTTCTATATGGTTAGTGCACCGGCACATACCGCATATGAGACAAAGCTGTTGACATTGGCGGACGCAGCAAAACGTCCGGTAGGAGACGCAGCGACGAGTAACAAGCGTGTAATAAATCAGTTTATTCACCCGGATGTATTGAAAACCTGTCAGCTTTGCATGGGAATGACCGTGTTAGAGACAGGCAGCGTATGGAACACCATGCCCGCACATACACATGAGCGTCGTATGGAGATTTATACATACTTTGAAGTGCCGGATGATCAGGTCGTATTCCACTTTATGGGCGAAGGCGACGAGACGCGTCACATTGTGATGCACAATGAAGATGCAGTGATTTCACCGTCATGGTCGATTCATTCAGGCGCAGGAACCAGTAATTATACCTTTATATGGGCAATGGGTGGAGAAAATCAGGAATTTGATGATATGGACCACATCAAAACACCGGATTTACGCTAATCGGAATTCCTATCAGGGTAAATTGTACACATCAAACTAAGAGCAAGAAAAAAGAGCAAACAAAAACCAAACAAAAATCAAACAAAGAAGAAGGAGAAAAACAAAAATGGCTATTTTAGACACATATTCATTAGAGGGAAAAGTTGCATTAGTAACAGGAGCTTCATACGGTATCGGATTCGCGATCGCATCTGCATATGCACAGGCAGGAGCAACCATCGTATTTAACGATATCAAGCAGGAGCTGGTAGACAAGGGTATCGCAGCTTACAAAGAAATCGGTATCGATGCACACGGCTATGTATGCGACGTTACAGATGAAGACGGCGTAAATGCAATGGTAGCACAGATCGAAAAAGAAGTAGGCGTGATTGACATTCTTGTAAACAATGCAGGAATTATCAAGCGTATTCCGATGACAGAGATGAGTGCAGCAGAGTTCCGTCAGGTGATTGATGTGGACTTAAATGCTCCGTTTATCGTATCAAAAGCGGTAATTCCTTCTATGATCAAGAAGGGACACGGAAAGATTATCAACATCTGCTCCATGATGTCAGAGCTTGGTCGTGAAACCGTATCTGCTTATGCAGCAGCAAAGGGTGGTTTGAAGATGCTCACAAAGAACATTTGCTCAGAGTACGGACAGTACAATATCCAGTGTAACGGTATCGGACCCGGATACATCGAGACCCCGCAGACTGCACCGCTTCGTGAGATTCAGCCGGATGGCTCAAGACATCCGTTTGATCAGTTCATCTGCGCAAAGACACCGGCAAATCGTTGGTTACAGGCAGAAGAATTACAGGGACCGGCAGTGTTCCTTGCATCAGATGCATCAAATGCAGTAAACGGACACATCTTGTATGTAGATGGCGGTATTCTTGCTTACATCGGAAGACAGCCTGAATAAAAAAGAGCGTGACGGTGACCGTCGCATGAAACGGCGGTCATCCATCGCAGAAAAATAAATGCTCTCGGGTTTTTTGATACACGACCATTGGTGTGATATCAGAAAATCGGGGAGTAAACTTGTAGCAGTTTATGAAAAACAGAGTTAAAAAATAGGAGAATAAACAATGAGTGAAATATTAGAACAGTTAGCTGGGTATGGTGTGGTACCCGTTGTTGTATTAAATCGTGCAGAAGATGCAAAGCCTTTGGCAGAAGCTCTTTGCAAAGGTGGATTAAAGTGTGCAGAGGTGACCTTCCGTACAGATGCAGCAGAAGAGTCTATCAAAATCATGACTGAGAATTTCCCGGACATGCTCGTAGGTGCAGGTACGGTACTTACTATCGATCAGGTAGACCGTGCAGTAGCAGCAGGTGCAAAATTCATCGTTAGTCCCGGATTTGACCCTGAAATCGTAGATTACTGTATTTCAAAAGATATTTTAGTATTACCCGGCTGTATCACCCCTTCCGAAGTAGCACAGGGCGTAAAGCGCGGACTGAAAGTATTGAAGTTCTTCCCCGCAGAGCAGGCTGGCGGTCTGGCAATGATCAAGGCGATGGCAGCACCTTACACAAATGTAAAGTTCATGCCTACCGGCGGAATCAGTGCAAAGAATCTGGAAGAGTATCTGTCATTCGGCAAAATCGCTGCATGTGGCGGTAGCTGGATGGTAAAGGCTGATCTGGTAGATAATAAAGAATACGATAAGATTGCAGAGATGACTGCAGAAGCTGTAGAGCTTGTAAAGAAAATTCGCGGTTAATTTAGATAGAGAATAGTGAGAATAAGGAGATTATATAGTATGAGCAAAAAAGTAGTGACAATGGGCGAAATCATGTTAAGATTATCAACTCCCGGAAATGAGCGTTTTATTCAGGCAGACGAGTTTGATGTATGCTATGGCGGCGGAGAGGCAAACGTAGCAGTTTCACTTGCAAATTATGGATATGATACACAGTTCGTGACAGCAGTACCGGCAAACCCGATCGGTGACTGTGCAGTGGCAGCACTCAGAAAGCACAACGTAGGTACAGACTTTATCGCAAAGAGTGGAGAGCGTCTGGGAATCTATTTCTTAGAGACCGGTTCTGCAATGCGTGCAAGTAACGTTGTATATGACCGTGCACACAGCTCAATTTCTACTGCAAAAGTAGAAGAGTTTGATTTTGACGCAATTTTCAAAGATGCAGACTGGTTCCACTTTACCGGAATTACTCCGGCTGTATCAGATGCAGCCATCGAGTTGACAGAGGCAGCTTTGAAGGCAGCAAAGGCAGCAGGTGTAACCGTATCTGTAGACTTGAACTTCCGCAAGAAACTGTGGAGCTCAGAGAAGGCACAGAAGGTAATGACAAATCTGATGCAGTATGTAGATGTATGTATCGGAAATGAAGAAGATGCAGAAAAAGTATTAGGATTCAAGGCAAAAGAGACCGACGTTACCAAGGGAGAGCTGAATCTGGCAGGCTATGAAGATGTATTTAACCAGATGGCAGATAAGTTTGGCTTCAAGTATATCATCAGCTCACTTCGTCAGTCATACTCTGCTTCAAACAACGGCTGGAGTGCATGTATCATGGACGGAAAGACCCGCGAGTTCTATCACTCAAAGACATATTCTGTAACACCGATCGTAGACCGTGTAGGTGGCGGAGACTCATTTGCTGCAGGCGTGATTTGCGGATTGCTGGATGAGAAGAACATGAAAGAAGCACTGGAGTACGGTGTAGCAGCTTCTGCATTGAAGCATACGATTCCGGGAGACTTCAATCTCGTGACCAGAGAAGAAGTAGAAAACCTTGCCGGCGGAGACGGTTCAGGACGCGTGCAGAGATAGTCAATCGAGTGTAATAATAGGGGAAAAACCAATGTATGTAAAAAATGAGGATAAAGAATATCAGGATTTAGGCGGGGGAGTTGTCCGCAAAGTGTTGGCATACAGCGACAACATTATGAATGTGGAGCTGTTGTTTGAGCCGGGAGCAAAGGGCGCGATGCATGCACATCCGCATGAGCAGATCGGCTATATCATCGAGGGCAGTCTCGTGTTCCACGAAGCAGGAAAGGAAGACGTGACATTGCATACTGGTGACACTTATATTGTCGGTCCGAATGTAGAACATGGGATTGACTGTCTGACGAAAGTCAAATTATTGGACATTTTTACGCCGATGCGGGAAGACTTTATCTAATTCGACAAAATCTGATGTAGCAAAGGGGTAAGCAATGGATAGATCACTAAACCAACAGACTTACGATCAATGTAAAAAGGATATTATGACTTTTGCGCTGAAACCGGGTGAACCGGTTTCGGCTGCAAAGCTGGCAGAGCGTTATCATGTGAGCCGTACGCCTGCGAGAGAGGCGCTCGTGCGCCTGAATTCCGAGGGCATGGTAGACATTTATCCGCAGTCAAAGTCGATTGTATCCAAAATTAACGTAGCGCGTGCAAAACAGGAATGGTTCATCCGAAAGACATTAGAAATCGAGATGACAGATGCTTTTTTTGCAAATGTGACACCGGAAGATATTGAAGAAATGCGCATGTATGCGAGACGCTGTGAAGAATTGGGTGCACAGCCGCGTAACCATGAGACTGCTTACGAGTATCTGTGCAATGACAACAAACTGCATGCGGTGACGTATCGTGTCGCAGGAGAAGACTTGTCAGCAGAAATCATCAATTCGACGATGGCACATTACAGCCGTATTCGAATTTTGGTGGACTTGGACAACGTAAACAAAGATCGTACAGTGGCTGACCACGAAGACTTGATAAAGCTGATTGAAAATGGGGATATTGAGGGCTATCGAGTAGGTCTGAAGACACATCTGGAGCGAGTTATCGGCGATATTGAGACGATGAGTAAGCTTGCGCCGGAATTATTTGATATGGGTGAAGAATAATTTAGGAGAGGTATTGATATGAAGTTGAATAGAGAATCGCTGGCAAATGCGGCAGCATGGAATGAAGCTGGTATTGCTGTGCCGTCATACGACGTGGCAAAGGTGGCAGAAGATACAAAGAAGGCACCTGTTTGGGTGCATTTTGGCGTGGGAAATATTTTCCGTATTTTTATCGGAGGAATCGCTGATAAGCTGATTGAAAGCGGCGAGTCAGATAAGGGAATTATCTGTGCAGAGACATTTGACTATGATATCGTAAATAAGATTTATGATCCGTACGACAATCTCGTGCTGGCAGTGACATTAAAGGCTGACGGCTCGACCGAGAAAAAGGTACTCGGCTCTTTGACAGAGGCAATTCCTGCAAATGTAAAGAATGCAGACAGTTGGAATCGTCTGAAAGAAATCTTTGCGGATGCAGGTCTGCAGATGATTTCGTTTACTGTAACAGAAAAAGGATATGCATTAAAGGGTTCAGACGGAAACTATCTGCCGTTTGTAAAACCTGATATTGAGAATGGACCGGAAGCCGCAGTGGGAGCGATGGCAGTCGTGACTGCGATGCTTTATCATCGTTTCACGACCTGCAAAGCACCGTTGGCAGTAGTCAGCATGGACAATTGCTCACACAATGGTGAAAAGCTGCAGAATGCGGTGTTGACAATGGCGCAGGAATGGCTGGACAAAGGATTTGTGACCGCAGACTTTATTGATTATCTGAAGGATGAAGCACAGATCAGCTTCCCGTGGTCAATGATTGACAAAATCACACCCAGACCGAGCAGCGAGATTGCAGATGCACTGGAGGCAGACGGTATTGAAGCAATGCAGCCTGTTGTAACAGAGCGCAACACTTATATTGCACCGTTTGTAAATGCAGAGGGACCGCAGTATCTGGTAATCGAAGATAAATTCCCGAATGGCAGACCTGCATTGGAGAAAGCGGGCGTCTATCTGACAGACCGCAATACCGTAAATGAAGTAGAGCGTATGAAAGTAACGACCTGCCTGAATCCGTTGCACACAGCGTTAGCAGTATACGGATGCGCCCTGGGTTATACATCGATTGCTGCAGAGATGCAGGATGCAGAGTTGACCAAGCTCGTAGAGGGTATCGGACCGAAGGAAGGTATGAAGGTGGTATGTGACCCCGGCATCCTCAGTCCGGACGATTTCGTAAAAGAAGTTATCGAACAGCGTCTTCCGAATAAGTTTATTCCGGATACACCGCAGCGTATTGCATGCGATACCTCACAGAAGGTAGGTATTCGTTACGGCGAGACGATTAAATCTTATGTGGAAAAATACGGCAGTGCGAAAGATTTGCAGTATGTGCCGATCGCGATTGCAGGATGGCTGCGTTATCTGATCGCTGTAGATGATAACGGAAATGCGATGGAGCTGTCTCCTGACCCGATGTTAGAAGAACTGCAGGCAGCACTGGCAGGTGTTAAATTCGGCGAGCCGGATTCTGTAGGTGACAAGCTCAAACCGATTTTGTCAAATGCAAACATTTTTGGCAGCGACTTGTATGCAGCAGGTATCGGTGAGCGCATCGAAGAGCTGGTGAAAGAAGAACTGGCAGGTGTCGGTGCGATTCGTGCGACACTGAAAAAATATGTGTAGTCGTGCGTATATGACAAAAAACGAGAGCGTTTTTTGATAGCATACGTTTCAGAAAGCGAAAAATTAAATATAAAG
>JAGAOE010000223.1 GCA_017623885.1 Eubacterium sp. | reverse complement strand
CGATCCTCGCGGAGCGTTTTTGTTTCATAGGAAAGTTCATCACTTTTACACTTTAATGTAACAAGGTCTTTCCTATGAAACAAAAAACCGAATCAACCATGAATGGTGATTCGGTATAAAAGAGCGATAGACGGGGCTCGAACCCGCGGTCTCGACCTTGGCAAGGTCGCGCGTTACCAACTACGCCACTATCGCATTTATTTAGGTGCTGTTCATCAGCACCTTTCATACTATAAACGAATCACAATAAAATGTCAAGCCTTATTTTCTATTTTTTTATTTTTTCAAGTAAATACAGTAGCTGTTCCGAGCCATGTAGTTACCAAATAGTTTTTCTAAGCTTTTTCAATTCTCATAGCAACAGTTCTATATCCAACACCTTCTTCATATATTATATTACACACGCACGGGAGGTATCAACATGAGTCAGCAAACAAAAATTCTTGTCCTGCATATGAAGGAACTGGTGTATACTGCCATTTTTCTCGTATTAAGCGCAATCCTTATCATATTACTTGTCACGATGTTCGGCAAAAAGAAAGAAGAACCTTCTTCTGCCGCACAATCGACTTACATAGCCGGTGTCTACTCCTCTTCCATCGATTTTCAAAATCACAGCATGGATGTGCAGGTTGTCGTAGACAAGGATCGCATCAGAGACATTTCGCTTGTCAACACAAGTGAAATGGTTCCCGTCATGTATCCTTTGATGGAGCCTACCATTCAAAATCTGCGTGAACAAATACTCGAACAGCAGTCTCTGGAAAACATTCAAAGCTCTGCACAAAACCAGTATACCGCAGGCATCCTGCTTCACGCGATTGAGTCTGCACTAAACAAAGCTTATAGCCAATAAAAAAGATTGCGCAAAGCGCAATCTTTTTTACTTCTATTACAGATTCACAAATATTTCGGTTTCTTTCTTGAGTGATCCGGCAATTTCCTGATTTTCGTCCATCTTTCCGGACACACCATCAATCTCCATCGCCAATGTCTGCATGCTGGTCGCAGTACCGTTTACACCGTCTACACCTTCATCAATCGCACGTGTAATCGAATCAATGGATTCTGCAATTTCATTGACATTCTCATTCAATCGATCTGTCTTCTGTACGAAAGTTTCCATCTCATTTTCAATAAACGCTGCATTTTTCCGATACTCGACACCAGCTTCCACAAATGATTCATAATCAGGCAAAATAGATTCATTCATATAATTTACCAAATCCGTTGCCTGCTCTGCCAAATTGTTCACCGCTGCCGTTACGATGCGGTTAATCTCCTGTATACGGTTGGCAGCTTCCTGACTCTCATTTGCCAAATGGCTAATCTCTGTCGCTACTACTGCAAAGCCTTTTCCTGCCTCGCCTGCGCGCGCCGCTTCTATCGATGCATTCAGCGATAAGAGATTCGTCTGTGTCGCAATGTTTAAAATATCATCCGTCAGACTATTTACCTGACTAACGCTTTCACTTTCTTTGATTGCGCGATTTAATACATCTACAATCTCATTTACCTTGTGGCTCGTCTGCTCCATATTGGTACGTGCAGTCGTCTCTAACTGATCTGCATGTGTCTTCATATCTTTTGAATGACCACTGATGGTAGCGGTACGAGTCGCCATTTCTGCCACTTCACCCTGTACAGAATTTGCACTCTCGTTGATTAAGCTTGCATTTCTTCCCACTTCGGTCATCGTTGCAGCCAGCTCTTCTGTCACTGCAGTCAGCTCCATCACACTGCTGTTTGATTTTTCCAGACTCTCACTGACTTCTCCTGCGATACCATTCATCTTTGACGAACTATTTGTAACCATACGCAAAATATTCTGTAATCGCTCGATAAAAGCATTGATACCGCCGCCCAGTGAGCCGATCTCATCTCGTCCGTACAAGGTAATTCGTTTTGTCAAATCACCTTCTCT
>JAGAOE010000222.1 GCA_017623885.1 Eubacterium sp. | reverse complement strand
TCTTTTTGGCGTAGCCTGATGCCGTTTGCCAAAAAATCTGTAGCATAATCATATCATGTTTTGTCTTATTTGCAATCACTATCTTTGCTCAATTTCATTTCTCTTTTACTGTGTTTACTAATATATGCTATGCTACATGTCAAATTTAACACAGATTTGCAGAGTGTTCAATGCCTTTTTGCTGTCCGTAAGCTTCCCGCAGCGCCTTTGTCAACTGATCCGCACAGGATATATTATAGTAGCTTTTCGATGGCAGCTTCCATCTATCCAGGTGCCTGATTTCCAAACTGATTACAAAGGAGATCTAAAATTTCAAACCCTTTTTGACTGTATTTTGCATTTTTTGTTATTGACTTTAATTCTCAAATGTGTTAGTATCATTTTGATTTTTATAGAGAAAATGACTGTGATGGAATTATGCGTCTTCACGGAGGGTTTCAGAGAGCCGGTGGTTGGTGTGAATCGGTACAGAAGGAAGATTGCAATCTCACTCCTGAGTTGACTCTGCAAAGGATATTGATTGGCACTTGTCCGATTTTTATTTGTGTAGTGGAGTACGGTTGCCCCGTTATCGGCTTTGGACTTATCGGAGTCCGAGAGTGATAGCTTGTCGCGAGACAGCTATAAGCAAGGTGGTACCGCGAATTGTTTATTCGTCCTTGGAGCAATATGCTTCAAGGATTTTTTTTGTTCTTAAAAAAACTCTTCGCATAATATATATATTCCACAAATAAATTTATTAAATTAGGAGGATGAACATGGACCAGATTAAAATTAGTGACGTTACAATGAAACAGACAGGCAAGGAGTTTTCTTTATCTTTCAAAGAAAAACTGGAAATTCCTAAGCTACTAGATAAATTGAATGTCAGTGTCATTGAACTGGAAGGTATCGCACAGCCGAAAATCGATGCCTTACGCATTAAATCTGTTGCTTCTGTTGTAAAAAACAGTATTATTGCCGTGCCGGTCGCTCTCAGCACCGACAGCGTAGAAGCTACTTGGAATGCGTTGAAAGAAGCGGCTCATCCTCGATTACAGGTCGTTGCTTCTGTCAGCCCGGTTCAGATGGAATATCTGTTCCACAAAAAACCGGATGCAATGTTAGCTGCTATTAAGGAAACGATTTGCGCCTGCTGTGAGAAAACTGCAGACGTAGAGTTTATCGCAGATGATGCAACCAGAAGTGATGCTGCCTTTTTATATGAAGCAATTCGTACTGCTATTTCGGCAGGTGCGACCACGATTACCGTATGTGATGCGACCGGTTCCAGCCTGCCCGACGAGTTGGGCGCATTTATCGACGCGCTCTACGAGAATGTCTCAGAATTGAAAAATGTGGTACTCGGTATTTCCTGCTCAAACGAGCTGGCAATGGCCGATGCGTGTGCCATCGCATCGATCCAGCACGGTGTACGTGAAATCAAGGCTGCTGCTTACCCGATTAACCAGACTTCTTTACCGCACGTATCCCGTCTGCTCGCTACCAAAGGGGATGCATTTGATGTATGCTGCTCTGTTCGCACAGTAGAAATGAAACGCATCATCAAGCAGATTGACTGGATGTGTCATACGAGCCGTAGCAAAAATTCACCGTTTGACAACGGCGTGCAGGATATGGATGAAAATGCACAGTTCACCAGCCGCGACAATATGGCTACCATTTTAAAAGCAGTAGAAAAGCTCGGCTATGATTTAAATGAGGAAGATAAAGCACAGGTATGGGATGCATTCCAAAAGATTTCATCCAAAAAAGATGTCATTTCTTCGAAAGAATTAGATACCATCGTTGCTTCTGCTGCGATGCAGGTACCGGCTACCTACTTATTAGATACATACAATATAACAGCAAGCAATGTTTCTTCTTCAATGGCATATATGAAATTAGAAAAAGACGGACAGCTTCTGGAAGGAAGTGCTTTAGGCGACGGTCCTGTCGATGCTGCATTTTTAGCATTAGAAAATATCTTAGGATGTCACTACGAACTGGATGATTTCCAGATTCGTTCCGTTACCGAAGGACGCGAAGCGATGGGTGAAGCTGTAGTTCGTCTCCGCTCAAACGGAAAGCTGTATTCCGGTCGCGGAACATCCACCGATATTGTTGGTTCTAGTATTCAGGCATACATCAGTGCCATCAACAAGATTGTATACGAGGAGGCATAAAGCATATGAGACTTTCATTTTCGACCAGAGGTTGGGCACATTTAAATTGGGAAGAATGGTTAGATGCCGGTGTAAATATGCGCTTTGAGGGTATCGAAGTTTACAATTTGCCGAAATTCCCTGAATTCATGGAAAAAAGCAGCCCTTTTCATAAATACAACATGACCGCTACGGTTCGCCAGATGCGGGAAAAGAATCTCTCGATTCCTTGTTTTGATACTTCCTGCGATTTGTCTTCAAATGAAGAAAACTTTGTGCCTTCTTTAAAAGAACTGATTCAGATTGCAAAGCAGATGCAGGTGCCGTATGTAGCGGTTGTGGCATTACACGACAATGAACCGATGGTTCGCAAGCATTTAACAGAACTGATCAAAGACGCGGAAGACGCAGACGTCACCATTATTATAAAAACAAGCGGCATTTTCTCTGATACAGCCCGTCTTCGTGCATTGATGGATGATTTCGCATGCGATCAGCTCGCTGCGCTGTGGGATATGCATCACCCGTATCGCGATTATGGCGAAAGCGCTGATACGACGATTAAAAATCTGGGCGCTTATGTCAAGCATGTTCATCTGCGCGACTCAGACGATAAAGACACTTACAATCTGATCGGCGAAGGTACTTTGCCTGTCGCTGATATGATGCGTGCACTGTCTTCTATCGATTACGATGGATTCATCTCTTTGGAGTGGAAACCGGAATGGATGACGGATTTAGAAGAATACGAAGTCATCTTCCCGCATTTCGTAAACTATATGAACCGTTTTGAAAAAACACGCGGCAAAAAGAAAGTGCTGTATCCGAACCACAACGGTACCGGTCAGTATGTGTGGAAAAAAGATGAATTGATTAATCTCACTTTTTCACAGGTATTGGACCGCATGGTAGAAGAATTCCCGGATCAGTATGCTTTTAAATATACGACCCTTGATTATATCCGTACTTACGAAGAATTCCGTGAGGATGTAGACCAGTTTGCACGTGCTTTGATTTCTATGGGTGTCAAAGCAGGTACAAAGGTATCTATCTGGGCAACAAACGTTCCTGCATGGTATATTACCTTCTGGGCTACCACCAAAATCGGTGCGGTACTCGTCACTGTAAATACCGCATACAAGAGACATGAAGCAGACTACCTGTTCAGACAGTCTGACACACATACGTTAGTTATGGTAGACTCATGTCTGGATTCAAATTACAAAGAAATCATCAATGAAATTTGTCCGGAAATCGCTGACAACAAGCCCGGCGAACCGTTGCACTGCAAGCGTCTTCCGATGCTTCGCAATGTCATCACAGTCGGCTTCAAGCAGCCCGGCTGTCTGACCTTTGACGAAGCAATGTCACGCGGTGATCTAGTTCCGCAGGAAGAATTAAACCGCATGGCTGCAAAAGTCAGACCCGACGATGTTTGTAACATGCAGTATACATCCGGAACGACCGGTTTCCCGAAGGGCGTTATGCTTACACACTATAATGTTGTAAACAACGGAAAATGTATCGGTGACCGTATGGGACTTTCGACCGCAGACCGTATGATGATTCAGGTGCCGATGTTCCATTGCTTCGGTATGGTACTGTCTATGACAGCGTCTATGACACACGGTGCTACCGTTTGCCCGATGCCGTATTTTTCTGCGAAGTCCTCACTCGCATGTATCAACCAGGAAAAAATCACCTGCTTTAACGGTGTTCCTACGATGTTCATTGCGATGTTTAACCATGAAGACTACAAAAAGACCGATTTTTCTCATATGCGTACCGGTATCATGGCAGGTGCCGGATGTCCGCCGGAATTGATGCGTCGCGCAGCACAGCCGGACGAGATGAACATGACCGGAATTGTCAGTGTTTACGGCCAGACAGAATCTTCTCCTGGAAGCACCATGTCTGCTTGGACCGATCCGCTTGATGTGCGCTGCGATACCGTAGGTTATGACTTCCCTTATGTAGAATGCAAGATCATCAACCCGGAAACCGGTGAGGAAGTAGGCCCCGGTGAAAACGGCGAATTCTGTTCTCGCGGATATAATACGATGAAGGGCTATTACAAAATGCCGGAAGCTACACGTGATACAGTAGATGCGGAAGGCTGGCTCCACTCCGGAGACCTCGCTATGCGCGATGAAAACGGTAATTACTGCATCACCGGCCGTCTGAAAGATATGATTATTCGCGGTGGCGAAAATCTTTATCCGAAGGAAATCGA
>JAGAOE010000221.1 GCA_017623885.1 Eubacterium sp. | reverse complement strand
GATATTCAGCGGAGAAGAACTTCAAAATATCCATATTCAGTCATATTCGATTAATGATGATTATTCCAGTATGGCCAATATTGAAGTGACAGGGGAAGGAATTACTACAGACACAGGATTTAGAGTACTTAAGTTAACAAGCGATTTGACGATTACTGGTGATGTGCCTAAGTTAACAATTGAGAACTGGAACAATCAAACACTGAAACTCTTAGGGGCTTCAATTTTTCCGGCATGGTCTTATCCAACCACCTACGGAAGACTACTTTCCAAGAATCTGACAGATAGCGAAAAGTACGACATCACCTATCAGCCTGCGGAGACGACCTGTTCTGTAAAGGTTTATTTGGATTCTTCTTTAAAGAGAACGCAGAATCAGTACTGTAAAAATTCTCTTGTTGAACCATATAATATAACGCTTGCAGATAAACAGGAATTTGATGGTTGGTATTTGGACTCTGCCCTGACGCAAAAGTTTGATATCGAAAAGGATGTAATTACATCGGATATAAGTCTGTATGGCAGAATTGTCAATAGTGTAACAAGCGTGATGTTGGATGAATCTGAGATTGTTTTTGATGAAGTTGGTTGTACAAGTGACTTAAATGCAACTGTATTGCCGTCAAATGCTACAATCAAGACAGTGACATGGACAGTTTCGGATAACTCAATTGCAAAAGTATCTGATACAGGAGAGGTGGAAGCATTGTCTGTAGGTAGTACTGTTGTAAAAGCAAAAGCAGGCAAGTGCGAAGCAGAATGTAAGGTTGTTGTAAAGCAAAAAGATATTGCGGATGTTTCGGTGGAATCCATTGCAGATGTTGAATATACCGGAAAAACACAAGAGATAGTGCCGGAATTGGCATCGAGTATCCGAACACTGATTTCGCAGGAAGATTATGAGGTTATTTACAGTGATGATACGGTTAATGTTGGTACTGTGACAGTGACCGTAAATGGTATCGGTAATTACTGCGGAACGAAGCAGATTACTTATAACATATTGCAGGCGACGCCGGTGGTAAATCCTGTTTTAAGCACAGCGGAAATATTTGAATGTGACAGTCTTCCGATGATTACAACTTCAGATGGAGATACCGAAGGTACTATTATTTTTGATAAAGACCAGAAATTGCAGGTTGGAATCAATAATTATGCATGGACCTTTACGCCGGATGATGCAAATTACAAAGTGGTAAAAGGGACGATTCCGATTACGGTCAAAGCGGTTGAGGTAGAAAGTATCTATGTAAAAACACAACCGGCTAAGTTGGATTACGCGGTGGGAGAAACATTCGATGCGAACGGTTTGGTTGTGATTGCAAAATACAACAATGGCATAGAAGCTGAGGTGATGGATTATTCTGTTGATTTAGCCAATGTGGAACTTGCGCTTGGTAATACGGAAGTAGTAGTTTCCTATGTGGCTGACGGAAATGTATTTACAGCATCCATTGCGATAGAAGTGTTTGAACGACTTTCTGTTAATACGGATTTATCTAGTGTACAGGTGCGAGGAATTTATGGTACCGTTAGCGGTAACTCAATCGATGTGGTGTTGCCGGCAGATGCTGATGCGGATATGCAGGAAAAGGAAATTGTGATTTATACGGAGTGTCCGTATGCTTCGGTTGAAGGCCTGCAAAAAGATGCAGAAAGCGGATCTTGGTTGTTCCGGATTTTGGCTCAAAACAGAGAAGTGTTTGCGAATTATATATTGACAGTTCGTAAAGCAGAGAGTGAAGAAGAGTATGTGCGTTCTCAATATCAGGCGGCAGAAAGTGCAATCGGACGTTTGGATTTTGATGGAATTATGCAATCTATATCAAAGACAGAGGACGGTGAAGCAGCTTCGGTTGACGATGTAATGAATGAAATTCTTAGTTCTATCAATGGAGTTCCTGAGGTGGAAGCAGCCGGTATAACCGTGACGACAGATGACATTATAATGGACAGATATGAACCTGCAATTGATGGCGATGCAGATAATCCAAATGGCACACAAGGAAGCTATTCTTTTGAAGTGAAATATGAGGATGAGAATTTTAGCATTACCAGCGGAGTGGTAGAAGGTGTGTTGGAGAGTGTACCATTTACTGGAATGACAAATCTGGAAGCTGTGACGCTTGCGGATGCGCTGATTACAACCAATCATTATTCTTTTGAAACGATGAATAATGGCTCTACGCAAGCGGATTGGGTTGCAAAAATTGTTGAACAGATAAATGAAACTCTGGCGGCTCAGGGATTGGATATCGTTCTTACAAAGGATGATGTTTCGGTTGTTGCGTATGTTGCGCCGGAGAAGGGAACGCTTGATAATCCGAATGGAAAAGCAGGTAATATGATTTTTACCGTTGCCATAAACAAAGGAAAAGCATCGTGTGATACGCAGCAGATTACAATAGGATTACCGGCAACTTCAATTACGGTATATACCGTGAGTGCTTCGGCAGGCGTTGGCGGAACAATTTCGCCGCAGGGAATCAGCAGAGTAGAAAAGGGTGAGAACCTGACATATACAATAACACCGAGCGCCGGATACGTGATAAAGAGTTTGGTTGTAGATGGTGTGTCCGTAAAAGTGACAGGAAGTTACTCTTTTACAAAGATACAGGGCAATCATACAATAGTAGCATATTTTGAGAAAAAGGCTACTGTGCAGGATGATGGAAAAGCGTCACCGAAAGTTGGAGATTTGATAAAAGATACGAAAAACAACGCGGTTTGGAAGGTGACGTCTGTCAATACGGTTGAGTTTGGTTCTCTCGTAAACAAGAAAAAGACAACGGTAGTGATTCCTGCGACAGTGAAGCTGGAAAATGTTACATATAAAGTGACGAGTATTGCCAAGAATGCTTTTAAAGGAAACAGTAAGCTGAAAAAGGTGACCATCGGTAAGAATGTTGCCAAAATCGGCAAACGTGCTTTTTATAAGTGTAAGAAACTAAAAAACATTGTGATTAATACGAAAAAACTGACCAAATCGTCCATTGGCAGTCAGGCATTTAAAGGAACACCGAAAAATGCGACAGTGAAAGTGCCAAAATCAAAATATAAGAGTTATAAGAAGATTTTGGTTTCTAAAGGAATAAACAAAAAGGCAAATGTAAAGAAGTAAGAGTTTAGCAAAACATAGCTGCGACAAGTGTCACAGCTATGTTTTGCATATAGAGCCAAATTTGTATGCAATTTAGACCTATACATTTCAAGGATTTGTGGTATACTATACTAGAACATATATTCGATGAAAGCGAAAAGCGGAGGTTGACTATTTAGATTTTTAAGTGGTCGAGAATGCGAGAGGTAAAAACATGGGAAAGAAAAATAGAAAGGAAATATCAATTATTCGTTCGTCGGCGGCGGAATATTTAACATTTATTACGGCAACGGGTGAAAGTGATGTAAATGCAATCTATTTTAATGAAAACGTCTGGCTTACTCAAAAGATGATGGGCCTTTTATATAATGTGGAACCGAACACGATTAATTATCACCTGAAAAAAATATTTTCAGATGGAGAACTGGAAGAACAAGCAGTTATTCGAAAATTTCGAATAACTGCTTCAGATGGAAAAAACTATAATACGAATCACTACAATTTAAAAGCTATCATTGCGGTGGGAAATAAAGTGGATTCACCGAGAGCGGTACAATTTCGTAAATGGGCGAACGGTATTATTGAAGAATTTACAATAAAAGGATTCGCTATGGATGATGAGCGTCTGAAAAATTTTGGAACAGTTTTGACGAAAGATTATTTTGAAGAACAGCTGGAACGAATTAGGGAAATACGCTTGTCAGAAAGAAGATTTTATCAGAAAATTACGGATATTTATGCGACAAGTATTGATTATGATCCGAAGGCTCAGACTACCAGGACTTTTTTTGCCAAGGTGCAGAATCAGTTGCACTGGGCAATACATGGAGAAACAGCAGCGGAAGTAATTTATCATAGAGCTGACAGTGAAAAAGAACACATGGGATTAAATACATGGAAAGATGCACCAAATGGTAAGATACAGAGATTCGATGTGGTTGTGGCTAAGAATTATTTGACAGCAGAGGAACTGTCAGCGATGGCAAGAATTGTGAATGCTTATTTGGATTTAGCAGAACTCAGAGCTGAAGAGCAGATTCCGATGACTATGGAGGATTGGGCAGAACAATTTGAAGGCGTACTACGATTATCGAGAAAAGATATTTTAACTCATGCGGGAAGTATTTCAACAAAAATGGCGGAACAGCATGCGTTAAGTGAGTTTGAGAGATATAGAGTAAAACAAGATCAACTTTATCAAAGTGATTTTGACAAAGTTTTAATAAATGATGAGAAGGATGAGATGATTGTTGTTGAAGCAGATACAGTAGAGGAATAAAGGTATAAAGTAAGAGAAGTAAAATATCAGTAACGTTACCAATGTTATAGATTTCAGAGGTGTTTTTATGCAAGAGACACAAAGATGTTTTAAACTACATTCCGCGTACCAACCGACCGGCGATCAGCCGCAGGCGATCGAGGCACTGGTACAGGGATTTAAAGAAGGAAATCAATTTCAGACACTGCTTGGCGTGACCGGCTCCGGAAAGACGTTCACGATGGCCAATATTATTGCGGCGTTGAATAAACCGACGCTTGTGATTGCGCACAATAAAACGCTTGCGGGACAGCTTTACGGAGAGTTTAAAGAATTCTTCCCGGAAAATGCCGTCGAGTATTTCGTGTCCTATTATGATTATTACCAGCCGGAGGCGTATGTGCCTTCGACGGATACTTATATTGAAAAAGATTCATCGATTAATGATGAGATTGATAAGCTCCGTCTTTCGGCGACGGCTTCTCTGGCAGAACGACGCGATGTAGTTGTGGTGGCGTCGGTATCGTGTATTTACGGTATCGGTAGTCCGGATGACTACATGAACATGATGGTCTCGCTCCGCCCGGGTATGATCAAGGACCGTGATGAGGTTATTCATGAACTGATTGAGATTCAGTATGACCGGAATGATCTGGATTTGGACCGCGGAACTTTTCGCGTGCGCGGCGATGTGCTGGAGATCAATCCGGCGCAGGGCAGTGATTATATTATCCGTGTTGAGTTTTTCGGTGATGAGATTGACCGCATTGCAGAGGTGGACGGTCTGACTGGTGAAGTGCATGCGGTATTGAATCATATCTCTATTTTCCCGGCGTCGCACTATGTGGTACCGAGAGAAAAGATTTTGCATGCCTGCGGCGAGATTGAAAAAGAGATGGAGCAGCAGGTCAAATACTTTAAGGGCGAGGATAAGCTTTTGGAGGCGCAGCGTATCAGCGAGCGTACGAATTTTGATGTGGAGATGCTGATGGAGACTGGATTTTGTTCAGGTATTGAGAACTATTCCCGTCACTTAAACGGTATGGCAGAGGGCGAAACGCCAATGACGCTGATGGACTATTTCAAAGGCGATTATCTGATTATTATCGATGAGTCGCATATGACGGTTCCTCAGGTGCGCGCAATGTTCCATGGTGACCGGTCACGTAAGACGACGCTGGTGGATTACGGATTTCGTCTTCCGTCGGCACTGGATAACCGCCCGCTCAATTTTGAAGAGTTTGAGTCTAAGATTGATCAGCTTTTGTTTGTTTCTGCAACTCCGGCAGAATATGAGGCAGAGCATGAGCTTATGCGCGTCGAGCAGGTCATCCGTCCGACGGGACTTTTGGATCCGAAGGTGGATGTGCGACCTGTGGAAGGACAGATTGATGATCTGATTTCTGAGGTGAAAAAGGAAACGGAACAGAAGAACAAAGTACTTGTCACGACGCTTACCAAAAAGATGGCAGAGGACTTGACCGACTATATGAAAGAGGTCGGAATCCGTGTGAAATATCTGCATTCTGATATCGATACGCTGGAGCGTGCGGAAATTATCCGCGATATGCGGATGGATGTGTTTGATGTGCTTGTCGGTATTAACCTTTTGCGAGAGGGACTTGATATTCCGGAGATTTCCCTTGTGGCGATTCTGGATGCAGATAAAGAAGGGTTCCTGCGTTCACGCACATCGCTGGTACAGACCATTGGCCGTGCGGCGCGTAATGTAAACGGTCATGTCATTATGTATGCGGATACGATGACCGATTCGATGAAGAGCGCAATCGAGGAGACGGAGCGCAGACGCAGCATTCAGGATGCGTACAACCGTGAGCATGGTATTACGCCGCAGTCGGTCAAGAAAGAAATTCGTGATCTGATCAGTATATCCAAATCTGTGGATTCTAAGGAGACCCGTATGGAAAAAGATCCGGAATCCATGAGCGCGGAGGAACTGACAGAGCTGATCGGAAAGGTGCAGCGTCAGATGAAGAAGGCAGCTTCCGATCTTGATTTTGAGACGGCCGCGAAGCTTCGCGACCAAATGATAGAACTAAAGAAACATTTACATGAAATAGAGGGATAACCATGGTTTTTTCTACCATTATATTTTTATGTGTATTTTTGCCGATTACCATCATACTGTATTATCTCATGCCGTCCCGGCTCAAAAATTATTATCTGCTTTTGGCGAGTCTGTTTTTCTATGCCTGGGGCGAGCCGAAGTTTGTCTGGGTGATGCTTGGGTCTATTTTGGTAAATTACGGGCTAGGAATGTGGATTTCGCGCTGTAACGCGCTGGTCGACAGCGTATCTTCCGGAGGGAAGATAAATACAATCGGCAGACAGAAGAAGGCGGCGGTTACCATTGCGGTTGTGCTCAATATCGGTATTTTATTTGTTTTTAAATATCTGGCTTTTGT
>JAGAOE010000032.1 GCA_017623885.1 Eubacterium sp. | reverse complement strand
CAGTTGTATGTCTAGATAAAACGAGCCTCATATGTATGATATAGGTATTGCATTTGAGGCTCGTTCCGTAGGGAAAAGGTGTGTTAAAGCCTGCTTTTCAGATGGCAGTGAATGATGATTATCTCAGGAAAAATCCATTTGATTTCAGGATGGATTTGATATCGAATAACAGTCAAAAGAGAGTAGCGATGACCGTGGAAGAACAGGAGCGGTATCTGGAACATGTCATGAAGCGGTTGCTTGATAAATAAAAGAGAAACCATGCGCTTACCTATAAATTGATGCCACGAGTCAACGCCACCTATAGAAGATTTCATTGATTTTAATAAAAAAGGAGCGTCGCTCCATAACTGGAATTTAGTTATGGAATGACACTCCCTTTACATTTCTGAAATTATTTTAGAAATCTACTTCTGTATCATAGTAGCAGCACTTCAACAGTTTTTCCATCTCTTCCTGTGAAGGAATACGAGGATTAGATCCTGTACATGCATCTAAGATAGCGTTTGCAGCGATATCAGGTAATCTCTCTAAGAATACTTCTTCCGGTACAAATCCGTTCTCTGTCGGATAGCTGTCAGCACCGTAATTCTTGATACAATGAGGAATATTCAAATCGTCATTCATCTTTCTCAGATAAGCGATCAAAGCAGCTACCTTATCATCATCAGAAGCGCTCTTGTCTGCGATTCCCATGTAATCTACGATAACGCCGTAACGTTTCTTTGCAGTCTCATCTTTTGCATTGAATGCGATAACCTTCGGCAGATACATCGCGTTTGCAGCACCGTGAATGATGTGTGCGCCGAAATCTTCAAATGCAGCACCGGTCTTGTGTGCCATAGAGTGAACGATACCAAGTAATGCATTTGAGAATGCCATACCTGCTAAGCACTGTGCATTGTGCATACGATCACGAGCAGCGATATCGCCGTTGAAAGAAGGAACGAGGTCGTTCATAATCATTTCAATCGCATGAATTGCTAACGGATCAGTGTAATCGCAGTTTGCGGTAGATACATATGCTTCTACTGCATGAGTCATAGCGTCCATACCGGTATGAGCTACCAGCTTGGGAGGCATGGTCTCTGCTAAATCAGGATCTACGATAGCGACATCGGGAGTAATCTCAAAGTCTGCGATCGGATATTTGATACGATCCTGATAATTTGTGATAATAGAGAATGCGGTAACTTCTGTAGCAGTTCCTGATGTAGAAGAGATTGCACAGAAGTGAGCTTTTGTACGAAGTCTCGGTAAACCGAATACTTTACACATATCTTCAAAGGTGCACTCCGGATACTCGTATTTAATCCACATAGCTTTTGCAGCGTCGATCGGTGAACCGCCACCCATAGCGATAATCCAGTCAGGCTGGAATTTAGCCATAGCTTCTGCACCCTTCATAACGGTTTCAACAGACGGATCGGGCTCGATTCCTTCGAATACCTCTACTTCCATGCCTGCTTCTTTTAAATATCCAATCGCACGATCCAAAAATCCGAAGCGCTTCATAGAACCGCCGCCGACACAGATGATCGCACGCTTTCCTTCAAATGTTTTTAATGCCTCTAAAGATCCTTTTCCATGATACAGATCTCTGGGAAGTGTAAATCTTGCCATTGTAATATCCTCCTATGAATTAAGTAATGTGATTTGAGTTTAGGAAGTAAATTTCCCCCAATACTTCCTATCCCTAAAAAGCTAGGTTGTCGCATCAACCTTCGTTTGCACAACCATGTTAAAATTTTAACACTAACTGACGGACGTGGTCAATGCGCGAAACCACTAAAAAAGACCTCGAAAGTTTGTGAACTATTCAAGGTCTTTTTTGTGTATTATTTTGCAAACACTACTTGACAGACTAAATCGGAAAATATGTCCAAAATCAAAACGTGAGAACGAGATGACTATAGCCGGTCTGACTGTTTTAACAGCTCATATAAAGTAGGTCGGACATGAAAGGTTTGCAGGACGGCGTGGACTTCTTCGAGCTGCGTCTGACGCTTTTTTTTCGACATGGAAGGCTGGCGCACGGCGCGTATTAACAGGTTTTTCGGTGTGTGTGACAAATCTACAAATTCAAGGAGCTGTGTCTTGTATCCCATGCAGGTGAGCAGATTGCCGCGAATGGCATCCGTTGTCAGTGCTGCCATTCGTTCTTTTACGATGCCGTAGCGTGTAAACAGTGACAGCTCATCACTCTGCATCTGCGCATTCAGCTCATGCTGGCAGCAGGGGACGGAAAAAATCATGTCTGCATTCCAGCAAATCGCGTTATACAATGCATAGTCGGTAGCGGTATCGCAGGCGTGCAGTGTCACGACCATATCAACGTCAAAGGGCGTCTGGTAGCCATTGATATCGCCGAGTTCAAAGCGAAGATGATCGTAGCCGTAGGCACGTGCAGACTGATTGCATTTTTCGATGACATCTGCTTTGAGATCCAGTCCGATGATTTCGACCGGCTGGCGTTTGATTTCGGTAAAATAATAATACAGGATAAATGTAAGATAAGATTTTCCGCAACCGAAGTCGATGATATGCCAGCAGGGCTTATCAACATTTCCGACAGCATCATCAATGAGCTCGATGAAACGGTTAATCTGGCGGAACTTATCGTACATGGAATGCACGACTTTTCCGTCCTTTGTGAAAATGCCCATATCCACTAACGGCGGAATCTGGCTGCCTTCTTGCAGCAGATATTGTTTTTTGCGGTTGTGTGCAGCGGGCGCAATGGGACGCGAAGCTTCCGCCAGAATTTTTTTCTTGTAAGTCACAGTTCCTTTTTTTGACATGAGTAACTGATGTTCTCTGCCTGCAGACCAACCGTTTAGCTGAAAAAAGGTGTTGCCCATCGTGGCAGCTAAATAGTCTTTTAACTGTGTGATGGAGCAGTTTTCGTGAAATACCTGTTTTTGTGTATATTTTGCGATTTGATAATAGTCGTTGATGCGTTCGATGACGATTTTGCGATATTCCTGATTTTTATTTCCCTGTTTGCTTAATATCAGGCGCATGGGTTCATCTGCTAAAATAGCGGACAGGCTTTGCAAAAGATCTGACATAATGCCTCCTTTTTATATGTAATTGTAAAACATCCTATTCGTCAAATTGTTTCGTACAAAATATTATAAAAACGGAAACCACACGTGTCAACTGTGTTTGTTATGTAAAGCGGGAATAGAATAGTTATTGTAAAATGATTTTTGAGGGGTATAATATAAAGATAGGAAGTGAATGGTAAAACAATGAGGGGGTAACAGAATGTATCAATTTGAGGGGAAATCTGTATATCAGGGAATCGCAATCGGACCGGTAAAGGTCTTAAAGCCGCGAAGTGTGACAGTGACGCAAGAGCAGATTGCGGATGTGGAGGCAGCGTGTGCACGCGTAGAAGCTGCAATCGGAGAAGCGCAGCAGGAGTTGGATGCATTGTATGACAAAACAGTGGAAACGGTCGGTGAAGAAGAAGCCGCCATCTTTGAAGTACACCAGATGATGTTGGAAGATGAGGATTATCTGGAAGCGATTTATACGTCGATTCGTGAAGAAAAAATGAATGCTGCGTATGCAGTGCTCCAGGCAGGAAATACATTTTCAGAGATGTTTGCTGCGATTGATGATGCCTATATGCAGGCGCGTGCGGTGGATGTAAAGGACATTTCGCAGCGCGTTATTCGGATTCTGACAGGAGCAAATACAAATGCGTTGTCTACAGATGAGCCGGTGATTATTATGGCGGATGATTTGACACCGAGTGAGACGATGCAGTTTGAAAAGGAACATTTGCTTGCCTTTGTGACAGTACATGGTTCTGCAAATTCGCATACAGCGATTTTGGCGCGGACGATGAATCTTCCGGCGCTAGTAGGCGTGTCGATGGATTTATCTGAGTTGACGGATGGAACGCTTGCGATTGTGGATGGAAAGTCAGGAATCGTTATCTATGACCCGGATGAGAAGCAGTTGGAAGAGGCGCGTCGTGAGTTGGCAAAAGAGCAGGCAAAAAAAGAGCTGTTGTTGCAGTTAAAGGGTGAAAAGACGCAGACAAAAAGCGGCAAAAAGATAAACTTATACGCGAATATCGGTAATGTAGAAGATGTCTCCTTTGTATTGGAAAATGATGCAGAAGGAATCGGACTGTTCCGCAGTGAGTTTTTATATATCGGAAGAGATGCACTTCCGACAGAGGAAGAGCAGTATCTGGCTTATAGACAGGTGTTGGAACAGATGGAAAATAAAAAAGTCATCATTCGCACGCTGGACATCGGTGCAGATAAAAAGGCGGATTATCTGGGTCTGGAGGAAGAAGAAAATCCCGCACTCGGTTATCGGGCGATTCGCATTTGTCTGACACAGACAGATATCTTTAAGACACAGCTACGTGCACTGCTTCGCGCAGCCGTACACGGAAATTTGTCGATTATGTATCCGATGATTATTTCGGTAGAAGAAGTAGAGAAAATCAAAGCAATCGTCGCAGAAGTGGCAGCAGAGCTGGAAGCACAAAGCGTGGCATACCGCATCCCGGAGCAGGGTATTATGATAGAGACACCGGCTGCGGTAATGATTAGTGTGCGTCTGGCAGAGCTGGTAGATTTCTTTAGTGTCGGAACGAATGATTTGACGCAGTATACATTGGCGATTGATCGTCAGAACAATCGATTGGATGCGTTTTATGAGCCGCATCATGAAGCGGTACTTCGCATGATAAAAATGGCTGCGGATGCAGCACATGCAGCCGGAAAATGGATTGGTATCTGCGGAGAGCTGGGTGCAGATATGGATTTGACAGAGCAGTTTATCGAGATGGGAATCGATGAATTGTCTGTGGCACCGCCGATGATTTTACCGCTTCGCGCGACCATCAGAGCGTGTGAATAGGGACAAGGAATGGAATGATTTGTCCATGAATTCGAAAAATAAAGAAACATGAAATAGAAGTGAGAAATAACAAATGAAACAAGAATACAGCAGTAAAAAATCACACCTTATCAAACGGTTTTATCCGTATTTAAAAAAATATCGAAAGACGATGTATCTGGATTTGTTTTGCGCGGCACTGACTTGTCTGTGCGATGTCGTATTACCGTTGATTTTGCGCACGATTACCGACCGTGCGATGAACGACTTGGCGTCGCTGACCGTATCACTCGTCGGCAAGCTGGCATTGCTCTATCTCGTTCTCCGCTTAATCGATGCGGCAGCACAGTATTTTATGGCAGACATGGGACATGTCATGGGTGTCTATATTGAGACTGATATGCGAAAGGATGCGTTTGACCATTTACAGCGTCTTGGCTATACCTATTATTCAAATACAAAAATCGGTCAGATTATGGGACGTATTACGAATGATTTGTTTGAGGTGACAGAGTTTTCGCATCACT
>JAGAOE010000220.1 GCA_017623885.1 Eubacterium sp. | reverse complement strand
GGTTATACGGATGAAAAGACTGCGTATGTTCCAGCAGGAAAATCACTGGCTTTGAATATTGTGGGAGATGGATGGGACTATGAGCAAGTTACATTCAGCAGTTCGAATGCATCCGTTGCAAAGGGTCTTAGTGATGGAATAGAAAAGTGTATAAAGGGAATTAAGCCTGGAACGGCAACTATTACAGCGAAATCAAAACTTGGCAAACTGAAGATTAAAGTAGTGGTTCTTCCGAAAATGTCTTTACAGATGAAAAATTTTAAGACAGTAACCAAGAATGGAAAGACGGTAGGATATAGTTTGCAGGTTACAAATAAGAGTAATAAACCGTTTACTGTAGTAGAAGGTGTAATGGGAGATTCGGAAGGTTTTTCAATAGGAAAAGTAAAAGGTGGGAAAGTAGTTGTTAAACCTGGAGCGACTAAGACTGTAACGTTTTTAGTGGATTTCTGGGAAGAACTTGATTTTCTTTTTGAGATTGCGCGTGATGGGAAATTGCTCGATGATTTCGCGCCGGGCATTGCGGTAAAATATGAGGGAAAGACATTTGCTCAATGGTATGATGCTGATGGAAAAACCACGAGTGGTTCGATGTATATGGGAAAGTGGTCAACTCGTTAATGGGTTGCTAGCAAGAACGCGGACGGATGCTCTGTTTTCTATTTGATGACGTTTAGAGTCATCGGTGAATGGAAGATGGTGTTACGGGTGTTTTTGTAAATTGATATGGTAGTAGTAAAATTTGTGGCATGAATTGCTGTGTGATATAAAAACCTCTCGGAATGGTAAGATATGAAACCGAGAGGTTTTTTGAATTATTTTTCGCTTCCGCTTGCGTCATTTCCGTTCTTGTGGTATTATCTTTCAGGTGAATACAAATGTATTTACAGGACAAACACAGGAGTGTATCATGACAGAAAAGACAAACTACTATGTGTTAAAGGAGAAAGCAGTGCCGGATGTGTTGCTTCGTGTGGTAGAGGCGAAACGTTTGCTGGAATCCGGACGGGCTGCTTCTGTGCAGGAGGCGACAGAGCGCGTGGATATCAGCCGCAGCTCCTTTTACAAGTATAAGGAAGATATCTTTCCGTTTCATGACAATGCCAAAGGACGGACGATTACGATGGTCATCCAGCTTGACGATGAACCGGGGCTGCTATCTGCGATATTAAAAACGATAGCGGAAATGCATGCCAATATACTGACGATTCATCAGAGTATTCCGGTAAACGGAATTGCGTCATTGACATTAAGTGTAGATATTCTGCCGGAAACAACGGACGCAAATCGCATGATGGAACGGATTGAGAAGCAGGATGGAGTACATTATTTAAAAATATTAGCGAGGGAGTAAGAAACAAATGGTAAAAGTAGCAGTTATGGGATACGGAACAATCGGTTCCGGCGTTGTGGAGATTTTAGAAAAGAACAGTGCACGTATCAAAAAGACTTCCGGTGAAGAATTAGAAGTAAAATATGTGTTAGATTTGCGTGAATTTGAAGGAGACCCGATTCAGAGTAAAATTGTACATGACTATCAGGTGATAGCAAACGATCCGGAAATTGATATTGTTGTAGAGACAATGGGTGGCGTAGAGCCTGCTTACACCTTTGTAAAAGCGATGTTGGAGGCAGGTAAACATGTAACGACCTCAAACAAAGCATTAGTAGCGGACAAGGGTGCAGAGTTGATTGCGCTCGCAGCAGAGAAAAACGTAAACTTCCTGTTCGAAGCAAGCGTTGGAGGCGGAATCCCGATTATTCGTCCTTTGATGAGCTCTATTACCGGTGACGAAATCGTAGAAATCAGTGGTATTGTAAATGGTACGACAAACTATATGCTTACAAAGATGACAGATGAAGGTCTGGCATTTGATGACGTATTAAAAGAGGCACAGGCAAAGGGTTATGCCGAGAAAGATCCGACTGCAGATGTAGAAGGATATGATGCGTGTCGTAAAATTGCGATTCTCACATCTTTGGTATGCGGTCAGCAGGTGAATTATGAGGATATCCATACAGAGGGTATTACAAAGATTACACCGACCGACATTATGTATGCAAAAGAAATGGGACGTGCGATCAAGCTTCTGGCGATGAGTAAGCAGACTGAAAACGGATATGTAGCTATGGTAGCTCCGTTCTTATTACCGATGGCACATCCCCTGTACAATGTAAATGATGTATTCAATGCAATTTTTGTAAAAGGAAATATGTTGGGTGATTCCATGTTCTATGGAAGCGGAGCAGGAAAGCTTCCGACGGCAAGTGCAGTCGTAGGTGATATCGTAGATATGGTGAAACATATAAATACACATATCGTTTTAAACTGGGATGCGACACCGGTGCAGTTGGCAGATTATAAAAAGAATGAAACACGCTTCTTTGTGCGTACGAAGGCGTCAAAAGAAGAGATTTCAAATACATTTGGCAGTGTGGAATTTGTCGATATCGAGGAATTACCGGATGAGATTGGTTTTGTGACCATGACGATGAGTGAGGAAGCTTATGAAGAAAAAGCAGCGAAGCTTTCCAGCGTATTACAGATGATTCGTTTTAACTAAAGGTAAGAATCGGAAGTGTTGTGAAATTGATATGCGCCCTACTCTGTAAACAAGTGATGTAAAGTTTCTTGTCTACGGAGAAGGGCGCATATTATATTTTTACGCAACTGTTCAGAGTCTACCTCGAAAATACGACTGGCTCTGAACAGTATCATTTTATAATAATTTCTTGTGCACGAGATTAAAGATTCGGCGTAAATGGTCCTGGTGCATCGGACAATTCTATTTTTACATCAAATTCATGTTTTTGGTCTAAATAGAAATTTGTGATTGCCTGATCGGTATAGGGCAGAATCCATAAAAAGCCAATGCCAAAGGATAACATGCCAAGCAAAGTCCAACCGATAAAGCTAAATTCCATTTTGAAAATACGCCATTTTCCACCGCGCATCATGCGCATGCTGCGGCGAAATGCCTGCAAGGTATCACAGTTGCTATCGTCTGCATAAATCCAAAAAATCAGATAAAACGGCAGTGATAACAAAAAGCCTAAAAAGATACCGCCTGCATAGAGTGCTTCATAAATGCACCAAAACTGTATCGCCTCGCTGTTGGTTTGGGTGGCAGGTGCTGTCATCTGATAGATGATAGGGGGCAGCATCGGAATCCATGTGATTAAAATGTAGAGCATGCTGCCGAGTAATATGCGGTCGGGACGTGCTTTGAAAATCTGAAACATATCTTTGACAGTGACTGTTTGGTGTCGTGCAATGCCAAGATATATGAGCTTTGCGCCACAGCCGAGCATGAGCTCGATTGCCGTTATAATAAAATAGGCAAGATAATATATGATAGCCTGTGACGGATACTGACTCCTGCCGCTGCACAAGTAATTAAACGGTAGTAAGAGTGCAGTCGGTATGAGCGTGGTAAGGACAATGGCGAGCATAGGGGCTTGATAGTGCCCGATTAGCATTTGGCGCGCCATGTCTTTTAATGTTGCGGTGGTGCGATTCATAAGTTTGTGTTTCTCCTGTTTTAGCAATGCATAACGTGTGTGCTATGCGACATAATCGATATTGGAGCCGATTTGGTTCATGGCATCCAATGCTTTTTTATTTTTCTGATACGGGTTTTCTTCGTTTGTGTATTTGATCGCCGTGCTGGTCGTGCCGCCGGCGACATAGCTTGTTCCGCATTCCGGACAGATGGCACTTTTCAAAGTAACCGATACAGAAAGTACCTTGCCGTTGTTTTTGGCAGCTTTTTCATAAGCGTTGCTGACGTGTTCCTGCTCGTGGGCGCGAACGGTGCCGGCAGAAGCCTGCGGAGAAATATGTCCGGGCGCCTTGAAAGAAACGTCTCCTTCATTTGAACCGTCCTGATATTTGCGTGTTTTGCAAGTATCGCAATCATTCGGGGAAGATTTGCGACCAAGCTTTACCTGATCTTCCGGAGCGACAGCATGAGGTTTGTCAGAGCCGGTAGAGCGTGCTGACTGATAAGAACCATACATGCCATAGTTGTTATAACCGCCGGAGATTCCTGTTGTCATACCAATCATATGTGTACCTCCTTGTAAAGATATCGTGATCGTCCGATTTTGACAAAACAGTCATTGCAGACTATAATTTTTTGTATGAAATCTTTGGATAAATCTGAATCAAAAAAACAAAGTGAATATCAAGAACAGCGCTCAGAACAAACCGGTGACAAGACAAGCACTGTCACGATAGAAGCGTGGCTGTATCGAATCGGACTGCTGCTTCCGTTGCTGTTTGTGATGGTCTGGAATGGCTATCATTATTTGGCGGAGCATAGCGTTTTGTTTCGTATGCCGTGTGTCCTTCATGCACTGACCGGATATTATTGTCCGGGGTGTGGCGGAACACGCGCGGTAGAAGCGCTGCTTCGATTTCAGGTGTTGCGGTCGTTTGTCTATCATCCTGTCGTTGTCTACGGAGCCGGGGTGTATGTCTGGTTTATGCTTAGTCATACCATCGACGTACTGGCTGCATGTGCAGGCAAATGCGAAAGGCATGTGGGCATGCGCTGGCATCCGAAGTGGTTGTGGCTCGCCGTTTTGATTTTGCTTGCCAACTGTTTGATAAAAAACGGTGCGTTGTTCTTTTTGAATCTGGATTTGTTAAATACTGCTTTCTTCCAATAGCGGGAGATCTGTCATAGATTCCATGATGTTGGAATATTCTTTGAGAAAGCTTTCTACTCCGCCGAATTCCTGAATGGTCATAGAAACCATGAGAATCGTAGCGGAAACAGAAATTACTATGGCAGCGATGGCAGTCATGATTGTGAGCTTGCCCTGAGGGGTGAGCTTTTTTTGTTGTCCACGCGCAAGCAAAGCCAAGATGATGCTGAGTGCGCCGCATCCGAGTGATGAATAGATACAGCATGTAGTTACGATTGCAATGACGCTCAATATGGTCGCCATTGTCTGCATTACGTCCTGAGGTTGCGGTGAGACGGGGGGCGATTCGTAATCGCTGTCAAATAAATGGAAATCCATGAAAGTACTCCTTTAATATATAGGTTCTTATATCATAGCATTTTTTTGCGGATTCTTCAATGGATGAATGAAAATTGCGGGTGTTTTGCTGCCCTGGCCGGAGAAAAAGAGACGTAAACTTGCGAACGAATGACGCCTGCGTTATAATAAAACAGTTCGTTGAACATAATTAGAGGATTTATATTAACGAGGACAAGGAAGGAAAGACGGATGGATATTATCGTAACAATTGCGACGGAACTGGGAGTTCGAAAAAATCAGGTAGAAGCAGCGGTGAAGCTGATCGATGAAGGGAATACGATTCCCTTTATTGCGCGTTATCGAAAAGAGGCTACCGGTGCATTGGATGATGAGCAGTTGCGTGAGCTGCATGAGCGTTTGACATATTTGCGAAATTTAGAAGAAAAGAAAGCACAGGTGCTGGCGACGATAGAAGAACAGGGAAAGCTGACGGAGGAATTGAAGGCTCAGATACTGGCAGCGCAGACATTGGTTGTTGTAGAGGATTTGTATCGTCCGTACCGACCGAAACGCCGTACGCGGGCGACTGTTGCGAAAGAAAAAGGATTGGAACCGCTTGCGAATATTCTGATGCTGCAGATGACAGGAAAATCAATGCTGGAAGAGGCAGCAGCTTTTATCAATGAGGAAAAAGAAGTGCTGTGCGCGGAAGATGCACTTGCGGGTGCAAAGGATATTGTCGCAGAGTCGATTTCAGAGGAAGCGGATTATCGTATACGAATTCGGGAAATGACAACGAAAAAAGGTGTCGTTCGCTCGACTGCAAAGGATGCAGAGGCAAAGACTGTATATGAGATGTATTACGATTTTTCAGAGCCGGTAGGAAAATTGGCAGGACACCGCGTGCTTGCGCTGAATCGTGGTGAAGCAGAAAAAGTGCTGACTGTGAAAGTGGAAGCACCGGAAGAAGATATTTTACGTTATTTGGAAAAGCAGATTATCACACGTGACAATCCGAATACAAAAGCGATTTTGCAGGAGACGATAGCGGACAGTTACGATCGTTTGATTGCGCCTGCGATAGAGCGTGAAGTGCGTTCGGAATTGACAGAAAAAGCAGAAGACGGAGCGATTAGCGTATTTGGTAAAAATCTCGGACAGCTCTTGATGCAGCCTCCGATTGCAGGAAAAAATGTTTTGGGCTGGGACCCGGCGTTTCGTACCGGATGCAAACTGGCTGTTGTAGATGCGACCGGTAAGGTGCTGGATACGACGGTGATTTTTCCGACAGCACCGCAGAACAAGGTAGAAGAGTCAAAGAAAGTTTTGACCAAGCTGATTGACAAATATGATATCTCGTTGATTTCAGTCGGAAACGGAACTGCATCCCGCGAATCCGAGATGGTGATTGTTGAGCTTTTGAAGGAATTGAACAAACCGGTACAGTATGTGATTGTAAATGAGGCAGGCGCATCTGTATATTCTGCGAGCAAGCTGGCAACGGAAGAATTTCCGAATTTTGATGTTGGACAGCGAAGTGCAGCGTCTATCGCGAGACGTTTGCAGGACCCGTTGGCAGAACTTGTGAAAATAGATCCGAAAGCCATCGGTGTCGGTCAATATCAGCATGATATGAATCAGAAAAAACTGGGTGAAGCATTAGGTGGAGTCGTGGAAGACTGCGTGAATCGGGTAGGTGTCGATTTAAATACGGCGAGTGCATCGCTTCTTGAATATATTTCCGGCATTAGCAAAGCGGTAGCAAAAAATATTGTGGCATACCGTGAGGCGAACGGCAGATTTATGAGCAGAAATGAGCTGTTAAAGGTGCCCAAGCTCGGACCGAAAGCATACGAGCAGTGTGCGGGATTTTTGCGTATTTTGAATGGTAAAAATCCGCTGGATGCGACGAGTGTGCATCCGGAGAGCTATGCGGCGACGGCATTGTTGCTGGAAAAACTCGGAATTGATAAAAAAGATTTTAAGCCCGGACAGCTTGCAGGCTTGGGAAAAACGATTAAAGACAAGAAAAAACTGGCGGCTGAGCTGGAGATTGGTGAATTGACGCTGAATGATATTTTGTCAGAGCTTGAGAAGCCGGGCAGAGACCCGCGCGAGGATATGCCGCGTCCGATTTTGCGCAGCGATGTATTGGAAATGAAGGATTTGACGCCCGGAATGGTGCTCAAGGGCACCGTGCGCAATGTGATTGATTTTGGTGCATTTGTGGATATTGGTGTACATCAGGATGGACTGGTGCATATTTCGCAGATTTGCGATCGCTTTATTAAACATCCGTTGGAAGCACTTTCTGTGGGGGATATTGTTGAAGTGAAAGTGTTGGAAATTGACATCCAAAAGAAACGAATTGCATTGACGATGAAAGGAATTTAGCGTACAATTTAAAGTATTCAGAAAGAAAGTGCATCAGAGATGAAAAAACGAACGAATTATCAGAAAATGCGTGCGTCGAAACGTTAGACTGATGTGAGGGGGATTATTTCTGAATGATAATCATAATTTAAAGAAAGGGCGGCAAAAACCGCGATAAGGAGAAGGAAATGGCAAACAGATTTATTTTGAATGAAACCTCTTATCATGGCTCAGGAGCGATTGCAGCGATTGCAGATGAAGCGAAAGGCAGAGAGTTTAAAAAGGCATTTGTGTGTTCGGATCCCGACTTGATTAAATTTGGTGTGACACAGAAGGTGCTGGACGTTCTGGACGGAGCTGGTCTGGTATACGAAGTGTATTCAAATATTAAACCGAATCCGACGATTGAAAATGTACAGTCAGGTGTAGAGGCATATAAAGCATCCGGCGCGGATTATATTATTGCGATTGGCGGCGGTTCATCAATGGATACCGCAAAGGGCGTAGGAATTATTATTGCAAATCCTGATTTTGCAGATGTTCGAAGCCTCGAAGGTGTGGCACCTACGACAAAGAAGAGTGTGCCGATATTTGCAGTTCCGACGACAGCAGGTACGGCAGCAGAGGTTACGATTAACTATGTCATTACGGATGTAGAGAAAAATCGTAAAATGGTATGTGTAGACCCGAAAGACATCCCGGTAGTGGCATTTGTAGATCCTGATATGATGAATTCTATGCCGAAGGGACTGACGGCAGCGACCGGTATGGATGCACTGACACATGCGATTGAGGGATATATCACAGCTGGTGCATGGGAATTGTCAGATATGTTCCACTTAAAGGCAATCGAGATTATTGCCAGAAGTCTGCGCGGCGCGGTAGATAATACACAGGAAGGTTGCGAAGGTATGGCGCTCGGACAGTATGTTGCCGGCATGGGATTCTCGAATGTAGGTCTGGGAATTGTACATTCGATGGCACATCCCCTGGGTGCATTGTATGATACACCGCATGGTGTGGCAAATGCGATTATTTTGCCGACAGTTATGGAATACAACGCAGAAGCAACCGGTGAAAAATATCGTGAGATTGCGCGTGCAATGGGTGTAGAAGGCGTGGATGCCATGAGTCAGGAAGAATATCGCAAAGCTGCGATTGACGCGGTGAAGAAGCTTTCTGCAGATGTGGGAATTCCGGCAGATTTGAAAGAAATCGTAAAGAAAGAGGATATTCCGTTCTTGGCACAGTCAGCCTACGATGATGCATGTCGTCCCGGAAATCCGAAGGAGACCAGCGTAGAGGATATTACAAAGCTGTATGAAAGCTTGGTTTAGTAGCCACTCATTACCTACATAGCTTATGAAACATAGGAGAAAAGAGGTTTGTAAGACCTCTTTTCTTTTTTTTTCAAAGATGTTATACTACGCTTATCTGTGTGACAGAAAGGTAACAGTAAATAGAAAAAAGGGGAACTCTTCCGTGAGAAAATGATTCGGGTGTAAGTAAATCTCATGAGCGTAGCTGATGTTCATAGATTTGCGAATGGTAACGGTGAAGGTACGGAATAGTTACGGAAATAGAGGAATTACGAAAATGGAAATGCATGAAAACGAAAAAAAGGATGCTCAGACAGTGATAGAGCTTGATGTACAGATGACGTTCGAAGATATGTATCGTTTTAATCTGTATCATATCTACCACACTTCACAAGGTATTTTGTCGATTGTTCTGGCGGTGATGATTGTATTGATCAGCGTGCTGAGCTGGGGCGATGTGAATGTGTTGTATAATGTTTTATATTTGGTCGGAGCGGTGTTGCTTGCGCTGTATGTGCCCTTTAATCTGAGGGGGAAAGTGAAAAAACAGGCGAAAACGAATGAGGCATATCAACGGCCGATTCACTATCGCTTTGATGCAGAAGGAATTACAACCAGCTTTGGAGAACAGCAGGTGACCATGCCTTGGAAGCAGTTGTATAAGATTGTGAGTACGAAAAAAATGGTGCTCCTTTACGGCAGCAGAATTCGCGCAAATGTAATACCGAGAGAACAACTGGGTGAGTTGTATCCGAAGCTGTATGAGTTGGCGAAGTCGCAGATGGAAACGTATCGATTTAAAATGAAACAAAACTAGGAGTGCGGAAGATGATATATGAAAGTAATTCGCCGCAGGAGACGTTTGAGATTGCAAAACGTTTGGCAGAGCAGGCGTTACCGGGAACCGTTTATACCTTGACGGGAGATTTGGGCGTTGGGAAAACTGTTTTTGCGCAAGGCTTGGCGTGCGGCTTAGATATAGAGGATTCGATTAACAGCCCGACCTTTACGATTGTTCAGGTGTATGATGAGGGCAGATTGCCGTTTTACCATTTTGATGTTTATCGCATAGGGGATATCGAAGAAATGGACGAAATCGGCTATGAAGATTATTTTTACGGGAAGGGTGTCTGCTTGATTGAATGGGCAGAACTGATTGAAGAACTTTTGCCGCCGGAGAGAGTTGCGGTTGTGATAGAGAAAGACTTGCAAAAGGGATTTGATTACCGGAAAATCACCTTGCAGGAGATATCAGAGAAAGGACAATAGAATGAGAGTATTGGCATTAGACAGCTCCGGATTGGTGGCGAGTGTTGCTGTAGTAGAAGATGCAGAACTGATAGCGGAATATACCGTGAATTATAAAAAGACGCATTCTCAGACGTTGTTACCGATGTTGGATGAGATTGCATCTATGATAGAATTGGATTTGGAGACAATTGATGCGATTGCGATATCGAAAGGACCGGGTTCGTTTACCGGTCTGCGTATAGGTTCTGCGACAGCTAAGGGATTGGGACTGGCGCTAAATAAACCCATCATAGAAATTCCGACAGTAGACGGACTGGCATATAATTTATGGGGAACCTCGGCGGTCGTCTGTCCGTTAATGGATGCGCGCAGAAACCAGACCTATACCGGACTGTATGAGTTTACAGATGGACAGATGTGTGTGATTGAGCCGCAGTGCGCGGTTGATATTGCCCAGATTGTAGAAAAAATCAACGAATTAAAACGAGAGATTATATTTTTGGGCGACGGAGTTCCTGTTTTTAAAGCATTTATAGAGGAACAGGTGCAGGTGCCGTATGCCTTTGCACCGGCACATATGAATAAACAGCGTGCGGGAGCGGTCGCATCGTTGGCTTGTATATATGCGGAAAAAGGGCAGATGGTAAGTGCGCAGGCACATCAGCCTGACTATTTGCGTTTGTCACAGGCAGAAAGAGAACGGCAGGAAAAAGAAAAACGTTTGCTGGGAGATGCGGGTGTATGACAATCAGAAAAATGATGCAGCAGGATTTGGATGCAGTCACGGCATTGGAGGCAGAATGCTTTTCGGTGCCCTGGTCCAGACAGGGATTTGAAGATATTTTATATCGGGAAGATGTTGTGTTTCTGGTGGCAGAAGAGGCGGGACATCTGCTCGGCTATGTCGGTATTTATTGCACGGCAGATGAGGGAGAGATTACAAATGTCGCAGTTGCGCCGCAGGCGCGTAGAAAAGGTGTTGGATATGCACTGCTAACGCAACTGATGAGTGAATTGGAAATTCGTGAATTGGAAACAATTGTTTTGGAAGTGCGTGTCTCAAATGAGGCGGCGATTCATTTGTACGAACAGATGCATTTTGAGATCGCGGGCAAACGGAAAAACTTTTATGAAAGACCGGTAGAAGATGCCTATGTTATGGTATTACAGCCAGCAGTTTACTATGGAAACGCACGGAAAAAATCCTTATAATAGTTTCGAAATAATCAAAAGAGTGATAGGAGGATTATGATGAAACAGGATGCAAAACGATTGTGTAATTGCTGCGGGCAGGAATTGACTCGTTGCGGAAATCGTTATGAGGATTATGTTCATATAGGAAAACAGTGGGGGTATTTGTCCGGACAGGATGGATATACCGAAGAAATGGATATTTGTGCAGCTTGCTTTGCGCGCTGGACAAGCACGTTTGCGATTGCGCCGGAAAAATATCTGACGACAGAGCTACTGTGAGTACAATGGTGATAGAGAGGAAAACAAAGAAAAATGTTAGATGTATGTTTGTTAGGAACCGGTGGAATGATGCCCTTGCCATATCGCTGGCTGACTGCTCTTTTGACTCGTTATAACGGGAGTAGTCTGCTGATTGATTGTGGAGAAGGAACGCAGGTGGCGATGAAAAAAGCGGGTATGAGCCCAAAACCAATCGACATCATGTGCTTTACGCATTATCATGCGGATCATATTAGCGGTTTACCCGGAATGTTGCTCACGATGGGAAATGCAGAGCGGACAGAGCCGCTGACAATGATTGGCCCGAAAGGATTGGAGCGGGTAGTAAACGCATTGCGCACAATCGCGCCGGAGCTGCCGTTTGAGATTCGTTATCTGGAAATAGAGGGGGCTTCGCAGCATTTTTCTTTGAATGGATACGAAATAGAAGCGTTTCGTGTCAATCATAACGTGCTGTGCTATGGTTATACCATAGAGATCAAGCGAGCTGGAAAATTTGATGTTGAAGCAGCACAAAAATTGCCGATTCCACGCAATTACTGGGGGCTGTTGCAGCGGGGAGAGACGGTGGAGTATGAGGGAGAGACCTATACGCCGCAGTTAGTGATGGGGAAACCACGCAAGGGAATAAAGCTGACCTACTGTACAGATACGCGGCCGACAAAATCGTTGGTAGAGGCGGCGGAACATTCGGACTTGCTTATTTGCGAAGGTATGTATGCCGAGGCAGACAAATTGGAAAAAGCAAAGCAGTACAAGCATATGACATTTTATGAAGCAGCGCGGGTGGCAAAGGATGCGCAGGTGAATGAGCTGTGGCTGACGCACTTTAGCCCATCGCTGATTCATGCAGAAGAATACATGGATAAGGTAAAAAGCATCTTTCCGCAGGCGTCACTGGGGAAAGACGGACGTATGAAAGAACTCGACTTTGAGGAGGGAGAAGCATGAAAAAGAAACGTGGTGGAATTGTAGTTCTTGTGCTGATGGCATTAGCTGTGATTGGCATTTTTGTGGTTTTGGCATTTCGTGAACCGAAAAATGTAGAACAAGCGACGGAGATTTCGGAAGTGGAGGCATTACTTAATACGGATATATTAGCGAATTATCCGGCGACTCCGCGTGAAGTGATGAAGCTGTATAATCGCTATATGCTGGTGTTGTATGGTGTGGATAGTGAAAAACTGACGGATGAGCAGATTAAGCGACTCGGACAGAATATGCGTGCGTTGTATGATGAGGAGCTGTTGGAATCGAATCCGGAAGAAATGCATATTGCGAATTTGCAGCGTGAACTGAATGCATTTCAAGTAAACAAGAAAGTAATGATACAGGCGAACGTTGCAGATTCAAATGAAGTAGATTACATAGAAATAAATGAAAAATCCGGCGCAACAGTAGAAGTGTCTTATTTTATAAAAAAAGGGACGCAGGATTTCACGCGCACGCATCAGCAATATTTGCTTCGAAAAGATGCACAAGGAAATTGGAAAATATTGAATTATTCTAAAGTCAACGGAGGAGCGTCATAGTTCATGGCAGAATCGAATACTGAACTAAAAAAAGAAATAAAAATACTTGCAATAGAGAGCTCATGCGATGAGACGGCTGCTGCTGTTGTCGTGAATGGGCGAGATGTGCGTTCGAACGTAATTTCTTCGCAGATTGCATTACACACCTTGTATGGTGGCGTGGTGCCGGAAATTGCATCGCGCAAGCATATAGAGAAAATAAATCAGGTAATCACACAGGCATTGGATGAAGCCGGTATGACCCTGGATGATATGGATGCAATCGCGGTGACATACGGACCGGGGCTGGTAGGAGCTTTGCTTGTGGGAGTGGCAGAAGCAAAGGCGATTGCCTATGCAAAAAAACTGCCGTTGATAGGTGTGCATCACATAGAAGGTCATATTAGTGCGAATTATATTGAAAATAAACAATTGGAGCCGCCGTTTTTGTGTCTTGTAGTATCCGGCGGGCATACGCATCTGGTCAAAGTGCAGGATTATGGTGTATATGAGATATTGGGAAAAACCAGAGACGACGCAGCCGGTGAGGCATTTGATAAGGTCGCGCGTGCGATAGGACTTGGATATCCGGGCGGACCGAAAATCGAAAAGGTGTCACACGAAGGAGATCCACTGGCGATTCGTTTCCCGCAGCCGAAAGTGGCAGATGGTGCATATGACTTTTCGTTTAGTGGATTGAAGTCAGCGGTGTTGAACTATTTAAACGGTGCGCAAATGAAAGGTGAAACGGTCGTTCCGGCTGATGTGGCAGCCTCTTTTCAGCATGCAGTGATAGAGGTGTTGGTGCAGCATACGATGCAGGCGATTGATGAATATGGAATGAAACGGTTGGCGATTGCTGGCGGAGTGGCATCTAATCAGACCTTGCGTCAGGCGATGGAGGAGGCGTGCAAACAGAAAGGAGTGGAGTTTTACCATCCGTCACCGATTTTGTGTACAGATAATGCTGCGATGATAGGCGCGGCTGCATATTATGAATATTTGGCAGGAAAAAGAGACGGTTTGGATTTGAATGCGATTCCGAATCTGAAACTGGGGGAACGCTAAAATGGAACAAAATAAATACGGAGCGGTTGTGCTTGCTGCCGGAAGTGGCAGTCGTATGCGCAGTAAGACGGCAAAGCAGTATATGTTGTTAAACGGAAAACCGTTGATTTACTATGCACTTGCGCAATTTCAAGCGAGTGCTGTGGAAAAAATTGTGCTTGTGGTGAGCGCCGGGCAGGAGTCCTATTGCCAGAAAGAAATTGTGGAACGCTATGGTTTTACGAAAGTGTGTGCGGTTGTGTTCGGGGGAAGTGAGCGCTATCATTCTGTCTATGCAGGCTTACAAGCGATAGACGGCGTGGATTATGTGTTGATTCATGACGGAGCGCGGCCGTGTATCACACAGTCTGTGCTGGAACGGACGATGCGTACAGTCGCAGAGAAGGGGGCGTGTGTAGTGGGCATGCCTGTGAAGGACACGATAAAAATAGTAGATGCGCATGCGGTGGCATGTGAGACACCGGATCGGAGAACGCTTTGGCAGGTGCAGACTCCGCAGGCATTTTCGTATCAGCTGATAAGAGATGCCTATGAATGTGTTATTGCATCAGGCAGAACAGATGTGACAGATGATGCGCAGGTGTTGGAGCTTGCATTCCAAAAGAAGTGTCAGTTGATAGAAGGTTCGTACCAAAATATTAAAGTGACGACACCGGAAGACATTGATATTGCGGGTTTGTTTTTGGAAAAAGCGGTGCAATAAAAAATAAATGAAAAAAATTTAAAAAAATCTATTGACATATGGATGCATAGGTGATATTATAACAATCGCTGATTGCGAAAGCAGCACGGAGAGGTATCGAAGTGGTCATAACGAGGCGGTCTTGAAAACCGTTTGTCCGCAAGGGCGCGTGGGTTCGAATCCCACCCTCTCCGCTTCCTAAAAAACAAAAATCAGTTTGCGATGCAGACTGATTTTTTTGTTTCCTAGGAAAGACCTTGCTATATTAAAGTGTGAAAGTGACGAGCTTTCCTATGAAATAAAAAACGCTCCGCGAGGATCGCACTGCGGCGGAACAGCAGTATGTCGCTTGTCGCGACCCGCCGCAGGCGGAGAATCTCGCTTGCGAGATTCTTTGTTCTGTACAGATGCTTGATGAAATGGAACATTCTGTTGGAGCTTTTGGTTGCACAAAAGTCCTGTGAGAACTACGTTGCAGAGCATATAAGATGATCACTTGTTGTGAATTGACGCGGGTGGTGAGTTTATGTTGTATTAGGAAAGATAAAAAGAAATGTGGAGAAGTACCCAAGCTGGCCGAAGGGACACCCCTGGAAAGGGTGCAGGTCGTTAACAGCGGCGCGGGGGTTCAAATCCCCCCTTCTCCGTTAGCGGTAAACGCTGATAAAAGTCGATAAAAAAAGAAATTTAAAAAAATTTCAAAAAACGTGTTGACAAATGCGAAACCGCATGATATTATTTACAAGCTGTCGCGAGCGACTGGGGAACAGGACACCGGACAGAGATGCAAATGTCGCAAAAAAGAAAAACAAAAAAGTTTAAAAAAGTTCTTGACAAACAAAAACAGATTTGATAAAATACAAAAGCTGCTTGATGAAAGAACAACAGCGACAAACAAAAGAACATTGATAATTGAACAGTGAAATAACCTTGAACAATTTCGAAAAAAGAGAGACGCAAGTTTCTCAAATGAGTTCGAAAACGAACAACCTTTAAAACAGTAATTAACGGTTAAAATTAGCCAAGCGAAAT
>JAGAOE010000219.1 GCA_017623885.1 Eubacterium sp. | reverse complement strand
CAAAATACGCTTTTTATCATTATTACCAACAATGCTAATAGTATAACACTTTTGTCTGCCAAAAAAAAGTAAAAAGAATCTCATTTCCTGTTACGATCAAAGTGTCACACAAAAAAACAGTCATCTCAATGAGATGACTGTTTAATCTGCAACCTAAAATATTGTGACGAATTAGATTCTGGTAACGTTTGCTGCCTGAGGTCCTTTTTCTCCCTCTACAACTTCGAACTCAACCTTCTCGCCATCCTTCAATTCCTTGAAGCCGTCCATATTCAATGCTGAAAAATGAACAAATACTTCGTTGCCGGCTTCATCAGAAATAAATCCGTAGCCTTTCTTTGCATTAAACCACTTTACAGTTCCCTGCTGCATAATACTCCTCCTAAACTCAATTAGATATTACTTGGAATCTCGCATCCCTTGGATGCAATCGTTTTTAATTCCATATTCAAACTAGCATAATTTAGCAAATTTGTCAATTCTTTTTACAAAAAAGCTATATTTTTCATCTAACATGCACATCTAATTGTGGAAATGCAATCTCTATCTTTGCTGCATCCAATGCAAATTTTATTTGCTCATTGAGTTCAAAACGTGCATTCCAATATTCGTCGGAGTCTGTCCATACACGAACCATTACTTTCACACTGCTCTCCGCCAGCTCATACACCACAATTTCTGCGTCTTTGTCTTCCTGACGGTACGCGCATTGGTCTGCGACCTGCTGTAAAATCTGCTTTGCCTTTTTCAAATCAGCATCATATGCAATATCGACCAGAATATCCAAGCGACGGCTTTTCATTTTTGATAAATTCGTAATGCTGTTATTGGCTAATGTTCCGTTTGGTATAACGATCGTTTTATCATCTCCGGTTCGCAGTGTCGTATAAAATACAGAAATTTCATGTACAAATCCTTCATCTTTTCCGGTTCCTTCGATAATGTAATCACCAACGGAAAACGGTTTTAAGATCAGAATCAGCACGCCACCGGCAAAGTTTGATAAACTCCCCTGCAACGCCAATCCAAGCGTCAGTCCTGCCGAGCCAAGTACTGCTACGACAGATGCTGTCGTCACTCCGAAAAAGCCAAGTATCATCAAAATCAGAATAAAATATCCTGCGAATTTTGCAATCGCATCCAGAAACTGCTGTACACCCTCGTCCACACTGTGACGCTGAAGCATTTTCTTCAACACTTTTCGCAAAAAATTAATTACGCGGACACCAATAACATATACGAGTACGGCACCGATGACAGACATCACAAATCCGATCGCTCCCGGTATTGCATCCTGTATATAGTCTTCCAGCAGTGTCATAGCTTCTTGTCCTGACAATGCGCTCGTATGAATGGTCGGCATATTTCATCACCTCTGTCTGTTAAATCTCGTGTATAAATAATCCACTTCTTAACTTCGGCTCAAACCATGTAGATTTCGGCGGCATCAAAAGTCCGGCATCTGCTACTGCAAATAATTCACGAATGTCTGTCGCATACATTGCAAATGCACATACACAATCTCCATCCGCACTACATCTGCGCTCCAGCTCATCCAGTCCGCGAATTCCACCGACAAAATCAATTCGCTTGTCAGTTTTGGGATCTTCGATACCAAGCACCGGCGTCAAAAGCAGATTTTGTAACAGTGAAACATCCAAGCCCTGAACCGGATCATCACTTTGGTCACTCTCTTTTATCGTACACAGATACCACTGTCCGTCCAGATACATAGAGAAATCACCCTTTTTCTGCGGCTTGCGCGCTTCTTTATCTACTGCATTCACAATAAATAATTCCTTCACCTTCGCTAAAAACGCATCGGATGATAAGTCGTTCAAATCCTTTATGACACGGTTGTAATCCATAATCATCAATTCTTCATCCGGGAATAATACAGACAGGAAATAATTGAATTCCTCACTGCCGTCGTAATCCGGATGCTCACTTCTGCGCTTCAATCCTACTTTTACTGCGGAAGCCGCGCGATGATGTCCGTCTGCAATGTAAATTTCACCGATTTTTGCAAATGCATCGCAAACAGACTGAATATCTTCCGTCTGTGCAATCACCCACACACGATGACGAATGCCATCCTCTGACGTAAAATCATACACTGCCTGCGTCTCTTTTGTCTTTGCTACAACGGAACGAATCACTGCGTTCGCACGGTATGCCAAGAAAATCGGTCCGGTCTGTGCATTACAGCTATCTACATGATGAATACGATCCGCTTCCTTGTCCGCACGTGTATTTTCGTGCTTTTTAATCACCTGATTTTCATAGTCGTCAATCGATGCACAGGCTACGATACCTGTCTGCACGCGACCATCCATCGTCAGTTCGTAAATATAATAACAGGGTGTAGTCTCCTGCTGAAAATCTCCGCGACGAATTTTCTCCCACAACAAATCATGTGCTTTCTCATAGACACATTCCGCATACGTATCTACCGAATCATCAAATTGTGTCTCTGCACGGTCAATGTTCAAAAAAGAATCGGGATTGTTTTTTACGACTTCTTTTGCTTCTTGTCTGTTATAAACATCATAAGGCAAAGCAGCAATTGCTGCTGCTTTGCCCGGAATCGGGCGAATCGCCCGGAAAGGTCTCACATTTGCCATTATTTAATCACCCTTGCTTTAAATACACCCGGTAATGCACACAATTTTTCTACAACATCTGCAGGCACAGTTGCGTCTACGTCCATCATGGTGTATGCATAATCACCTTTACTCTTGTTTGACATGTTATCAATATTGATTCCTGCATCGCCCAGACAAGCAGTAAAGCTTCCGATTGTACCTTTCTCATTTTTATGAAGGAATGCCACACGTCCTGCTGTCTGGCATACACCCATATCACAGTTCGGATAATTTACAGAGTTCTTAATATTTCCGTTTTCCATATAGTCACGGATTTCCTGTACTGCCATTACTGCACAATTATCCTCAGACTCCTCGGTAGAAGCGCCCAGATGAGGAATTACGATGCATCCCTCTTTTCCTACAGTGGTAGGGTTCGGGAAATCTGATACATACTTGCGAATCTTGCCCTCTGCAAGTGCCTGAACCATTGCTTCTTCATCTACCAGAAGATCACGTGCAAAGTTCAATACAACCGTCGTAGGCTTCATCAGTGCAATCGCATCTGCGTTGATCATCTTCTTTGTCGCATCCATCAAAGGCACATGTACAGTGATATAATCACATTCTCTATAAATCGTCTCTAAATCATTGATATGCTTTACATCACGAGACAAGCTCCAAGCAGCATTTACAGAGATATACGGATCATATCCGTATACTTCCATTCCGAAATGTCTGGCGGTATTTGCCACCTTGATTCCGATTGCGCCAAGACCGATAACACCTAATTTTTTACCTGCAAGCTCAGTTCCTGCAAAGTTCTTTTTCTCTTTCTCTGCCAGCTTTGCGATGTCTGCGTTGCCTTCCTCAGAAGCACACCACTTGATACCGCCCACTACATCTCTCGCTGCCAAAAGCATTCCTGCAAACACCAATTCCTTTACACCGTTTGCATTTGCACCGGGCGTATTAAATACAACGATACCCTGCTCTGCACATTTATCCAGCGGAATATTATTGACACCGGCACCGGCTCTCGCTACAGCGATCAGTGACTCCGGCAACTCCAAATCGTGCATTGACGCAGAACGTACAAGTGCTGCCTGTGCATCCTTTAATTCATCCACTTTATTGTAATCAGCAGTTAATAAATCCAATCCCACATTTGCAATGGGGTTCAAGCATGTATAGTTAAACATTTTTATGCATTCTCCTCTTCAAACTTCTTCATAAATTCAACCAGTTTTTCTACGCCTTCGATCGGCATTGCATTGTAAATAGATGCACGCATACCACCTACGCTGCGATGTCCTTTCAAGTTCTCAAAACCAGCCTCTTTTGACTCTTTTACAAATTTTGCATCTAATTCATCGTTTCCTGTTACGAACGGAACGTTCATCAAAGAACGATCTTCCGGACGTACGGTTGCCTTGAACATCTTGCTCTGATCCAGGAAATCATAGAGAATCTTTGCTTTCTTCTCATTGTGCTCCTTCATTGCCTGAAGGCCGCCCATTTTCTTAATCCATTTGAATACTTTACCGCAGATATAAATACCGTAGCAAGGCGGTGTATTGTAAAGGCTCTCATTATCTGCATGAATCTTGTACTTTAACATGGTAGGAGTTCCGGGTAATACATCGTCTGTAATTAAATCGTCACGAATAATTGCAATTACAACACCGGCGGGTCCGATATTTTTCTGAACGCCACCATAGATTACTGCATATTTTGATACATCTACCGGCTCTGATAAGAAGCAAGAAGATACGTCTGCTACCAAATCCACGCCCTTTGTATTCGGGAGATTTTTAAACTTTGTACCATAAATGGTATTATTTTCGCAAATGTATACATAGTCCATATCATCTGTGATTGCCAGATCTGAACAATCCGGAATATAAGAAAATGTCTCGTCTGCAGATGAAGCCAATTCTACTGCCTCACCGTACATTTTTGCTTCCTGATATGCCTTCTTTGCCCACTGTCCGGTCACGATATAACCTGCTTTTTTATTTTTCATCAGGTTCATCGGAACTGCTGCAAACTGCTGTGAAGCTCCACCCTGTAAAAACAGCACCTTGTAATTGTCAGGAATATTCATCAAATCACGCAAATCAGCTTCTGCCTCTTTAATAATCTGGTCATATACCTTTGAACGATGAGACATTTCCATAACGGACATTCCACATCCCTTATAATCCATCATCTCCTCTGCTGCTTCTCTCAATACTTCTTCCGGTAATACTGCCGGACCTGCAGAAAAATTGTACACTCTGCTCATTGTTACATCCTCCTCTTTCTCTATCTTTCATTTGTTTTATTTTTTAAATCTTCTCCGGTAAATGCTTCGCTGATTGGTGCTCCCGGTGCGACCATCGGCCATACCTTATCATCACAATCAATCACTGCATCTATAATCACCGGACCAGAAATTTCTAACGCTTTTGCAAACGCTGCATCAAACTCTTCACGTGTTGTCGCACGAAGTCCTGTAGCTCCCATCGCTTCTGCCAGCTTTACATAGTCTACACCATCGTCTAATACAGTCGCTGAATAATGCTTGTTATAGAACAAATCCTGCCACTGACGTACCATTCCAAGTACATGGTTATTTACAATCACTTCTATCAACGGCAATTTCTGTCTCACGGCAGTCGCGATTTCGTTCATGTTCATGCGGAAACAACCATCTCCCGCGAAATTGACAACCTGTTTGTCAGGATTTGCCACCTGCGCACCGATTGCGGCACCAAGTCCGTAGCCCATCGTTCCAAGTCCGCCGGATGTCAGCAACGTACGCGGTTTACTGTATTTATAATACTGTGCCGCCCACATCTGGTGCTGACCGACCTCGGTCGTGATAATCGCTTCTCCGTTTGTCTGCTTATAGATCTGTTCCATCATATACGGACCACTCAGTCCCTCATCCGGATAAGTCAACGGATACTGCTCTTTCAACTGCGCGATATGCTCCAGCCACTCACTGTGATTCTGTTGCTCCAGTCTGTCATTCAGCCGCGCCAAAATCTCCTTGGCATCACCGATCAAGCTCGCTGTGACCAATATATTTTTATTGATTTCTGCCGGATCGATATCTATCTGAACAATTTTCGCCTTTTTTCGCAAATTTACTCGCATTTCCGATAACACGATCTGAAAAACGTGCACCAATTACGATGAGCAAGTCACTCTCACTCACACCGAAATTGGATGTCTTTGTGCCATGCATACCAAGCATTCCGGTATACAACGGATCGGTACCGTCAAATGCACCTTTTCCCATCAGGGAATCGCAAACCGGTGCCTGTACGAGTGATACAAAATCACGCAACTGTTCAGATGCTTCTGAAATAACCGCACCGCCGCCCACAAAAATATACGGACGTTTTGCTTTCTTTATATAGTGAACAACTGCATCGATGTCCTGCTCGCTGCATTCATTCCGACATTCATTAACTGACTCTGCAATGACTTTTTCATATTCGGTCTTATTTGCAGTAACATCCTTCGGCACGTCAACTAATACCGGACCCGGTCTGCCCTTTTTCGCAATCGTAAAGGCTCTTCGAATCGTGTCTGCCAATGATTTTACGTCTTTTACTATAAAGTTATGCTTGGTAATAGGCATTGTAACGCCTGTAATATCAATTTCCTGAAAACTATCTTTTCCGAGCAGCGATACGCCTACATTACAGGTAATCGCCACCATCGGAACAGAATCCATATAAGCAGTCGCAATTCCGGTCACCAGATTGGTCGCTCCGGGGCCTGAGGTTGCAAAGCAAACACCTACCTTACCCGTACTTCTCGCGTAACCATCTGCCGCATGACTTGCGCCCTGCTCGTGCGATGTCAGAATATGTCTGATTTCATCACTGTGTTTATATAATTCATCATAGACATTCAAAATCGCTCCGCCGGGATAACCGAATACGGTATCGACTCCCTGCTCTTTTAAACATTCTATAATGATTTCTGCGCCTGTGAGCTGCATGTCTATTCCCCTTTTTCTTTATTTTATCTCCAGTATCGCTCCACGATTACCGGAAGTAACCATCTTCTCATAACGAGACAGATAACCGGTCGTTACCTTCGGCTCTCTGGGCTGCCATTTTGCTCTTCTGGCTTCCATTTCTTCATCTGAAACTTTGATATCCAGCTTCATCTGCGGAATATCAATGAAAATCATATCGCCTTCCTCAACCAATGCAATCGGTCCTCCGACTGCTGCTTCCGGCGATACGTGTCCAATGGATGCGCCTCGGCTTGCGCCTGAGAAGCGTCCGTCTGTAATCAATGCTACCGATGAGCCAAGTCCCATACCTGCTATTGCAGAGGTCGGATTCAGCATTTCTCTCATACCGGGACCACCCTTCGGTCCTTCGTAGCGAATCACAACTACGTCTCCGCTCACAATCTTTCCACCCTTGATTGCAGCGATTGCATCTTCTTCACAATCAAATACGCGTGCAGGTCCTTCATGTACCAGCATTTCATCTACGACTGCAGAACGCTTTACAACCGAACCATCCGGTGCCAGATTTCCCTTTAACACAGCCAAACCGCCGGTCTTGCTGTACGGATTATCTACCGGACGAATCACTTCCGGATTACGGTTATATGAATTCTTTATATTCTCTCCGATTGTCTGTCCGGTCACAGTCATACATTCGGTATTTAACAGACCGATGTCTGCCAGCTCTTTCATCACAGCATACACACCGCCGGCCTCGTTCAAGTCTTCCATATATGTAGGACCTGCCGGTGCCAGATGACACAGATTCGGTGTCTTTTCACTAATCGGATTTGCATATGCAATATCAAAATCGAATCCGATTTCATGCGCGATTGCAGGAAGGTGAAGCATACTGTTTGTAGAGCAACCCAGTGCCATATCTACGGTCAATGCATTTATAATCGCTTCTTTTGTCATGATATCGCGCGGACGAATGTTTTTGCGATACATCTCCATTACTGCCATACCCGCATGCTTTGCGAGCTTGATACGTTCTGAGTATACAGCAGGAATCGTACCGTTTCCGCCGAGTCCCATACCCAGAGCTTCCGTGAGGCAGTTCATAGAATTTGCCGTATACATACCTGAACAAGAGCCACAGGTTGGACAAACTTTGTTTTCGAATTCTGTCACATCGTCTTCTGTCATCGTACCTGCTGCATAGCTTCCGACCGCTTCAAACATAGACGAAAGACTTCTCTTTTCTCCTTTTACACGTCCTGCCAGCATCGGACCGCCTGATACAAATACAGTCGGTATATTTAAACGTGCTGCAGCCATCAAAAGTCCCGGTACGTTTTTGTCACAGTTCGGCACCATTACCAGCGCGTCAAACTGATGCGCAATCGCCATACACTCTGTCGAATCTGCAATCAAATCACGCGTCACCAGCGAATATTTCATTCCGACATGTCCCATCGCAATACCGTCACAGACAGCAATCGCAGGAAATACAACAGGAACTCCGCCTGCCTCTGCGACACCGAGTTTTACAGCATCTACGATTTTATCAATATTCATATGTCCGGGTACGATTTCGTTATAAGAACTTACGATACCCACCATCGGCTTTTTGAGTTCTTCTGCCGTAAAGCCAAGGGCATTAAAAAGACTTCTGGCCGGTGCCTGCTGCATTCCGGCGCGCGCATTATCACTTATCATTACTCTGTCCTTCTTCCTTTTTATTTTCTCATATTTATGTCTACTTTTTTACAGTCAATAATATGCAGAGAAAGGCGTATACCGTATTTCTCCGTATACGCCCAGCTCTTTTTTTATTTATTTTTTCTTTTCCTTTTCCTGAACTGCTTTTGCTGCGTCTTCAGGCTTTTCTACTGCTGAAATCGCTGCTCTCTGCATCGGGATACGGCAATTTTTGTTATTACCGAATTCGATAATAACAGTATCCTCTGACATGTCAATTACAGTACCGTAAAATCCACTGGTAGTGAGAACTGTATCGCCAATCTCCAGTGCCTGCAGCATCGCTGTCTTCTGCTGCTGCTCCTTCTTCTGCGGACGGATCATAAAGAAATACATAAATCCGATTAAAATTAAAATCCATAATACCATTCCGACAACTCCACCGGCTGCCTCTGTTGCTAAAATCATTACAAGTCCTCCTAAATTTCTTTTCAATTTTGAAAAAACACTATCACAATAATACATGAAAGTATTCATAACATCAAGTACAAAATTTTAAAGATGTTTATGATGAATCTCATTCTGGCTCATTGCATACAGCTTTTCTGCTTTATAGGATGCAAATCTGCCTTCATCCAACGCATCTCTGATTTCTTCCATCATATTGTTGTAAAAATAAAGATTATGCATCACCAGCAAGCGCATTCCTAACATTTCTTTTGCTTTGAGCAGGTGTCTGACATATGCCCGCGAATAGCTCCGGCATGCAGGACATCCGCATCCTTCCTGTATCGGTCGCATATCTTTTTCAAATTTCTGGTTTAAAAGGTTGATTTTTCCTTCGTTTGTGTATGCATGTCCGTGTCTGCCGTTTCTCGTCGGATATACACAGTCAAAGAAATCCACGCCTCGCTCCACTGCTTCCAAAATATTTGCAGGCGTACCCACGCCCATCAAATAAGTCGGTTTCTTGCGCGGCAAATGCTCTACCGTCACATCCAGCACATGATACATCTGCTCATGACTCTCACCGACTGCCAATCCTCCTACTGCATAACCGTCCAGTTCCAGCTCTGAGATGCGTTTTGCATGCTCAATACGGATATCATCAAAAATCGCGCCCTGATTGATTCCAAACAGCATCTGCTTCCGATTAATCGTATCTTCTCTGCTGTTTAACTGCATCATTTTTTCTTTGCAGCGCAACAACCAGCGCGTCGTACGATTCACCGAGTTTTCCACGTAACTGCGATCTGCCAGTGCCGGTGGACATTCATCAAACGCCATCGCAATCGTCGAACCAAGATTGGACTGAATCTGCATACTTTCTTCCGGTCCCATAAAAATCTTGCGCCCATCGATATGTGATTGAAAATGAACGCCATCTTCTTTTATTTTGCGCAAGCCTGCCAGTGAAAACACCTGAAATCCGCCACTGTCAGTGAGAATCGGTTTGTCCCATACCATAAATCGATGCAGACCGCCCAGCTCTTTTATCGTCTCATCGCCGGTCCGCACATGTAAATGATAGGTATTGGACAACTGCACCTGCGTTTTCAATTGTTTCAAATCGTCTGTCGAAACAGCACCTTTTATCGCAGCCACTGTTCCGACATTCATAAACACCGGAGTCTGGATGTCGCCATGCACGGTGTGAAACACACCGCGTTTGGCGCGTCCTTCCTCTTTTAATAATTCATACATCTTTTTTTCCTTCTATTTTAGTGATGGAACAAACGAAGTCCGGTAAAGCTCATTACCATTCCATACTTATTACAGGTCGCGATTACATGATCATCACGGATAGATCCGCCCGGCTCTGCAATATACTTCACACCACTCTTATGTGCTCGCTCGATATTATCACCAAACGGGAAGAATGCATCAGAGCCAAGTGCTACGTCGGTGTTCTGATCCAGCCATGCACGCTTTTCTTCTGCGGTAAATACAGAAGGCTTCTCTGTAAATGTATTTTCCCATGAACCGTCTGCCAATAAATCCATATATTCGTCACCGATATATAAATCAATCGCATTGTCACGATCCGCACGTCCGATTGAATCCTTAAACGGCAAATTCAATACCTTCGGATTCTGACGCAGCCACCAGTTATCAGCTTTCTGACCTGCCAGTCTGGTACAGTGAATACGTGACTGCTGACCTGCACCGATACCGATTGCCTGTCCACCCTTTACATAGCATACAGAATTTGACTGTGTATATTTCAGGGTAATCATGGAAATCGCCAAATCAATCTTTGCCTGCTCCGGTAATTCCTTGTTCTCTGTGACAATGTTTGCAAAAAACTGCTCATCAATAACCAGTTCATTTCTTCCCTGCTCAAAGGTAATACCAAACACTTCTTTGCGCTCAAGCGCTTTCGGAACATAATTCTCATCAATCTGAATCACATTATAGTTTCCGTTTTTCTTAGCCTTCAAAATCGCTAACGCCTCCGGCTCATAACCGGGTGCAATAACACCGTCTGATACTTCTCTTTTGATAATGCTTGCTGTCGCAACATCACATACATCTGAAAGTGCAATAAAATCTCCAAAGGATGACATACGGTCTGCACCTCTGGCTCTGGCATATGCATTTGCCAAGGGGGTAAAGGGAATATCCATATCATCTACCCAGTAAATCTTGCGCTCAATATCACTGAGCGGCTGTCCGACTGCTGCGCCTGCCGGTGAAACATGCTTAAATGAAGTAGCTGCTGCCATACCGGTCGCCTGTTTCAGCTCTTTTACTAACTGCCAGCCATTAAATGCATCCAAAAAATTGATATAACCGGGTTTACCGTTCAATACAGTAATCGGAAGGTCTGCACCGCCCTCCATATAGATGCGTGAAGGTTTCTGATTCGGGTTACATCCATATTTCAATTCTAATTCATTCATCTTTTGTTCTCCTCTTATTGGTTTTTGTTCACGATTCTGGTCTCATAAGTACCGGTAGCAATATCGATATAACGCACAAACAGCGATACTTTGTTTTCTTCATTCAGATTTTCCCAAATCATATTGGTAAAGCTGTCGATATCACCTTCTATTTTTACCCATTCCGGCTCGCCCTCAAAACTGGGTAACGGATCACCGTCGCTCATATAGGTATGGATGAAACGACCCTCTCCTGCTTTCGGATTTTCATATGCAAATGTATAGCGGTTGCATGAGTCCGGATCACCATTATTGCTCTTTAAAATAGACATTGCATAGTTGTAGCTTCCGTTTTCCACATGCATGATTCCTGAAATACGAGGTGTATAGTTCGGTCCGTCCGGCTCAAACTCTCTCGTGCGCAATGACTGCTCAAAAGTCTGCTGCTTGTCCATCAGCTCATATACCGTATCTGTCTGATCTCCGTTTGTCACGATTGTTTTATTGCCTAATACGCGTACCGGCGCATAAATAATCAAGCTCGGATCACTCAGCTTTGACGGGTCAAACGCCTGTGTTCTGATGCCCTCTCCATCTTCTACAAACACTCTGTTTCTGCTGTTTACACTGCGACCCATAATAAAATATGCGGTCACTGCATGCTTTCCGTCTGCGGAACGTCCGATAACGATACCTCTGCCGGGATAACTGTTTTCTGATAACTTACTGCTTAATGCCTCGATTTGCATAATGTCCTCCTTTTTGAACCTTCTTTAGTTTTTAAATGAATGAATCGGTGCCGGAATTCTTCCGGTACGATTTACAAACGCATCACATGAATACGGATTTACCGGCATAACCGGTGCATAGCCAAGCAAACCACCAAATTCTATCATATCGCCGACTTTCTTTCCGGGGCACGGAATCAGACGCGCTGCCGTCGTTTTCTGGTTAATCATACCGATTGCCATCTCATCTGCTATGATACCGGCAATGGTTGTCGGTTTTGTATCGCCCGGAATCGCTATCATATCTAAGCCTACCGAGCATACACAGGTCATCGCCTCCAGCTTCTCTAAGGTCAATGCTCCTGCTTTGGCTGCGTTTATCATACCCTGATCCTCACTGACCGGAATAAACGCGCCGCTCAGTCCGCCGACATAAGAGGATGCCATCACACCACCTTTTTTCACCTGATCATTCAGCATCGCTAATGCTGCTGTCGTACCGGGTGCACCTGCATACTCTAAACCGATCTCCTGCAAAATGTCGGCAACACTGTCACCGACTGCGGGTGTCGGTGCCAATGACAGGTCAATAATTCCAAACGGAATTCCCAAACGTCTGGATGCTTCCTGCGCTACCAACTGTCCTACACGTGTAATCTTAAACGCGGTCTTTTTGATGGTCTCACAAAGGACTTCAAAGTTTTCACCGCGCACACGCTCCAACGCTGTTCGCATCACGCCCGGTCCGCTGACTCCGACATTGATAATGGCGTCCGCTTCTGTCACACCGTGAAATGCACCTGCCATAAACGGATTATCATCCGGTGCATTACAAAATACAACCAGCTTTGCACAGCCGTTGACCGTTTTATCCTTTGTCACCTCTGCAGTTTCTACAATCATCTCTCCGAGCAGTCTGACTGCGTCCATATTGATACCGGTCTTTGTAGAGCCGACATTTACCGAACTACACACTAAATCAGTCTCTGCCAGTGCCTGCGGAATCGAGCGAATCAATAATTCCTCACCGCGCGTCATACCCTTGCTTACCAAGGCAGAGTAACCGCCCAGGAAGTTTATTCCGACTTCCTTTGCCGCTGCATCTAAGGTCTTTGCGATGGTCACATAATCTTCCGGTGTTTTACAGGCTGCGGAACCTACCAGCGCAATCGGCGTAACCGAAATACGTTTATTAACAATCGGAATACAATACTCTTTTTCGATTTCTGTACCAACAGACACCAAATTTTTCGCTGTCGTTGTAATCTTCTCATAAATATTTTTGTTTAACTGTTCCAAGTCAGCATCAATACAGTCCATCAGACTGATGCCGAGTGTGATCGTGCGGACATCCAAATTCTCCTGCTCGATCATTTTATTGGTCTCTTCGACCTCCCATATATTGATCATGATCGTTACTCTCCCTCTTTAAATACGGTGCATTTTCTCAAATATTTCTTCTTTCTGGCATTTAATCGCTACACCTATCTGCTCGCCCAACTGTTCTAATGCTGCCGAACAGTCTGCAAAAGTAACGTTCGATCCTGTCATGTCAACAATCATCATCATATTGAAATAACCGGACACAATCGTCTGTGAAATATCTAATACATTGATATTGTTCTCCGCCAAATATGTACAAACCTTGGCGATAATACCGACCGTGTCATGTCCTAATACGGTAATGATTGTCTTGTTGTTTCCATTTTCCATGTTCACTGTTCCTCCTAATTTATCCATGCTTACCAGTAAATGCAATGTGAAGGCATATCACGCTTTGCCACATACATCGGAAAATCATTTCCTTTATAGGGATTATCTCCCAGTGTCACCTCTAAACGCACCGTCTCATAAGCAAGTTTTTCATAATTATTTTCCTGCGATAAGTGACCGAGCACCACCGCTTCAAAACGGTCATGCAGTAATTCACTTAAGAATCTGCCGGATGTCTCATTCGACAAATGTCCTCTCTCACTCAATATGCGCTGTTTTAACGGATAAGGATACGTCCCCATCTCCAACATCCGCACATCGTGATTGGCTTCTAACAATAATACATGAACACCGCGCAGTTTGTCTATTAAATATTGATCATATTTTCCAAGATCTGTCACAACTGCTGCCATTCGGTCTTCATTTCGCACGGTATACATCACCGGATCTGCTGCATCATGCGATACACGAATCGGCTCGACTGTCAAATCTCCTATCTGCAATTCTTCATCCGGACGAACGATGTGAAACAATGCCTCGTCAATCGTTCCCACCGTCCGGTTGTTTTTAATCGCAGCGATTGTTTTCTCCGTCGCATAAATCGGCAATCCATGTCTTCTCGCGATTACTCCGAGTCCCTGTATATGATCCATATGCTCATGTGTAATAAATACACCATTCAGCTCTTCCGGCTTTAGCCCCAGTTCTTCCACACCTTCTTTGATACGTTTTCCGCTAATTCCTGCGTCTATCAGTATCTGATGGTTCTCCGAGCCTACACAAATACAGTTTCCGCTGCTCCCGCTGGCGATACTACATAATCTCATGTCACACCGCCTTATTCTTCTGACCATCGAATGACAACTTCGTCACCCTCTGACAAGGTCTGTGTATAAAACGCATTCTTTTCATTCACCTGCGTAACAATCGCCCGACCTCTGGAATCTGACAAGTCAAAGTCAATATAATCAAACACATCGATAAATACATATTCTGCCTTACCGCGCATCACAATCAGCTCACCGTTCACAAATACCGCACAGTCTACCGGTACAGGCTCTGCTTCTTTCGGCGCCTCTTCTTCGGAGCTTTCCTCCTGTCCTTTAGCAGACTCTGCGTCACTCGGCTTCACACTGTCTTCTGCTTCCTGCTCTTCGGCTTCCGTTTCAACTTCTTCGACCGCTTCATACGATTCCGTCTGCACATCTTCTGCTTGTGCAACGGCCGGCAATGTCTCTTCGCTTTCCGGATTAGATGTCAATTCTGTTTCAGGCTCTGTTGCCGCTTCTGTCATCAACGCCGGCGCACTCACTTCTGTTACCATATCTTCCACAGCCGTTCGATAAGACAGT
>JAGAOE010000218.1 GCA_017623885.1 Eubacterium sp. | reverse complement strand
TATTCGCGGAACGGGGACGGATGAAGCGATAGACACTGTTGACGTAGAACTGGCACTTCATGATGCGAATAAACAAATCGTAAGTGAATGGAGCCCGTCTGCGGATGACGCACATAATCCTTGGAGCTGGGCGCTTACGCCGCAGCAGAGATGGGATTATTTCTGTGAGCAATTCGAGGAACTTGATATTCATGATTTTGCACGTGTGTATACGGCGAAAGAAGTGTGTGTGTTGCGTCCGGATGAGAATGAATTGGAGGAAATTTTCCAATCGATGAAAAAATACACACCGGAGTCCAGACATGTGGATTGTCGAAGCTGTGGCTATATGTCATGTGAAGAGATGGCGAGTGCGATTTATAACGGAGTAAATCAGAAAGAAAACTGTATCTATTATTTGAAGGCATTGGCAGATATAGAGCTGGATTTCATAAACAGTCTGGCATATACGGACACGTTGACCGGTGTGAAAAATAACACGGCATATTTGCAGCGGGTAGGGCGGATAAAACGCGGACCCGAAGAAGAAATTCGGTCATTGACGGTTCTTGTGGCAGATATCAATGGTTTAAAGCATGTAAATGACACGTATGGTCATGAATACGGAAATAAATTAATCATTGCTGTTTCAGAAATTCTGGTAGAAATTTTTGGAGAGGATCATGTGTATCGTATAGGCGGTGATGAATTTGCGATTTTATTAAAGGATGCGAGCGAAGAAATCTGTCAGGAAAAAGAACTGCTGTTTAGACAGCGTTTGGGAGAATATCAGGATGGTTTGAAGCTTTCGGCAGCGCTCGGAAGCGCGGTATATCATCCGCAGACAGATTTAGATTACGATGCGTTGTTCCGACGGGCAGATAAAGAAATGTATGCGAAAAAAATAGAGATGGAAAAATCAGATGTGATAATTTGAGAATAGTGAAACTGCCACCGGGTATTAGAATGCGAAAAACATTCGTGGGCATATCGTTAGGTCTTAGAAGATATGTTTGCGAATGCTTTTTCTTTGATAGGAAATTCCTGTCAAAGAAAAGCACTTCGTGCACGGATGCGCAGCTAACGCGTGCGGAACAAAATCTGTGCTGTGGTAGGAACTTGAAGGCGCGGAGTGTGCGAAGCACACTTTTGTTCTAATTACAGGAGAATCGAATATGAAGAAAACATGGAAACATCAATTGAGATACTTTTCGAGAATAGAGTGGGCACTGTGGAGTACATCTGTGCCGTTTATTGTTGTGTCGTTTGGTCTGTTTGACCGCGAAAATTATATGACATTACTGGCGTCACTGATAGGGGTGACATCACTGATTTTTAATGCAAAGGGGAATCCGATTGGCCAGGTGTTAATGGTCTTGTTCAGTTTGTTATATGGTGTGATTTCATATACGTTCTCATATTACGGAGAGATGATTACATATTTGGGAATGACCATGCCGATGGCTGTGTTTGCGCTGATTTCATGGCTGAAAAATCCCTACAACGGCAATCGCGCAGAAGTGCGTGTCAACCGAATCAGCGGAAAAGAAAACGGTGTGATGTGGATACTTACGAGTGTAGTGACGATTTTGTTTTATTATATTTTGAACTATTATCATACAGCGAATATTGTCCCGAGTACACTTTCTGTCACGACAAGTTTTTTGGCGGTCTATCTTACCTTCCGCCGCAATTCGTATTATGCAGTGGCATATGCGTGTAATGATGTGGTGCTGATTATACTGTGGGTACTGGCGAGTATCGAGGATTGTAAATATATTTCGGTCGTTGTCTGTTTTGCTGCGTTTTTGTTTAATGACATTTACGGTTTTATCAGTTGGAAACAGATGGAGCGCCGCCAGATGGGGCAGGACGAAGGAAAACAATTGAATTCGAATAGAATAGAATTTGAACGCGATAAATAGCTGACAGATGGAAAAAAATCTGCTATAATATATCTGTTTAGCAAATATTAGAGTTTTGAAAATGGATAATGAATACACGGAGGTAGGGATAAGATGGATCGTGAAGGACTGGCGCAGCAACGAGCAAACAAAACAGCTATGGTATTGTATAGTGTGATGACGTTTATATTGATAGCGTGCTATCTTCTAGAGGTGCTGAAGAAGAGCAGGACAGTTCAATATTATGCAATTTTCTGTACACTGGCGATTGTGCCGTGGATTGTGAATCAGATTATTTATCGGAGAAATCGTGATTCGCGTCTGATACAATACACCGTACCGTTTGGTTTTTGCATTCTATACATGTTTACGATTTTTACAACGGTATCTCCGATCGCATATACATATGCATTTATGATGGCATTGGCAGTGATTCCGATGGCAAATATTCGTGCATCAGGTCTTTACATGGGTGTTGTGGCGTTGGGAAATATCATACATGTCATCTGGCAGTGGGCAGTAGGTCAGGTAGGTGTGGAAGATCTTGCGAATATAGAGATTCGACTGGCGTCAACGATTATATTCGGAGTGTTCCTTGTGAT
>JAGAOE010000217.1 GCA_017623885.1 Eubacterium sp. | reverse complement strand
TTGTACGGTGAAGAAGCTTATTTAAAGCAGCAATATAAGAATAAGCTCAAACATGCGCTCTGGCAGGAGGGCGATACGATGAATGCGGCGTTTTATCAGGGAAAGGATATCAATCCGAAAGAGCTGATAGATTTGGCAGAGACGATGCCGTTTTTTGCGGATCATCGGTTGATTCTCGTGGAGGACAGCGGATTTTTTAAAGGCGGTGTCGAAGCACTGGAAGAATATATGGCGCAGATTCCTGAGACAACGACATTTATTTTTGTGGAATCTGTCGTGGATAAGCGCAGCCGTATGTATAAAATGCTAAAGGAACATGGAAGAATTGTAGAATTTGCGGCTCAAAATGAGGAACTGCTCACAAGATGGCTATTGGGCAGACTGAAACGTGAAAATAAAAATATCACAAAAGCGGCGATGCAGGAATTTTTTGACCGCGTCGGCATGGATATGGGAACGTTAGACCGTGAGATGGAAAAATTACTGTGTTATTGTATGGACCAAGAAGTGATTGATTTATCGGATGTAGAAGCGGTCTGTCCACAGGCAGTGACAAATCAGATTTTTGACATGGTCAGTGCAATTATTGAATGTCGCAGGAAAGATGCGCTGGAGATGTACTATGATTTGCTGGCGTTGAAAGAGCCGCCGATGCGCATTTTGTTTCTGATTACCAGACAGTACAATATATTATTGCAGTTAAAAGATTTGAAACGTCGCGGCACGAGCAACCATGAGATGGCAAAAGCTGCCGGAATCCCCAGCTTTGCAGTGGGACGTTCCTTGACGCAGGCATCGCGTTTGTCAATCGACAGCATAAAAAAGATTTTAACCTATAGTGTCGAGATGGAGGAAGCGGTAAAAACAGGTCAGATGAATGACCAGATTGCAGTAGAATTGGTGATTATGGAGGCGAGCAGAGAGCGCGAATACAAGTAGTAAAAAAGAAACAATAAAGAATCTCGCAAGCGAGATTCTCCGCCTGCGGCGGGTCGCGACAAGCGACATACGGCTGTTCCGCCGCAGTGCGATCCACGCGGAGCGTTTTTTGTTTCATAGGAAGGCTCGTCGCTTTTGCATTTTATTGCGACAAGGTCTTTCCTGTGAAACAAAAAAGTCCGGTGAGGGTGAACTCTTACCGGACGTATTTTTGTGGGTTAAATATAGTGAAATGTATAAATACTTCGAAAAACTGTAGATTAAGCCATCTTGTTGACTGCTTTTGTCAGACGGGAAATCTTTCTTGAAGAAGTATTTTTGTGATAAACACCTTTTGAAGTAGCCTTGCTGATCTCGCCGATAGCAGCCTTTAATGCTTCAGCAGCAGCAGCCTGATCCTTTGCAGCAATTGCAGCGTCTACTTTCTTGATAGATGTCTTTACTTTAGATCTGATTGCTTTGTTTCTTGCAGCTCTTCTCTCGGTTACAAGAATTCTCTTCTTAGCAGATTTAATGTTAGCCAAAACCGTACACCTCCGTTTTCCTATATAATTTCTTTCAAATTTTTAGTCTCATGCTGCATCAGAGCCGGACACGGACGTATCTGATGTACGCACACTAGATTATAATAACGATTTGCTTTCGTTCTGTCAATACATATTATTTGTTTTTTTGTAAAAAATATAAAAAACAGAATCTAGGAGTTTTGCAAACGCCTAAAGAATAGGATTGTCGATTGCGAAACTCATATTTACAATGATGAGATTGTATATCATCAACAAACCACTGCAGATACGCTTGCGCTACCTTCGTCTCGTAGTGGTACATAAGGCGCTAAAATACAGCGCCTAAGTACCAACGGACTCAGAGTATCTGCTTATGGTACTTGTTAATGATGCACAATTTAATCAACAGAATCTAGGAGTTTCGCAAACGCCTAAAAATATATAGCGGAGGTAATAACGGATCATGTACGAAATAAGAACAGATTTAGCGCTGGAAGCACGTGAGAAATATGAAAAGGGAAATGTAGAGATTAAGGGCGTAAAATTGGAAAAGACGCAGGTGAGTGATGATATACGGATTACGTCGATGGTGATTGAGACGGAAAATGGCGCACGCACGATGGGAAGACCAAAAGGAAATTATATTACGATTGAGGCGATGAGCATGGATGATGAGGATGAAGCATATCACCGGATGATCAGCAAACATCTGGCGCATATTATTCGAAGTCTCTCACCGGGTGGAAAACGGTTGTCTGCGCTGGTGGTTGGTTTGGGAAATCGAGAGGTGACATCGGACTCACTGGGACCGAAGGTCGCAGATCAGTTATTTATCACCAGACACATGATGCGGGAATTCGGAGACGATGTGTTTGGAAAGCATCAGAATCGTGTGAGCGCGATTGTTCCGGGAGTGATGGCGCAGACCGGTATGGAGAGCAGTGAAATCGTACGTGGAATTTTGGCGGAGACAAAGCCGGATTTGGTCATTGCGGTAGATGCGCTGGCTGCGCGCAGCACAAAACGCTTAAATCGAACGATTCAGATTACAGACACGGGGATTCATCCGGGTTCCGGTGTCGGCAATCACAGACATCCGCTCACAGAGGAGGAGCTGGGGATTCCGGTGCTGGCGATAGGGATTCCGACAGTTGTGGATGCAGCGACCATTGTGAATGATACGATGACCGGATTGTTGGAAGCGATGGCAGCACATATGCCGTATCAGGGAATGGACGCGTCTTACCGGACGTTGGATGAAGTGGAACGGTATGATTTGGTTCGTGAATTGCTGACGCCGCAGCTCAATACGCTCTATGTGACGGCGAAAGATATCGACGCTTCTGTCAACCGTCTGAGTGTGACAGTTGCGGATGCGATAAATCTGGCGTTACAGGAATTGTAAGTTTGCTGTCTTCGTAATGACATTGTTCTAAATCGGACAACTCTTGCATATAATTTATTGTTTGGCAAAGATGTTTGTCGGTTAGGAGAGAATATGTGGGTGCAACGCGTGAGACGAATACAGAATAAACAGAAGAGTAGTAGAGCAAAAAGAAGGATAGGGGCAGCCGCAATCCTTCTTTTTTGTGTATGCGCGGTGATTGGTTCTGTTTATTTGCAAATGCGGCATGATAGGTCGCAAAAATATACCTCTTTTTTGAGTTATGCCGGGATACGGGCACAGGAAAGTGTGTACCAGCATGTCGTAGACTATTATATGCCGATACTGTCAGCGGAACAACAGGAGCCATCCTTGTTGCAGTGTCTGACGGATCGGGTAATGAACTGTTTTCCGGTGTATACATATGCCATGCAAGAAGGTGTGGAGCAGGCAAGTGAAAGTACGGTGAGCATTGCTGCAAGGGATGAGGAGGATTACGAAGAAAAACTGGAAGGAGAACTGGAACGCCAATTAGCGGCAATGCTCGAAGAGGAAAACGAATCGTGGAAAGAAAATTACAGTGGGTCGGTAGATGGTGCACCGCAGGATTTCTTGCCGATGCAGTCGAGGGATGTGGCAGGAGGCGTGCAGCGCTCGTTATTTTCCTATGCAACAGAAAAAGTACAGCAGGTAGATTTGAAGGAGCTGGAAGACTATCGGACGCTTGTGCAGAAATATTACCGGATAGACGGAACGACAGAGAGTAATGCGTCGCAGTTAAATGTAAAAAAGCTTTTAAAAAAAGACTTATCGATAAAGCCTTCTTCGGAAGGACCGCAGATTTTGATTTATCACACGCATGCATCGGAAGGGTTTCGTGATTCGAAGCAAGGTGATGCAAGTGAGACGGTAGTGGGACTGGGAGACTATTTGTGCGATATTTTAACGGAGCGCTATGGCTACAATGTGTTGCACGACAAAGGCGTTTATGATTCAGACCGAGATTTGGCGTATGGTGTGGCGGGACCTGCTTTGAAAAAAATATTGAAACAATATCCGTCGATAGAAGTCGTCATTGATTTGCACCGGGACGGTGTCGGCGCGGATACTTATTTGCAGACGGAGGTAAATGATACGGTGATGGCTCCGGTGATGTTTTTTAACGGTCTTAGCTACACGAAAAAAAATGGGGCGCTGACATCGTTAAAAAATCCGTATTTGCAGACGAATCTGGCTTTTTCATTGCAGATGGAGCTGTTGGCAAGTGAATATTATCCGGGCTTTAGCAGGGGGATTTATTTGAAAGGTTTGCGCTATAACATGCATTATTGTCCGAAATCATTGTTGGTAGAAGTGGGGGCACAGACGAATTCGCTTCAGGAAGCGATGAATGCGATGCCGCCGTTGGCTGATTTGTTGAATCGTGTGTTGAGCGGGGAAAAGCCATAGCAAAAGCTTCCCTGTGAGCCTGTGAACAGGCGTGAAAAAGCAATCGACAGATGTGCGTTTTTATGATATACTTTCTAAGATTATGAGCATCTGCGCTTGGACAAAAATAGGGTACAGAGGAGAAATCATAGATGAAGATGAAAAAGATACAGGGTGTTGTTTTGGTGAGTATATTGTCATTGTTTATGGCAGCGGCACCGGTGACAACTGCATTTGCGAAGACAACGGTAGTGGAACAGACCGAGGACGGAGAAAAAAAGGTCACCTATTATACGATTCGTTTTCAAGCCAATAAGGGAAAGAAAGTAAAGAAAACACTGACGCTTCGCAAAAATGATGTGTATGGAAAATTGCCCAAGACAAGTCGGGAAGGGTATAAATTTAAAGGCTGGTACACAAAAAAGAGTGGCGGAAAAAAGGTGACGGCGAAGACCGTGTTTAAGGGTAAGGATGATCAGGTGCTGTATGCGCACTGGAAAAAGATCGTGACCGAACAGGAAGAGACCACACCGCCGGCAAGCGAAGGTCAAATACCGGAAGCACCACAGCCGGAAGCACCACAGCCGGAAGCACCGCAGCCGGAACAGCCGGAAACAGAATCCGCATTGGTAACATACAGTGCGAATGCAAAAATAGAGTACAAGCAGAACAATTATAATGATTTTCTCGTTTTGAAGAATTTTAAACCGGAATATTTGTATTGTCAGTTCGACTATGACAGGTTTATTGGAAGCAGCGGAAAAAATGTCGGATGTACAGCGACGGCGGATGCGATGCTCGCATCGATTTATATGGACAAGCCGTTCAGCCCTAATGATGAGGGATGGATTAGCGGTGTAGGTGCGACGTGGACGAATTCGGTGATTGCGGATGGTACAAAATCGTATACGGTTCAACAGCAGTGTCAGGCGGTGTATGACTTTTTGTATCAGGGAAAACCGGTGCTGATTCGAGTGGTCGGACATTCTGTGACAGCGATTGGCATCCGCGACGGCGTGGCACGTGAAGCACTGACACCGTCGGATATACTGATTGCAGACCCGGCAGATGCAAAGATTAAGCTTGCAGATGAAATGGGCTGGCGTGTGATGACAGATGCAAACGGATGGGGACTTCGCATTCCGAAGGAAAGTCTGTCAGCAAATTAGAGGAAAGATATGGAGGAAGTTTAAAAACATATGATAGATCAGAGTAAGATTCGCAATTTTTGTATAGTAGCACATATCGATCACGGAAAGTCAACCCTGGCAGACCGTATTATCGAGAAGACCGGACTTTTGACGAGTCGTGAGATGCAAAATCAGGTGCTGGATAATATGGACTTAGAGCGTGAACGCGGTATTACGATTAAGTCACAGGCAGTGCGTATCGTATATCAGGCAAAGGATGGAGAGGAATATATTTTCAATCTGATTGATACGCCGGGACACGTGGACTTTACTTATGAGGTTTCGCGTTCTCTGGCGGCTTGTGATGGAGCCATTCTGGTCGTGGATGCGGCACAGGGAATCGAGGCACAGACCTTGGCGAATGTGTATCTGGCACTGGATCATGACTTGGAAGTATTTCCGGTTATCAACAAGATTGATTTGCCGAGTGCGCGCCCGGAATATGTAGTAGAAGAGATCGAAGATGTCATAGGCATAGAGGCAGCAGATGCGCCGCGCATTTCTGCAAAGACCGGACAGAATATAGAAGAGGTTCTGGAAGCAATTGTTCAAAAGCTTCCGGCTCCGAGCGGAGATCCGAGTGCGCCGTTACAGGCATTGATTTTTGATTCGTTGTATGATCCGTACAAAGGTGTTATCGTATTTTGCCGTATAAAGGAAGGTACGATCAGACCCGGAACCATGATGCAGATGATGGCGACCGGTGCGAAAGCGGAAGTCGTAGAAGTGGGTTATTTTGGTGCAGGGCAGTTTATTCCCTGTGATGAATTATCTGCCGGTATGGTAGGCTATATCACGGCATCGTTAAAGAACGTGAAGGATACGCGAGTGGGAGATACCGTGACAGATGCGCAGCGTCCGTGTGCAGAGCCACTGCCGGGATATAAAAAAGTAAATCCGATGGTGTATTGTGGTCTGTATCCGGCAGACAGCGCAAAATATCCGGACCTCCGTGATGCGTTGGAAAAGCTTCAATTGAATGATGCATCGTTGCACTTTGAACCAGAGACTTCCATTGCGCTGGGATTTGGTTTCCGCTGTGGATTTTTAGGCTTGTTGCATCTGGAGATTATACAGGAGCGTCTGGAGCGGGAATACAATCTGGATTTGGTGACGACAGCACC
>JAGAOE010000031.1 GCA_017623885.1 Eubacterium sp. | reverse complement strand
CTTGTTGTACAGTCTGATTTATTTGATTTGACGGTCGGAGATACCTTTGTGAGACCGGATGCCGATATGGGTTATGCCGCTGCAAAGAACGCGTTTGAAGAGCCGAATTATCGAGACGGAAATTATGGCGCGGGTTGTGGTGCGACGGTCGGTAAGATAGCGGGAATGGATTATTGTATGAAAACCGGTATCGGCAGTTACTGTATTTCAATTGGAGAACTCAAGGTAGGTGCAGTGGTGGCATTGAATGCGCTGGGCGATATCTATGATTGGAAGAACGGAGCGCAGATTGCAGGTCTTTTGTCGGAGAATAAGAAGGGGCTTAGAAGCACGGTTGATTTTATGAAGTCCCATATTGCACCGGTGGAGAACAAGTTTGTCGGTAACACGACTATTTCGATTGTGATGACGAATGCATTTTTTGAGAAGGCGTCGCTTTGTAAGATTGCGGGCATGGCACATGATGGATATGCCAGATCGATAAATCCGGTTCATTCTTCTGTGGATGGAGACAGTATATATGCAGTTTCAGTTGGTGACGTAAAAGCAGATCAGGATGTAGTGGGAATGTTGGCTGCTGAAGTGGTGAGTGAAGCGATTATTCGAGCTGTCGATTCGGCAGAGAGTAAATACGGATTCCCGGCACGCAGAGATTTATAAGTTTTTGAGTTAGAAAAAAGACTTTGTTACATTTGTATTGTTCACAAACGTAACAAAGTCTTTATTGTTGTTTAATAGAAAAATACTATTAAGCAAAAGTATTTCGTGCACGGATGCGTAGCTAACGCACACGTTTGTTCTTAGTTGCTGTCGCTTGCGTAGTTCGGAGCTTCTTTGGTAATGTGAATGTCATGCGGGTGACTTTCCTTGAGTGAAGCTGCAGAAATCTTTACGAACTTGCCCTTGTCGTGTAAGTCAGTGATGGTCGGGCAACCACAGTAACCCATACCGGAGCGGATACCGCCGATCATCTGGAATACGGTATCTTCAAGAGAACCTTTGTATGCCACACGACCTTCGACACCTTCGGGAACGAGCTTTCTCGCATTCTCCTGGAAATAACGATCCTTTGAACCATTTTCCATCGCTGCGATACTTCCCATACCGCGATATACTTTGTATTTTCTTCCCTGGAATAATTCGAATGTTCCGGGTGCTTCGTCACAGCCTGCGAACAGACTACCCATCATACATACATTTGCACCGGCAGCCAGAGCCTTTGTCATATCGCCGGAGTATTTGATACCACCGTCTGCGATAATCGGGATATTGTATTCTTTGGCTACATCGTAGCAGTCCATGATAGCGGATACCTGAGGTACACCGATACCTGCAACGACACGGGTCGTACAGATAGATCCGGGTCCGATACCGACCTTGACAGCATCTGCACCGGCTTCAATCAGAGCCTTAGTAGCTTCACCGGTCGCGATGTTACCTGCGATGACTTGTAAGTCGGGGTATTTTGCTTTGATTTTTTTCACTGCTTCGATAATATTTTTTGAATGTCCGTGTGCAGAGTCTACGACGATAACGTCTACATGCGCTTTTACAAGTGCATCTACACGATCCATCATATTGCCGGTGATACCGACACCTGCACCGCAGAGCAGACGTCCCTGTGCATCTTTTGCACTCAGAGGGTATTTAATCTGCTTTTCAATATCTTTGATAGTAATGAGTCCCTTGAGATTGTTCTCAGCATCTACAATCGGAAGTTTTTCTTTTCTGGCCTTTGCGAGGATTTTCTTTGCCTCTTCCAAAGTGATGCCTTCACGTGCAGTAATCAGATTTTCGGAAGTCATACTCTCTTTTATTTTTTTGGTAAAGTCTTCTTCAAATTTTAAATCACGATTCGTAATGATTCCGACCAGCTTTCCGTCGCGTGTAATCGGTACACCGGAAATACGGAATTTTGCCATGAGCTCGTCTGCATCCTGTAACGTATGTTCTTCTGATAAAGAGAACGGATCTGTGATGACACCGTTTTCTGAACGTTTTACTTTATCGACCTCTTCTGCCTGTGCCTCGATCGACATGTTTTTGTGGATGATTCCGATACCTCCCTGACGTGCCATAGCGATAGCCATGCGGTGTTCTGTGACGGTGTCCATTGCAGCACTCATCATCGGAATGTTCAGGGTAATGGCGTTTGTCAGTTTTGTGGTCAGAGTGATCATATCCGGAGTCACTTCTGAATACTGCGGAACTAACAGTACGTCATCAAAGGTAATGCCTTCACCAATAATTGTTGCCATTGTAATATCCTCGCTTTCTTCTTGATGTTTAATGTATCTATGATACAAAATAAAAAAAATAATGTCAATGGAACACTGACAGATAATCATGTAAAAAAATAAGCGTGAAATATTTCGTTTTTCGTCAATTTGTGCTACACTCTATAAGATATACATCGATAAAACAGAAAGAGAGAATTCAGAAATGGAATTTCGACCGTGTATAGATATTCATAATGGAAAAGTGAAACAGATTGTCGGAGCGAGTCTGAGAGATGCAGGAGATACCGCGACAGAAAATTTTGTGGCAGAGGATTCTGCGGCTGACTTTGCACTATATTATAAGGAAAAGGGATTGCGTGGAGGTCATGTGATTTTATTAAACGCGCGTGATTCGGAATATTACGAGGCGACGAAAGAGCAGGCATTTGGAGCACTTCGCGCATATCCGGGCGGCTTGCAGGTCGGTGGCGGCATCACCGCAGACAATGCATTCGAATTTATAGAGGCGGGTGCCAGTCATGTGATAGTGACATCGTATGTATTTGCAGGTGGAGAGATACACTATGATCGACTGGAAAAACTTGTGAACACAGTAGGCAGAGAACATTTGGTTCTAGATGTAAGCTGTCGCAGACAACCGGACGGAAATTATTATGTCGTGACAGACCGCTGGCAGAATTTGACCAAAGAGTGTGTAAATGAAGCGTTGCTGACGCGTTTGTCTACTTACGCAGATGAATTTTTGGTGCATGCAGTAGATGTGGAAGGACAGGCAAATGGGATTGAATCAGAGCTGGCACAGTTATTGGGAGATTGGGCAAAACAGCAGGAACAAAAAGATGCATCAAAGCGGACCGTGCAGATTACTTATGCCGGAGGCGTGAGCAGCTTTGCAGATTTGGAAGAGCTTCGCCGTAGGGGAAATGATCGGATACATGTGACGATCGGAAGTGCGTTGGATTTGTTTGGCGGTGCGATGTCATTTGAGGAAGTTGTAAGTTATTGTAAATAGAAAGAAAAGAGGAAAAAGAAAATGGGACATTATACAAAGGAAGATATTTTAAGAATTGTAGAGGAAGAAGGCGTTGCATTTATCAGATTGCAGTTTACGGATTTGCTCGGAACATTGAAAAATGTAGCAATCACAAAAAATCAGTTGGAGCGTGCGCTGAACAATCAGTATGTGTTTGACGGTTCTTCGATAGAAGGGTTTGCCAGAGTGGAAGAGGCGGATATGTATTTGTATCCCGACACGGACACGTTCCTGATATTCCCCTGGTCGACGCCGGAAGGAAAGGTAGCACGTATCATTTGTGATGTATATAACTTAAATGAAAAGCCTTATAAGGGAGATCCGCGCGGCGTGTTAAAGCGTGTTGTCGCAGAAGCAAAAGAGATGGGCTATGAGTTTCAGGTCGGACCGGAATGCGAATTTTTCCTGATGAATACAGATGCAGACGGTAATCCGATTACAGAGACAAAAGAGCGTGCCGGCTATTTTGAACTCGGACCGAATGATTTTGGCGAGGATGCAAGACGGGATATCGTTCTTACGATGGAAGAACTGGGCTGTGAAATCGAGTCGTCACATCACGAGGTTGCTGCAGGACAGCATGAAGTGGATTTGAAATACAGAGAAGCGTTAGGTATCGCAGATGATTTTATGACACTAAAGCTTGCGATAAAGACGGTTGCAAAAAACCATGGTATGTTTGCTAGCTTTATGCCCAAGCCGAAGGCTGATGTGGCAGGTAGCGGTGTGCATTTGAATATGTCTCTGACACGTGACGGTGAAAATATTTTCTATGATGAGCAGGGACGATACGGACTGAGCAAAGAAGCGTATTATTTCATGGGCGGTATCATGAAACATATTCAGGCGATGACGATGATTCTGAATCCGTTAGTAAATTCTTACAAGCGTCTGGTACCCGGTTATGAAGCACCGACAGATATCGCGTGGTCATTCTCGAATCGTACACCACTCATTCGCGTGCCGTTGGTAAAAGATGCAAATAAGCGTATTGAGCTTCGCAGTCCGGACCCTTCGATGAATCCGTATTTGGCATTGGCGCTTTGTCTGGCAGCAGGCTTGGATGGAATCAAAAACCAGATCAAACCGCCGGCAGAAGTTCAGATGAATGTGTTTGCCATGAGTGAGGCAGAGAAAGAAACTTTGAATATTGCAGCGATGCCGGAATCTTTAAAAGATGCAATCGAAGCATTCGAAGCAGATTTGTTTGTACAGGACGTATTGGGCTCACATATTTGCAAAAAGCTGTTGCAGATGAAAAAACAGGAATGGTTTACCTATCGCTCAAAAGTCACAAATTGGGAAATCGAAGAATATTTATATAAGTTTTAAAGGATGCGTGAAGCAGGAGGAATAAAACACAATGAAATTTACAAAAATGCAGGGATGCGGGAATGATTATGTATATGTGAATTGTCTGGAAGAAACCATCAGCGACCCGGAGCAGTTGGCGCGTGAAGTCAGTGACCGCCATTATGGAATGGGGTCGGACGGACTGATTTTAATCTGTCCGTCAAAGGTGGCAGATTTTGAAATGGTAATGTATAACGCAGACGGCTCACGCAGTGAAATGTGCGGAAACGGGATTCGATGTGTCGGAAAGTATGTGTATGATTACGGTCTGACTGACAAAACAAGCGTCAGCATAGAGACATTGGCAGGTATCAAATATTTGGATTTGACAGTAGAAAACGGAGTGGTTCGTCAGGTGCGTGTCAACATGGGAGCACCGATTTTCGAGCCGGAGCTTGTGCCGTGTAAGATTGCCGGAGAATGGACCGATTTGCCTACGGAGACGGAGGGACAAACACAGGTAGTCATTGCAAAGCCGTTAATCGTGGATGGAAAAGAGTACGCGGTTACCTGTATTTCGATGGGAAATCCGCATTGCGTTATTTTTATGGAAGAAGATGTGCGTACATTGGATTTAGAAAAAATCGGGCCTGCGTTTGAAAATCATGAGGTATTTCCGAAGCGTGTGAATACAGAATTTGTCAATGTCATTGATGAGACGCATTTGCGTATGCGCGTGTGGGAGAGGGGAAGCGGAGAAACACTTGCCTGCGGAACCGGTACTTGCGCGACAGCAGTGGCTGCGATGCTGAACGGTCACACCCAATATGCGGTAGATGTCGAGCTGCTGGGCGGAAATCTTCTGATAGAATGGGATCGTGAGACAAATCAGGTGTATATGACAGGACCGGCAGAAGTCGTTTATGACGGTGTGTACCGAAAGAACGTCCAGTGACGGCAATAAAATTACCATTGCAATTTGTTTCAGAATTTAGTACAATTTTACCATTCAGAATTGAAATAGCGTGGTATAATGGTGAGAATGATATGCATATCTAAGAAGTATATGCATGGTACGAAAAAGAAATCAAGGGTGATGTTATGGCAGATATTACGAATGAACAAATCGAACAATTAGAACAGCGCGTGCGACCGCTCGCAGAACATATTCGAAAAATGGACGATTTTGTCAGCCCCGAAGTGTTATATGAGGAGCTGATTCGTTGTGTGCGCAAATATCACCCGTCAACCAATATATCTATGATAGAAAAAGCCTTTCGGATTGCAAATGATGCTCATAAGGGGCAAGTGCGCAAATCCGGTGAGGCTTATATTATTCATCCGCTGTGTGTCGGCATTATTCTTGCAGAATTAGAATTAGATAAGGAAACCATCGTGGCAGGTCTGTTGCATGATGTCGTAGAAGATACGGTCATGACAGATGAAGAGATTGCGCAGGAATTTAATGCGGAGGTTGCACTGCTCGTAGACGGTGTGACAAAGTTAGGACAGTTGTCTTATGACGCGGATAAAGTAGAGATACAGGCTGAAAATCTGCGCAAGATGTTTTTGGCGATGGCGAAGGACATTCGCGTGATTTTGATTAAGCTGGCAGACCGTTTGCACAATATGCGAACACTCAAATATATGAAGCCGGAGAAACAAAAAGAAAAGGCGCGCGAGACAATGGATATCTATGCGCCTATTGCACAGCGTCTGGGTATTTCAAAGATCAAAATAGAACTGGATGATTTGTCGCTTAAATATTTGGAGCCGGAGGCATATTACGATCTGGTAGAGAAAGTAGAGATGCGCAAGGATGACAGAGATGCGTATATACAGAGTTTGGTCGAGGATGTTCAGGAATGCATAAAAAATGCAGGTATCGAAGCGACGGTTTACGGTCGAAGTAAGCATTTTTTCAGTATTTATAAAAAGATGGTAAATCAGGGAAAGACGATCGATCAGATATACGATTTGTTTGCGATTCGTATTCTGGTCAATGATTTGAAAGACTGCTATGCATCGCTGGGTGTGATTCATGAGATGTATAAGCCGATTCCCGGTCGATTTAAAGATTATATTGCGATGCCGAAGCCGAATATGTATCAGTCTTTGCATACGACGCTGATCGGGCCGGACGGACGTCCGTTCGAGATTCAGATTCGGACAAATGACATGCATCGGACAGCTGAATATGGTATTGCTGCACACTGGAAATACAAAGAAGGTGCGAACGGAAATGCGGTAGGCGGCGAAGAAGAAAAGCTTAGCTGGCTGCGTCAGATTCTCGAATGGCAGAGAGACATGTCTGACAACCGCGAATTTATGAGTCTGTTAAAGAGTGATTTGGATTTGTTCTCGGATGCGGTATTCTGTTTTACGCCGTCCGGAGACGTAAAGAACCTTCCGAACGGCTCGACTCCGATCGACTTTGCATATAGCGTGCATTCTGCGGTCGGCAATCGAATGATCGGTGCAAAGGTAAATGGTAAGCTCGTTACGATTGATTACAAGATTCAGAATGGTGATCGCATCGAGATTATCACTTCGCAGAATTCCAGAGGACCGAGTCGTGACTGGCTGAATATCGTCAAGAGTACACAGGCAAAAAATAAAATTAATCAGTGGTTCCGCAGTGAATTTAAAGAAGAAAATATATTAAAGGGCAAGGAACTTCTGGAAAAATATTGTAAAGCAAAAGGCATCAACTGGCCGGATATCAACAAACCGGAATATCAGGCAAAGATTATGCGCAAGTATGGCTTCCAGCAGTGGGAAAACTGTTTGTCTACGATTGGACACGGCGCATTGAAGGAGAGTCAGGTCGCGAACCGAATGCAGGAGGAATATCGCAAAGATCATCCGCTTGTTGTGACCGATGAAGATATCTTAAAGCAGGTAGAGAACACGAATGTAGATCGTCAGGTGCAGGAACATCGTACAAAGAGTGGTATTGTAGTCAAAGGTTTGTATGATATTGCAGTGCATTTGTCAAAGTGTTGCAGCCCGGTGCCCGGCGACGAGATTATCGGTTTTGTGACACGCGGCAGAGGTGTATCCATTCACCGGACCGATTGTATCAATATGATTCACCTGTCAGATATTGAAAAAGCGCGATTGATCGAAGCAGAGTGGAGCGGAGATGAAAACGGTGAGGTAGGAACATTCCTTGCAGAGATAAATATATATGGAAATAACCGTACCGGACTTTTGGTTGATTTGACGCGCACGTTTACAGAGCGTGGAATAGATATCAGCTCGATTCATTCAAAGACCAGCAAACAGGGCGTGGTGACGATCGCGATTGCATTTGAGACAAAAGGAAAAGAGCAGGTGAACGGTTTGATTGAGAAACTCCGTCAGATCGAAAGTATCATCGATATAGAGAGGACAACTGGCTGATGAAAGTAGAATATTGCGTTGTAGGAATGGTGGGAACGAACTGCTATTTTGCAGTGAACGAAGAGACGAAGGAATGTCTGGTGATTGATCCGGGAGATTATGCATCGGCATTGATACGCAAGCTGGATGAGCAGAACTATACACCGATAGCGATTTTATTGACGCATGGACATTTTGATCATATTATGGGTGTCGAAGAACTAAAGCAAAAGTATGAGATACCCGTGTATATTCACGAAGAAGATGCGCAGATGTTGGAACGGCCGGAGCTCAATTGCGGTTCCATGATAGGTACTCGCGTATCGTTAAAAGCAGATCATCTGCTTCGAGACGGTGAAGAACAGACGCTTGCCGGATTAACGTTTCGCGTGTTGCACACACCCGGCCATACGCCCGGTGGCGCATGCTTCTATTTCCCGGAAGCAGAAGTAGTATTTTCCGGAGATACGCTCTTTTGTGAGTCGATCGGTCGCACAGATTTGCCGGGCGGCAGTATGTCGCAGCTTGTGCGTTCCGTGCGCGAGAAAGTATTTCAGTTGCCGGATTTAACGATTGTTTATCCGGGACATGGAGAGCCGACAAAGATCAGTACCGAAAAACAGTGCAATCCTTTTTTATAAAGCGATAAAGAATAACAAATAAAGAATAAATACAGAAAAAATATGATACAAGTACAGTTAAATAAAGCAGATTTTGAATATGATATCCATTCTCTGGTGAAAGCATTCTTTCCATCAGAGAATGTTTCTGTGTCAGCGGAGAAAAAGGAAGCTGACGAGCCGGTATCAGCAGAGGTGTCGATTGATTTTAAGGAAGACGGAATCGATGTTTGTTGGAAAAAGACGGATTCCGAAGCAAGTGTACGACATATCGAGAGCCAGATGTGCGACCGGCTGGAAGTAAAAAATGATTTGAAAATCGGTCTGTATGATATGCTGGTGGAGCTGACCGGGAATCCGCTTCCCTGGGGGTCACTGACCGGAATCCGGCCGACGAAAATACCGATGCAGCTCTTGGAACAGGGAAAGAGTGAAGCAGAGATCGCAGCGCATATGAAAAATACGTATCGGACAAGCGATGAGAAAATAGAGCTGGCGATTGATATTGCAAAGCG
>JAGAOE010000030.1 GCA_017623885.1 Eubacterium sp. | reverse complement strand
TAGTCGTGCTGTTTATGTTTCAGGCAGCAGGCGTCGCAAAGCATCAGTTAAACGATGCACAGACAAATACCTATGCGTCTGAAAATAAGACCGAGTTGTCCGAGCAAGGTGTTTTTTCTTCCGAAAAGCAGACACCGCAAGAACCGTTGTGGACAGGCGATACACTGCATAAACGTCTGATTTTGTTTGTGGGAGATGCGAAGGAGAGTGCGGTACTGCCGACCGTGCGTCAATGGTGTGATTACAGCAAACGTGCGTTGCAGATTTATGAAAAGCCGGAGGAATGTGAGGCGCATCTGCGGCAGGCAGAGATGATTTTGATTGATACGCACACGACAGATATTCGTCAGGAAGTGGCACGATTGCAGGAATATGTAGATGCGGGTGCAAATCTTTTGTTTTGTAATCTGCCGGATGCAGAGACGATTGGAGCGAATGTACCACTGGAGTCGTTGCTCGGTATCATGACCGTGTATCATCCGCAGGTGCAACTGGCAGGCGTCCAATTGTTTGACGGATTTTTGTTGGGCGGGGAACAGATTTATTATTCGAAAGAAGCCGAAGAACAGGATTTGCAGGATATGGAATTGACAGTTCCCTGGTATCTGACATTGAATGCAAACAAAAGCTATATGATCGGTCTGTTAGAGGATTTAAAGCTATTGGACGGTGAAGTGGACAATGAATACGCACCGAGTCTGATTTGGCGCAACAGTGCCGGAAACGGCGCAGTATTTGTCGTAAACGGAGCTTTTTTAGAGGATGTGACAGGTGTCGGAATTCTCAGCGCACTGGCAGCAGATTTGCATGATTATGAGATTTATCCAATCGTAAATGCGCAGAATTTTTCTGTGGTAAATTATCCGTCCTTTGCAGAAGAAAATTCAAAGGAGATGGAAAAACGCTACAGCCGTGAGCTGCCGTCTCTTTACCGAGATGTCATATGGCAGAGTATTTCATCCGTGACAGAGCGTAAGCGCAGCAAAACAACCGCGTTGCTCAGTCCGCAGTATGATTATACCGACGCAAACGAGCCGATGGCAGACCATTTTACATACTATGCACATTTGTTCCGGGAAAAGCAGATGGAGATTGGATTGTCACTGGAGCAGGTGCTACCGGAGACACAAATCTCACTGGAAGAAAAGGTCGCGCGAGATTTATCGTTCCTGCAGCAGTATTTGGGCGGTTATGAGTATCGCGGCGTTTATCTGCCGAATGCAAAGCAGGAGGAGCTTCAACTCGTCAAAAAGCAAAGCGGATTGGATACCGTGACGACGGTGCTGACGGATTATGAAGAATCGGAACCGCTGTTTTCATTTACAGACGGGCTTTGCATACAGCGTGCGACTAACGATGCGTTTAGTCACACGTATACAGAGAATCTTCGTATGCGCGCGCTGGAAAGTGCACTGGGCTACACCTCTGTATTGCTGAACATGAAGCATGTGGCATATCCGCAGAGCAATCAGGACAGTTGGGAAAAGCTATATGAAGAGTTTTCATCGAATCTGATGACCTATTGGGATAATTATGCGGTATTTGATGAGACCACATTATCAGAAAGTGATGTGCGTATTCGCCGCTTTTTAAATATGAATTATCGTGCAGAAAAAAAAGCGGAACAAATTTTTGTAAAGACAGAGCAATTCGAAGAAGAAGCGTTTTATATTTTGCGCATGCATGGAGAAGCAATCAAAGAAGTGAGCGGCGGCACATTTGTCCAGATTGAGCCGAATGCATATCTGCTTCATGCAGCTCAAGCGGAATTGGTGATAACCTTAGAAGAAAAGCAAGAGCCGATGTTTTATTAGATGTTGAAAAACGGCAAAGACAGAGAAGATTACGACAGAAGGAATGAACTATGAAAGTATGTATTATAGCCGAAGGCTGTTATCCATATGTGGTCGGTGGTGTTTCCAGTTGGGTACACAGCCTGATCCAATCGTTTTCAAATATGGAAGTGATTTTGCTCACGGTCGTTTCAAACCGGACGCAGCGGGCAAAGTTTGCCTATGAGCTGCCGGAAAATGTAACGCAGGTGTATGAGGTATACTTGGAAGACACAGAGTGGCTAAAAAGTGAGGGCGCAGGAAAAAGTATTACTTTGTCAAAAAAAGAAAATGAGGCATTGCGCCAGTTGATTCTGGATGAGGACGGAGATTACTGGCCGATTTTATTCCGGCTGTTCCAAAAGCGTTTTTCTGTAGACAAATTTTTGATGGGTGCAGAATTTTTGCGGGCAGCACAGGACTGCTATGAAAAAAAATACAATCAGTTGATATTTTCCGATTTTTTGTGGACATTGCGCTCGATTTATCTGCCGTTGTTTCTGACCATGAAGACGGACGTTCCGAAAGCGGATTTGTATCACTGTGTGGCGACCGGATATTCAGGAATACTCGGAAGCATGGGGGCGATTCGTTATGGCGGAAAGCTGATGATTTCGGAGCACGGAATCTATACGCGAGAGCGTGAAGAAGAAATCATAAAGGCAAAGTGGGTAGCAAATATTTATAAAAATCTCTGGATTGAGCAGTTTCGAAAAATGTCACGGCTGGCGTATGCACAGGCATCGATCGTGACCAGTTTGTATGAACATGCGAGAGAATTGCAGATAGAGCTGGGGTGTGCACCGGAAAAGACGCGTGTGACACCGAATGGAATTAACGCTGCGCGTTTGGCAGATATTCCCGGAAAAGGACCCGAGGAAGCGGATATCATATCGGTAGGAGCTGTGTTGCGTGTGACACCGATCAAGGATGTCAAAACAATGATACAGGCATTTGACTTTGCAAAAAAGAAACAGCCCCGCTTAAAGCTATGGATTATGGGACCTTGGGATGAGGATGAAGCGTATGCAAAGGAATGCTTTGAGCTCGTGCAGATGCTGGGTCTGAGTGATGTGGAATTTACCGGAAGAGTGGATATCAGAGAGTATTTGGGACGCATGGATATGACGATTTTGACCAGTATCAGTGAAGGCCAGCCACTCACGATTCTGGAGAGCTATGCGGCGAAAAAACCGGTCATTGCGACTGATGTAGGAAACTGTAAGGGATTGATTTACGGTGAAAATGATTCATTTGGAGAGGCCGGAATATTGACGCATATTATGAATGTAAAAGAAATCGCGGAGGCGATGGTAGACCTCGCTGCAAATCCCGCGCTTCGCAAGCGAATGGGGGAAAGCGGTTATCAGCGTCTGATGAGCAAATATACGATTGAACAGATGAAAGAAACCTACGAACAATTGTATCGTTTGTGTGCAAAAGAAATGCAGATGCCTTATCCGGAACAGGCATTTGAAATAAAAGAATCATAAGTGACGGAAAAAACGAGAGAAACAGGAGGGATGACGCGTGGCATCACAGATGGGATTTGGAAAAACGTTGATGCGGATATTTCGTAAAAATTCGATTATCAGCAGTTTATATGGATTTTTATATAGTGCGGTCGTGACCATCGCTCCGATGTTTTTGATTATTGTAAATGTCGTTCTCATGAGTCATGTATTAGGCTTTTCAAAGCTGGATTATGCGAGTCGCGAACTGTTTACGGAGACAGTGCTGTATCAGTTTATTTTCTCACTGCTTTTGTCTGCGCCGTTTAATGCGGTGTTATCAAAATATATGTCCGATATCATATATCTTGAGGAATATGAGAATATGTGGGCATGCTATTTTGCGGGATTTTTGTGTCAGATTTTTACTGCGTGTCTGTGCGGTATACCGTTTTTTATACACGAGCATTTCGTGGGTCAGGTGGACATTTTATATGTGCTCATCAGTTTTTGGGGATATCTGGCATTGGGCTTGATTTTTTATAACATGATTTATTTGTCCGTGCTAAAAGATTATAAAAAGATTTCCCTGTTTTATCTGATTGGTATGGTTGCAGCGTTTATTCTGGCATTGATTTTTGTGAATCTGCTGCAGTGGGAAGTGACATTTTCGATGCTCTTGTCGCTGGCGATTGGTTATCTGATTGCTGCGGTATTGGAGTTTTCACTACTGAAACGTTACTTTCAGAAGCAGGGCCGCGTGTATCGTCAGGTGTTTCGCTATATGGGACAAAACTGGAAGCTGATTTTGGCAAATACCTGCTATATTATGGGATTGTATACACATAATTTTGTGTTTTGGGGAACGGATTTGAGAAAGGTAGTGGTCAACACGTTTGTGTCAGCAGACCCTTATGATATGGCGAGCTTTATGGCACTGTTGACGAGTATTACGACAAGCATTATATTTATCGTACGTGTGGAAATGTATTTTCACGGGCGTTACCGCGACTATTCAGAGTCTGTCATCGGTGGCAGAGGACGAGATATCCGCAAAGCGCAGGTGCGAATGTTCCGCCAGTTGTCCGGTGAGCTGGTCGAACTGGTGCGGGTACAGTTTATCATTTCGGTTGTAGTATTTTTGGTATTTATGGTATTTTTGCCGCAAATCGGATTTTCCGGTTTGGTTTTGCAGATTTATCCCTGTCTGGCAGCCGGATATTTTGCAATGTTTATTATGTATGCGGCGATTATTTTTATGTATTATTTTAATGATTTGACCGGAGCGCTGATGGCGTCATTGCTATTCTGGCTGACGACACTTGCGGCGAGTGTGTTTGCGACGCAGCTTCCGACGATTTGGTATGGTCTGGGACTTGTAGTTGGAGCATTGACCGGATGGACGTATTCGTATTTCCGGTTGCGATGGGTAGAAAAAAATCTGGATGTGCATATTTTCTGTAAAGGACGTCTGCTCGCAACGAGCAAAGGGCGCATGCCGTCTGCAAAGGTATATGACCGCTACCGGAAATAAAAGTAGGAAAGAGGAGGAAAATGTTATGGATGCATCTATGTTTTTTCGATTAATTGTCATTATCGCAGGAAGCGTATTGCTGTTGCTTACTTTTTTCATGTATGCGAAGCGTAAGCTTACAGACGGAATCGCGTTGGGCTGGGCGGCATTTTCTTTTGTGATTATCATGGCAGGTGCGATTCGTGCGTGGAGCGGATGGAGCCGTGCATTGGCACTGGCATCTTATCCGATGGTGTTTGCGATGGGTGGACTGCTTATATTGATTACATTTCGTCACAGTGTATATTTATCGCTGCTCGTTATGAAAAATCAGGAGCTCGCGATGCACGTTTCTTTGCTGAATCAGGAAAATGAAGAAATGATACACAAAATGAACGAGATGGAAAAAGAATTGGAAGAAATGAAACAGATGAAAAACCAATAGATTCGGTAGACGGGAATCGTTATAAAAAAGTCAAGGGGTGATAGGATGAAAAAGCAGGTGCTGTTTGTCATCAATACACTTGGTGGAGCCGGTGCGGAAATGTCGTTTTTGCGTCTGCTAAATGAGCTGAATCCGGACGATTATGAAATGGATGTTTTCGTTCTGACCGGACAGGGAGAGCTGCGGGAGCGGCTTCCCGGATATGTACATTTGTGTAATAAAAATTATAAGGACAGTCCGGTGCTGACGCGAGAAGGAAAAGGTGTGTTACTTCGCACGATTTTGCGTGCAGCATTTTTGAAGGGTGTATTGTTCGTTCAACTGCCTTATCTGTTTCGTACAGCAATCGAGATGTGCAGACGAAAAAAGCTACAGGCAGACAAGCTGTTTTGGCGTATGCTGGCGCAGGGCGCAGAGCGTACAGATAAAAAATATGACCTTGCAGTGGCATATATCGAGGGCGGTAGTGCTTACTATGTGGCAGAATATGTACAGGCAAAAAAACGTGTGGCTTTTTTTCACAGCGATTATGCAAAATCAGGCTATTCACGCGCGATAGACCGTGCATGTTATACAGCGTTTGACCATGTGTTTCTCGTGTCGGAAGAGGGAAAACGAAATTTTTTGGCGGTTTATCCGGAAATGGAACAAAGCGTCTCGCTGTTTCACAATCCTTTGGACCGCGTGTATTTGGAAAAACAAAGTCGGGTACCGACTGAAAAGAGCTGTTGGGAAGCGTATGACGGAATGCGTATTCTGTCGGTAGGCAGATTGATTTCCCTAAAAGCACATGACGTATC
>JAGAOE010000216.1 GCA_017623885.1 Eubacterium sp. | reverse complement strand
TGCGATATCGACAAATGCATCGACATACATTTCGGTATGAACACCTAAATCTTTCAGGTCAGAATCTGCGATCATAGAGCCGACTGCATTCGGCATGCCGCCGATGCCGAGCTGGAGGCAGGCTCCGTTGGGAATCTGTTCCACAATCAGCTTTGCTACAGCTTTGTCTACTTCGGTAGCAGCACCGCCGCCGCCCATTTCTCCGATCGGAGGATTATCGCCTTCTACGATAAAGTCCACATCGCTGATGTGAATGTTGTTTTCAAAACCGCCGTGACAGCGAGGCATATTTTCATTTACTTCCACGATGACGGTGCGAGCCATTTCACAAGCAGCAGCCAAGTGAGAGGCATTGGGTCCGAAGTTAAAATAGCCGTGAGCATCCATCGGTGCACAGACAATCATAACGACATCAGAGCAGTTTCCTTCGCGGTAATAGCGCGGCAATTCAGAATAGCGAATCGGTGAATAGTAAGCACAGCCGCGTGCGATTAATTTGCGATCGAGACCTGACATATGCCATGAATTCCAGCAGAAGTGCTCTTTTGCATCTTCACGCTCAAATACAGCCAACGGTTTTAATAAAATACCACCGCGTAATTTGATATCTGTCAATTCATCGGTGCGTTTTGCAAGTGCGCGGTCAAGTATGTCAGGTGTACCGTTACACCATCCGTAATCCACCCAGTCGCCGGATTTTACGACTTTGACTGCTTCATCTGCAGTTACAAGTTTTTGTTTGTATTCAGCCTCAAAGCTCATGAAAAGTCCTCCTTGAAATAGAATATAGTTTTATGTAGCTATGGTGAAATTGCATAGTTACATGGTTGTTAAAATATTAACATGATGTTCCTGTGAATATCCTATCATTTTTTTGCACACAAAGCAATGTTCTGTGCATAATCAAAATAAAAAAGTTGTCAAAAAAAAGAGATTTTTGCAAATCTCTTTTTTTGATAGCTTTATGTGGGAAATAGCGTTTAGCTAAGTATACTACATACAACAATCTGATGAACGAAGTCGGAATCATTGACAGCGGGTGCATCGGAAGGGGGAAGCTCCAGATTGCTGTTCGTTTGAGAACTGCTGTCTTCTTCTACCGTGTTTGAATTCTGGGTTTCATTTCCTTTATCAGAACCTTTTTTGTCAGAAGATGATGATTCTGACTTTTCAGAAGAGCTATTCGTATCATTCTTCTTTTCGGATGAAGAAGATTCTCCTTTGGAAGAAGATGAGTTCGAATTGTTGTCTTTGTTGCTGTTATTTCCGTTGTTTGAATTATTGTTGCTATTGCTATTATTGCCGCTATTACCGTTGTTGCTGTTATTTTTCTCAGATGAATCATTCTTCTTGTCGGAAGAGCCGGTGCCTGTGGCATCCGTACTATTCGTGCCGGAAGAAGCATCTACAGAAGGCGGTGTTACCGTATTGCTGGTAGAAGTAGCATCTGTGGAATCAGTGATTTCTGATGCAGGCATCGCCTGTGTGGAATCATCCGGAGCATTCGTGGTAGTTTCGCTGGCAGGTGAGACTTCTTCCGTCTCGCTCTTTTCGGCAGAAACGGTTTCTGCTGCATCGCCGGAAGGCTTGCTCTCAGAAGCGACCGCATTGGGGTCTGCCGCAGGAGTGTCTGCAGGAACTTCTTCGTCAGGAGTAACAGCGGCGACTGCTTCTGAAATCGAAGCGCCGGATGCAGCGACCGTCTTTGTCTGTTCTAATTCTGCGACGGTCATATCTGCCAGTTGGGCAGGGTCTACTTCCTGAGGATCTGTGACTGTCTCGGTAATTTCGTTAATCAATTCCATCTTTCCGGCAGTAATACCGTAGGAATCGGCAGTCTCTTTTGTTTCTTTTGTAACATTTACAGTAGTGATACAACAGGTCTCTACGGTGCTTTCCGAAAAGGCATCGACAGAGGATTTCAAGTCAGAAGCTTTTGAATCCTTGTCAGAATACACACTGATAATCATATAATTGGGATTTTCAGTATCCAGATATGCATCAGTAGACAATTGTTCCACTGTAATGGTAAGTGCTGTTGTGATATCTACGTTTTTCAATGAGTCTTCAATCTCATTTACAACAGCGATTCCCTCATCATTCATGCCGCTGACGGCAATGACACGGTTAAACTCATTTAATGAGTATGCAATAGAAGGATTGATGTCAAGGCTGACATAAGAAATCGGATTGCTCCAAGTGTACGATCCCATGCCACCACATGTTGCGAGAACAACTGCAGCAGAAGCGGCGACTGCGACCTGCTTGGGGAAACGGATGACTTGCGGCTGTAAAAGTATTTCCTGACCAATGAAATAGTTCTTGTTTTTTACTTTTTCAAACTGACCGTCATCACGAAGAATTACAGCATCGTTTTTACTTATATCTACGATAACAGCTTTCATCGTTCCTTCTCCTTTCTAACTAGCAGGTGCTAGATTTATTTGATATATTCTTGCAGCAGGGGGAAATCATTACATAGTATTTCCGTTGCTGTTATAATATATTTACGATGTCGTTCCAAAATTTTTCGGGGTACTTTGGTATTTTCTGTTATTATTTTAATCGGGAACAACCGCGAGCTTCGCATTTTATCTACTAAATCGGGGTGTTCCTGCATATAACAGACGGCTTGAAAACAAGCTGCTTTTGTCTTGGCAGCCTTCGGAGAACAGGTAGTCAGCTCCATAAAAGAGATGTCGTAATCCGCCAATAATTCATTGAGTGCGAGGATCTCATCGCGAATCGGATTCTCATCACTGGTGCTTGTCGCACGCACGATATGCATCTGATATGCGGCGGCATCAGAATCCTCGTCAACATTTCCCTCGAAAACATAGGGTTCTGTAGAATACTCACCTGCAAAACGTGCCTGTGTACGAATGTAGTCTGTCAGTCTGCGCTCAATCAGCAATCTGGCATAAGATTGAAAATTACCTTTCTCAGCATCGTAGGTATCCATCGCGTTGGAAAAAGCAATCAATGCAATGGACCATTCGTCATCACTTTTGGTGATATAACGTTTGGTAAAGCGATTGGCACATCCGATAATAAATTTTTCGTTTTGTGTGATAAAAGCGTTGCGGCCTTCTTCTGTTTTGACGGCTTCTAACGCTGCCTCGCCCATGTTGGAATACATAGATTTCTCCTAAAAAACAACAAATGTAAAAAATTATCCAGAATTGACTATACCATGTTTGACGGAAATGTCAATCCGTGAATCGCATAGGCGCGTGTGTGGAAAGGCGCGAACCTGCGGTCGCTTTGCGATAAAATGATGTGTAAAAATGGGAGTTGTTTAAATCTGAGTGGTGTGGTAGGCTAAAAACAGTATTAGAATTGAAGAAAGGATTCCGAAGATGAAAGGACAACTGTCGCAGCAACGACGAGACGGAAATCAAAAGAAAACATATCGTAACCATCAGACAGAAAACCAAATGCAGGTACAAAAAAAGGTTGTGTCAGGTAAAAAACAGCCGGGAGAAAAGAAAGAACTGCAATGTCCTTTTGCCCAAAAGTGTGGTGGCTGTCAGTATCAGGGAATGCCCTATGCACAGCAATTGGAAAAGAAACGTCAGATTGTAAAGGAATGTGTAGGTGATATGCTTGTTCACCCGGTATTGGGAATGGAGAAGCCGACACATTATCGAAACAAGGTACATGCGGCATTTGGACGAGATAAGAAAGGAAATGTAATCTCAGGCGTGTATGAAAACGGTTCGCACCGGATTGTGCCGGTTACACAGTGTATGATCGAGGATGCGCGTGCGGATGCCGTGATAGCGACGATACGTGATTTGATAAAATCATTTAAAATAAAAACGTATGACGAGGACAGTGGATATGGTCTGTTGCGCCATGTGATGGTGCGGACAGCACATGTGACCGGTGAGATGCTGGTCGTGCTTGTACTTGTGTCACCGATTTTGCCGGCAAAAAACCATTTTGTGAAAGCGCTGCGCCAGAAGCACCCGGAAATCACTTCTATCGTGCTAAATGTAAATGATCGACATACGAGCATGGTACTCGGAGAGAGAAATATCATATTATATGGTAAGGGATATATCGAGGATGAGTTGTGCGGAAATCGCTATCGGATTTCGCCGAATTCATTTTATCAGGTTAATTCCATACAGACAAAAGTATTGTATGAAAAGGCGATGGAATATGCAAAGCTGACCGGAAAAGAAACCGTGATAGATGCGTATTGCGGAATTGGAACGATTGGAATGACTGCGGCTGCGAGAGCAAAACAGGTGATCGGAATCGAGTTGAATCCGTCAGCAGTGCGAGACGCCATTACAAACGCGAAGCATTGTTCCTGCAAAAACATTACATTTTATCAGGGTGATGCAGGAGAATATATGCGCGAGATGGTTGCCGGAGCAAAGGCAGAGCGGCAAGAAATCGATGTCGTGTTTATGGACCCTCCAAGAAGCGGTAGCAGTGAGATGTTTATGGATGCAGTCGCACTTCTGGCTCCGAAACGAGTGGTTTATATTTCGTGTGATCCGCACACGCTGGGCAGAGATTTGAAATATTTCAGAAAAAAAGGCTACAAAGCTTTGGAATGCCAGCCGGTAGATATGTTTCCTTATACCGATAAAATAGAAGCGGTAGTAGTATTGTGTCGTGAAGAAAGGACTGGACAGAAAAATGAGAGAAAAGGGAAATCAGGCGTTGCTAAATCAGGCAATTACAGATATAAAGAGAAACTACGGAAAGTATGAGCTGCTGCGTGCAGTGGAAGACCGAAAGCTTCCGAATCGCGGACAGGTGAAAGAACTGATTCGAGAGCTGCGATGTGTGATGTTCGCAGGATACATGGAGCAGGAAGAATGTCTGAGAAGTAATCTGGATGATTATGTGGCATATAAATGCAGCAGTGCGATTCATAAATTGCGCGAGCTGGTGACGATTGCACTGGAGTGCGCGGATCATGAATCATTTACGCACGAAGAATTGTTTGCGCAGGCGGAGGATATCAGTTGCCGGTTTGCGGCGCGGATTCCTTTGCTGCAGGAGCTTTTGTTAAAGGATGTGCAGGCCGGATTTGACGGAGATCCGGCTGCAAAGAGCAAGGAAGAAATCATCTTCTGTTATCCGGGATTTTTTGCGATTTTTGTGTATCGTATTGCACATGAATTGTATTTGAGTCACGTGCCGTTCGTACCGCGTATGATGACAGAGTACGCGCATTCCGGTACGGGTATCGATATCAATCCGGGTGCTACGATTGGTGAATATTTCTTTATCGATCACGGAACCGGAGTGGTCATCGGTGAGACGACAGAGATTGGAAACAACGTAAAATTGTATCAGGGTGTAACGCTGGGTGCGTTATCTACCAGAAAGGGTCAGTTGTTGTCTGATGTCAAGCGCCACCCTACCATTGGAAATAATGTTACCGTGTACTCGAACGCGAGTATTCTCGGCGGAGAGACTGTGGTGGGCGACAATTCAACGATTGGGGGCGGTGCGTTTATTACATCTTCCGTGCCGGAAAATACGCGTGTAAATGTAGGTCCGACAGATCCGAGTGGAGTCAACTGCGTGAAATCCTAATACGTGATAACAGCAGTCAGACGAGCGGTTGTTTTACTATCACACGGCAGGTGCGACTGACGCCGTCCACAGATACTGTGATGATGGCAGTTCCCTTTTTGCGTGCGATGATCAGACCGCTTTCATCTACGCTGGCAACCGCAGATTTCGAGGAGCGAAATTTGAGCGGTCGCGTGGAAGAACAGTTTGCTGTGAGCTGAAAGGTATCTTCCGGATGGAGCGTGATTTGAGACTGATTGAGCGAAAGGGAAGGCTTTTTGACAGTGACTTTGCAAGTGGCTGTGACACCATCAGCGGTGGCGCGAATTGTCGCGCTGCCGCATTTTTTTGCAGTAATCAGACCGGTCTCATCCACACTGACGGTGGCAGAGGATGAGGAGCGCCATTTGATATCGTGGCCGGTAGAAACGGTTGCGGATAACTGTAGGGATGCACCGTTTTCCATCGTGATACGACGGTCGCTGATGGTAACAACAGATTTTTCTACCGTGACCCGACAGGAGGCTTCTGCGCGTTTGATTTTTGCGGTAATCGTACAGGTGCCTGATTTTTTGCCGGTCACGACACCGTAGGTGTTGACGCTGGCGATAGAAGATTTGCTGCTTTTAAAAGTGGGCATTTTCCCGTTTGAAGTAAATGCGACTAACAAGAATTGACCATCGATCGGAATCGATTTTTGATAGACAGATAGAATGACAAACGGAATGGAATCGTCGGTTGCGGCAAACGCTTTGTCTGTGCATGGAAAAATCAATGCGATTGTGAGAACGAAAGCGAGTGACACATGTAGAATTGTTCGATGTATTTTTTGAAACATATGAGATCTCCTTCTGACTGAATATTACTTGATCATAGAATATTATGAAGAATGTTATAAAGAATAGAGGGAGCTGTCGAACCTGCTATTAGGGTAACAGCAGTTGCGCGAAATGTAAATTGGGAAAAATGCTGAACTAAAATTGATGCGACTATACAAAGTGCATAAAGCATTGCCGTCATATCGGAAAAGTGCATGGACTTTTGGGGCGAAGTGATGTATGCTAAATTGAGAAAAAATGGAAAACACAAAGTGGAAAAGGACTTGAAAATCAATGAGAGAGATTGAATTTAAGATGGAGCGAACCGGTCTTTTAAATGAAGGAGATGTGTTAAAAATTACAGAAGGCAAATTGCCCAATTCTTACTACTATACATTGGGAGATGCGTTTGCCATGTCTGCAAATTTTGCATATCATGAGCGTCTTGTGAGCACCGAAGGTGTCGTAAAAGAGATTAAGGAAACGCCGAAAGGATTTTTTGTGACAGTCGAATTTGATGAGTAATATAGAGAAATGCGGAAGATCGTTGCTGAAAATAGATGTATTTCCTTGGATATACAGATGAAAAAGAATGGAGAAAATGATGGGAGCACTTTACACGATATATATACAGACGCAGGGGCATATACAGATGTTGGACATTACGGAAGAAGTGCAGAAGCTGGTAGCTGACTGTGGTGTGAAATCCGGGATTTGTACATTATTTTTGCCGCATACGACAGCCGGTTTGCTGATTTCGGAAAACAAAGATCCGTATCTGGCGGTGGATTACACGCGGGCACTTCGAAAAATGGCAGGTGTCGATGAAGAATACCACAATCTGGAAGGAAACTTTGTGGCACATTTGTGTGCGTCGTTGCTCGGCGTATCGGTGACTGTTCCTGTCGAGAATGGAAAGTTGGCGCTGGGGTCGTGGCAGAGCATTTATCTGATGGAGTTTGACGGAAGCAGAAAACGAAAAGTGCGCATAAAGCTTCAAGCAGATGCGTGAGTACGGCTGTGCGGTCAAGGGTGAAGCAATCGTTCGATGATGCGGGAAGCCTCGCTTCGCGTGAGTTGACTGATTTGTGTGTATTGTGTATTTACACCGATGCTTTCGTGTGTTCGAAGCCATGTGTTTAAATCGAGATGTTGTTCAGACAGCAGTCTGGTGAGCTGTTCCGTTTGCGGAATCGTGACAGGCTGCTGTTTTTTTATGTTCACACGAAGCGGTGAAGGACAAAAAACAGACGAAGCCTCAGAACCAAAGTCCGCAAAAAGGCGTTCGTACACACAGGCTGCTGCATAGGCATCGTCCACTGCACGATGAATCGTTTCTGTGTGAATCGAGAAATAGGAGCGCAATGCAGTCAGACTTTTTTTCTGTTCGGCAGGTAAAAGCTTACGCGCGATTTTTAGTGTGTCGATACCGTCGGCTGAAAAAGCAAGACGCTGATTGACACATGCCTGTTTCAAAAAGGAGTAATCAAACATGAGATTGTGCCCCAGCAAGGGGAGCTGACCGGCGAAGTCGAGAAAACGAGGCAGCACATCGGTTAGTTCTTCGCCCTGTTCTGCCATTTCCTGTGTGATGCCGGTAAGCGCAGTGATTTCTTCGGAAAGGCGGCAGTGCGGATGGATGAGCGCAGAAAATGTTGCGCCGGGAATTCCGTTTTCCATGCGTATAGCACCGATTTCCAAGATGCGGTCGGTTTTTACGTTCAGACCTGTCATTTCCAGATCAATCGCGAGATAATGCATAGTCGTTCTCCTTTTTTGTGTGGAATTTGGATGTCAAAAGCGCCGTTTTAGGAAACGAACTGTCAAACGGCACAAACATATTTCTTTTCGCTCGGTTGCACGAACCATTCCAATGAGCCTTCCCAAAGCGAAATCGTGTTCAGCAAAGGCTTCCACGATTTGAAGTCTCATTTCCATCGTGCAAAGACGCTTGAATAGAGCATGTCGGATACGACATGCTTCGCCTGTGGCGGGTTGCGATAGCAACATTGTTCTATTCCGCCACAGTGCGATCCATGCGGAGCATTCTTGTGTAACAAGAAACACGCTTTGTGCGCTTGCCAGTGTGAAGTTTAGAAAAGGGCTTTTGACATTTGAAATTGTATAAAGAAAATAGCGTGTTTCAGATTCAGGTGAGTATCACGTGTTCGATTGCTGCCTGATAACTGAGCGGGTCGCGTTGCTCGTAATTGAAGCGATAAAACAGCGGCTCGACAGAGGCAGAAGGGAGCTCGTGAATCATATCGGCATCGCTGCATACGAAAGGATAGTGAAATACTTCTATATGACGCAGACTGCCTTTGCGCTCGATGTCCAACATGCGTAATTGCTGCTTGTAATCAGCGAGATCACAGGCAAAATCGGGACGTTTTTTACAGTTTTCGCGTGCGTACAAATCATAGACCAGTGACTCGCGAAACATGGGAAGAAGTGTGTCGCTAAGCGCGAGGGATGTGTTTGTTTGTATTTCTTCTTCCAAAAATGACAAAAGAATTTCACACCGTGCAAGGCGTGAATGTTTGCAGTCAAATAATTGATGGCGGTCATAATAATCGCCCAGGCGCTGGAACAATGAAAAGGCACTCGGATATACGCATAACAAAAGTCGTATCGTGAGAGAATATTGCCAACTGTTATAATATACTTCCAGCATTTCTTCTACCCGTTTGATGCGCAAAATGTCATCGTAGCTCAGCCAACGTGTAGACAATACTTCATAGGGCGCAGAGGAATGCCATGTCAGGTCATATTCAGCCGCGTGTTCATACATGTAGGAGCCTTTCAGCACCTTCAAAAAGCCTAATTGAAGCTGGCTGGGATAGAGTGAAAAAATCTCATCGAAGGAGCGCGAAAAAGTAGTATAATCTTCGAACGGAAGACCTGCGATTAAGTCCAAATGCATGTGAATATTACGCCACGAGCGAATGGACGTTACGACTTCTTTGAGCCGTGAAAGGTTCATCTGCCGATGTATTTCGGTAATGGTAGCAGGGTTTGTAGACTGTACACCGATTTCGAACTGAACAAGCCCCGGCCGAAGTGTCTCTAAGAATGCCAGCTCTTCGTCCGTTAATAAGTCTGCGCTGATTTCAAAATGAAAATTAGTAATTCCGCGATCCATATCGCGCAGATGTTTCCAGATTTCCAGCGCATGTGCGTGATTGCAGTTAAAGGTGCGGTCGACAAATTTGACTTGCGGAACGCCCTGCTCTACGAAAAAGGATAATTCACGCTTTACAAGTTCAAGATTGCGAAAACGTAAGCTCTTTTCCAGAGAAGAGAGACAATAGCTGCAACGGAACGGACAGCCGCGACTGGATTCATAATAAATAATGCGGTGTGATAAATCTTCCATCGAATCATAGCAAAACGGGAGCTGATCCATGTCGAGTGTAGTATTCGCTTCAGTCTTATGAAGTTTATCGTTTTGACGGAATACGAGCCCCGGAATGTCCAAAAGTGACTGCGGGTGATGATAGATGTAATGCTGTGCCAGTAAATGAAAGGTCGATTCGCCTTCGCCACACATGATGCCGGTCACTTGCGGATGTTGTTCTAAAAAAGAAGCTGCCTCGAATGAGACTTCCGGGCCGCCCAGCCAGATGGGCGTTTCGGGAAGCAGCTTGTGAATTTCACAAATTAAATTTCGAACAAGAGAAATATTCCAGATATAGCAGGAAAAGCATAGCACATCAGGCTTTGCACGGAAAATACCTTCTAATATCCGGTCGGCGGAGTGATTGATGGTATATTCCAAAAGCTGTAGATGTTCTTTGCAATCTGCAGCATAAGACATAAAATTTCGAAGAGCCGGATTCGAGTGAATATATTTGGCGTTGATGGCAGTTAGAACAATGTTCATGATGACGCTTCCTCCTCATCGGTGCTCTGAATTGTAATAGCGGCAGCATTTGACTGCTCGACTTCCTGCTGCGGATGAAGATGAGCATCCAGCTTGCGCAGGATAGAATTTCTTCGAATGGAAGAAAGTTCTTCTGCAGATTTGTAAAGTGCGTCGATTTTTTCAATCTGTCCTTCGTACTTATATAAAGTAGCGAGCAAATCGTATGTTTTTCCGACATCGGAGCCGAGAGAGATTGCATACTCTAACACCTGTGTGGCTTCTGCATAGTGAGAAAGTTCATAAAGTTTTTCACCATAGTTTGCCAAAAGGGATACAAGCGTGCTATAATTGGTGTCGCATTGGCTGAGTGTATTCAGATTTGCAACGCCGTAGCGGAGTTTGAGCTCTGTGTTAGAAATGCCGTTGAGATTGCAGATTGGCTGCAAGGATAAATCGCACAGCGCAGATTCGTAGTTATGCAGGATTTCATCATCGTATTTTCCCAGTGGAAGCTGTTCTAACGGAAGCTTAATATATGCGAGATTTGAGATGTCCTGCTTGCGTGTCCAGTTTGCTTCCTGCTCACGTGCGACAAAATTTTCAAACAATTGTTGTTCTTTTCGCATGGCAGCGTTTCGACGAATTGCGATATAGACGGTGATGACGATAAAAATTGTTAAAAAAGGTAATAGCATAACAAGTCCTTTCTGGAAAATTTAGTTCTTTTTGCTCTGTTATATGGTACATATTGGTTCATGCAATTATATGAAAGAGGTGGATTCTATGAAAAAAACAGCTTCTAAAAAAGATCAAAAACGCCAAATTATGGCAGGTGTAATCGCAGTTATACTTGTCATTGCGATGGTTTTGCCAATGGTTATGAGCGCATTTGCGTAAATCGTTAATAATATACTAAAATCAGGAATTTATGTCAATTATTCTAGCGGTTTTTGCGTATTGAAAAAAGACAAAGAGGTAGTATATAATTAAGGTTCAGAATTGAGGGAAGTAATCCGATGCGAAAAGACATCGGATACAAGTTAGATGAAGAGACGTATGATCAGAATGAAAAACAAGAGAGGTAATTATGGTAACAAATAAGAAGAAAAAAATTGCTTGGAAGATAGGTGGAGCATTGATTGCTGCAGTCATCTGTGCAGCAGGAATATATGCCGGTACAACAGCTTATGCGGATGAATATTCAGAGCGTCTGATCGCAGACAACATTTATATCGGAGAGATTGCGGTAGGCGGCATGACGGAAGTGCAGGCGGTCGAAGCAGTGGATGAATATGTGGCTTCGCTGGCAGATAAACAGTTCACATTTACCGTAGATGACAAGAGCGTGACTGCTACAGCCGGAGATTTGGGTGTGACCTGGTCGAACCGTTTGCTGGTCAAGGATGCGGTAAACGTAGGACGTACAGGAAATTTGATTGAGCGCTATAAGTCAAAGAAAGACTTAGAGCATGAAAATCTGGTATACGATATCGCATATACCGCAGATGAAGCAAAGATAAAGAGCTTTTTGGAAACGAATACCGCAGATATGAATCAGGAAGCACAGAACTATGGATTAATTCGTGAAAACGGAGCGTTTACGATTACCGAAGGACAGAACGGTATTGCGGTAGATATCGAAAAATCTGCAAAAGATATTCTTGCATATGTAGAGAATGAATGGACGCTTGCAGATACGACATTGGAGCTGGCAGCAGAGGTAGTGGAGCCGGTCGGCACGAAAGAACAGCTTGAGCGAGTGACAGACGTACTCGGTACGTTTACCACAGATTTTGGTACATCGGCAGCAGGTCGTGCGCAGAATGTACGAAACGGAGCAAAGAAGATTAACGGTAAGGTGCTCTATCCCGGAGAACAGTTTTCTGTATATGAGGCAGTAAATCCGTTTACTGCAGAAAACGGTTATGAGTTGGCGGGTTCTTATGAGAATGGTACGACGGTTCAGACATACGGCGGTGGAATCTGTCAGGTGTCTACGACATTGTATAATGCAGTCATTCGTGCAGAGCTGGCGATTGATGAGCGTTTTTGTCATTCGATGATTGTCAGCTATGTGAAGCCGTCTATGGATGCAGCGATTGCCGGAACTTATAAGGATTTGAAGTTCACGAATAACAAAGATTTCCCGATCTATATCGAGGGTTATACCAGCGGCATGCAGATCACATTTACGATATATGGTGATGAAACACGTGCAGCAGGGCGAGAAGTCATTTATGAAAGCGAAACAACCAGCACGACAGAGCCGGAGCTTAAAATCGAGACTTCTTCCGAATTCCCGATTGGATATGTGCAGAAAACACAGAGTTCTCATACCGGATACACTGCTAAATTATGGAAAATCATAAAAGAGAATGGTGTAGAGGTCAGTCGTGAACAGTACAACAGCAGTACCTACAATGCGTCGCCGAAGATTATTGTTGTCGGTATCAAATCTGACAATGAAGAGGCAGTAGCAGCGATGAAGGCAGCGATTGCCACAAAGGATGAAGAGACCATCCGTGCGGCTGCAGCAGCGAATTCAGAAGAAGCATTGAAGGAAAAAGAAGAGAAAGAAAAAGAAGAAAAGGAAAAGGAAGAGGCAAAGAAGGAAGAAGGCAAAAAGGATGAGAAGCCGGACGATGAGGAAGAATCCGAGCCGGAACCTGAAGAGCCCGATGAGTCAGAGGAGGAACCTGTCGAGGATTCTGAAGAAGACGTTATAATAGAAGAGTAGTAATTGTTCGGTATATGAAGGTACTGAATAGTTACGAAGAATAATCGAAAAAGAGGATATAGGATATTATGAAAGTAGGCAAAGTACCGGAGGCAGTATTGAAAAGATCAGTACTAAAACAAATACGAACAGATCGCCCGGAAGTGCTGCTTGGCGCTTCCATAGGGGAAGACTGTGCTGCTGTAGTATTGCAGGAGGATGAGATGTTTGTTTTATCGACAGATCCGATTACCGGCACAGCAAAGGACATTGGGCATCTGGCGATTCAGATTACGCTCAATGATCTTGCAAGTGCAGGAGCAGAACCCATCGGTGTGATGCTTACTTTTCTTTTACCGGAAAAGCTATCAGAAGCCAAGCTGCGGACGATGATGGATCAGGCAGAGGCCGCCGCACATGCGGCAAATGTACAGATTATGGGTGGTCACACCGAAGTGACGAGAGTCGTTAATCAACCGGTGATATCCGTTGTCGGAGTCGGAAAAGTAAAGAAAGGACAATTGATTTCGACAGGAGGAGCCAAACCCGGTATGGATGTCATCGTCACAAAGTGGATTGGCTTGGAAGGAACATCGATTATTGCGAAGGAAAAAGAGGACGAATTGCTGAGCAGATATCCGCAGGCACTGGTGCGTGAAGCAAAAGCGTTTGACCGTTATTTATCCGTCCTTCCGGAATCGAGAGTCGCCGTGCGCGCCGGTGTGAGTGCTATGCATGATGTAACAGAGGGCGGTATTTTTGGCGCCTTATGGGAAATGGCGGAGAGTGCCGGTGTCGGATTAGAAATTGATTTGAAAAAGATTCCGCTTCGTCAAGAAACCGTAGAGGTATGCGAATTTTTTGATATCAATCCGTATGAGCTGATCAGCAGCGGTTGTATGCTGATGGCAGCGAGCGATGGAAACGGACTGGTACGCGCGCTTGAAGCGGCGGACATTCCGGCGGTATGCATCGGAAAAGTGACGGAAGGAAATGACAGAGTGATACTGTCAGGAGAAGAACGACGGTTTTTAGAGCCGCCGAAAACAGATGAATTGTATAAAGTAGTCTGAATGTGAAACAGATGAAGGGAAAGGGGTAGACATATGAGAGAAAAAATATTGACATTTATCGAGAAAAACAGTCGTGTGAATATTCATGATCTGGCGGTTTTGCTGGGTGTGGATGAAGTGATGGTTATGAATGAGCTGGAAGCGATGGAAGCGGAGCACATTATCTGCGGCTATCATACATTGATTGACTGGGATAAAACCGATGTAGAAAAGGTGACAGCGTTGATTGAGGTGCGTGTGACACCCCAGCGTGATATGGGATTTGATAAAGTAGCAGAGCGCATTTACAATTATCCGGAGGTGAATTCCGTATATCTGATTTCCGGAGGATTTGATTTGATGGTGACACTGGAAGGACAAACCTTGCGCGATATTTCATCGTTTGTCAGCGATAAGCTTTCGACATTGGATTCAGTGCTCAGCACAAAGACAAACTTTATTTTGAAAAAATATAAGGATCACGGTACCGTAATGGTAGCAGCACCAAAGGATGAAAGGATAATGATGATACCATGAGAAATCCGTTAAATGAAAAGATAACAACGATTAAACCGTCCGGTATCCGTAAATTTTTTGATATCGTCAGTGAGATGTCTGATGCGATTTCACTCGGTGTCGGCGAACCGGATTTTGATACGCCCTGGCATATCAGAGATGAGGGCATTTTTGCACTTGAAAAGGGACGTACATTTTATACATCCAACGCCGGCTTGAAAGAGCTGCGTGTGGAGATTTCGAAGTATTTGGAACGCAGATTCCATCTGTGCTATGACCCGATGTCAGAAATACTGATTACGGTCGGTGGAAGTGAAGGCATCGATAATGCGTTTCGTGCGATGATAGATCCCGGTGATGAAGTGTTGATTCCGCAGCCGAGTTATGTTTCATACGAGCCGTGCTGTGTGTTGGCAGGCGGTGTGCCGGTTATTATTGAGCTGAAAGAAAAAGACCAGTTTCGACTGACACCGGAAGCGCTGGAAGCAGCGATTACACCGAAAACAAAAATTTTAGTATTGCCGTTTCCGAACAATCCGACCGGTGCGGTAATGGAAAAGAAGGACTTAGAGGCGATTGCGGAAGTAGTCATCAAGCACGATTTGTTTGTGCTCAGCGACGAAATCTATGCAGAACTGTGCTATCTGGAAGAGCATACATCGATTGCATCGATTCCGGGTATGCGTGAGCGAACCATCGTCATCAATGGTTTTTCAAAATCACATGCGATGACCGGATGGCGTCTGGGCTATGCCTGTGGTCCGAAAACGATCATGGAACAGATACTTAAAATTCATCAGTTTGCCATTATGTGTGCGCCGACAAACAGTCAGTATGCTGCGGTAGAAGCGATGCGAAACGGCGATGAGGACGTCGCAATGATGCGTGAGCAGTACAACCAGAGACGCAGATTTTTGGTACATGAGTTTGAGCGTATGGGCTTACAGTGTTTTGAACCGTTTGGTGCATTTTACATTTTCCCGTCAATTCAGGAATTTGGTATGAGCTCGGATGAATTTGCGACACGTCTGTTGAAAGAGGAAAAGGTGGCAGTCGTTCCGGGAACGGCGTTTGGTGATTGCGGAGAAGGATTTTTGCGTATTTCCTATGCATATTCGCTGGAAAATCTGAAAGAGGCACTGGGCAGACTGGAGCGATTTATTACAAGATTACGCGCGGAGGCTGCAAAATGATAAACATCGTATTATTGGAACCGGAGATTCCTGCGAATACCGGAAATATCGGCCGTACCTGCGTGGCGACTGATACGCGTCTGCACTTGATTGAGCCGCTTGGATTTTCTTTGAGTGAAAAGGCGTTAAAACGTGCAGGAATGGATTATTGGGCGCAGCTTGATGTGACTACATATGTAAATTATGAGGATTTTCTGGCGCGTAATGCGGGTGCACAGATTTATTTTGCGACAACAAAGGCACAGCATATTTATTCCGATGTGAGTTACCCGGATGGAAGCTATATTATGTTTGGAAAAGAGAGCGCGGGAATTCCGGAAGAGATTTTGAAAGATCACCCGGATACCTGTGTGAGAATTCCGATGGTGGGCGAAACACGTTCTTTAAATTTGTCAAATTCAGTGGCAGTCGTATTGTACGAAGCATTGCGCCAGCAGGGATTTGCACATATGAAAACACAGGGTGAACTACACCATTTACACTGGTAAGCAAGCGAGAGGATGAGACTGCAGAAATGACAATGATGGTAAAAGCGAGACAATTAGTGCATGAATACATCCGACGTGACGAAGACGGAAATGTAGAATCTGTGCAGACAGCACTGGACCATGTAGATATAGATATCAAGCCCGGTAGCTTTGTGGCAATACTGGGACATAATGGTTCCGGTAAATCGACATTGGCAAAGCATTTGAATGTGCTTTTGAGTCCGACAGAGGGCACGCTGTGGGTAGATGGAAAAGATACCTCAGATGCGAAAAACTTGTGGGATGTGCGTCAGAGTGCGGGCATGGTGTTTCAAAATCCCGATAACCAGATTATCGGCAGCATTGTAGAAGAAGATGTTGGATTCGGACCGGAAAATATCGGTGTCGAGACAGATGAGATTTGGGAACGGGTAGAGCAGAGTCTTCGCTCCGTAGGAATGTTGAAGTTCAGGCATCATTCTCCGAACAAGCTTTCCGGAGGACAGAAACAGCGCGTAGCGATTGCCGGTGTCATGGCAATGCAGCCGAAATGTATCGTGCTGGATGAACCGACGGCGATGTTAGACCCGAACGGTCGAAAAGAAGTGCTTCGCGCGGTTCATGAATTAAATCAAAAAAAAGGTGTAACCATTATACTGATTACACACTATATGGAAGAAGTCACGGATGCAGATTATGTATATGTGATGGATAGTGGCTCCGTTGCGATGCAGGGTACACCGCGCGAGATTTTCTCACGTGTGGAATCTTTGCAGGCGCATAGAATGGATGTGCCGCAGATTACCTTGCTGGCACATGAGCTGAAAAAAGAGGGTGTGCCTTTGCCGGATGGCATTTTGACACGTGAAGAACTGGTAGAGGCATTGAGCAAGCTTTAGAGGAAGAAATAATGTCAATGAAAATAGAGAAGGTCAGCCATATCTATGCGCCGGGGACTGCGTATGAAATGTATGCGCTGAAAGATATTGACTTACAAATAGAAGATGGACAGTTTATCGGTGTGATCGGACACACCGGTTCGGGAAAATCCACATTGATTCAGCATTTGAACGGTCTGTTGCGTGCTTCAGAAGGAGCGATTTATTATAACGGAGAAAACATCTACGCACAGGATTACAGTATGCGTGCATTGCGAAATAAGGTAGGCCTGGTATTTCAGTATCCAGAGCATCAATTGTTTGAAACTACTATTTTGGCAGATGTTTGCTTTGGACCGATGAATCAGGGCATGAAAAAAAACGAGGCGGAGCTTCATGCATATGAGGCACTGCGCAGTGTGGGATTGCCGGAGGAATTATATGATCAGTCACCGTTTGATTTGTCGGGTGGTCAGAAGCGCCGTGTGGCGATTGCAGGCGTGCTGGCGATGCAGCCGGAAGTGCTGATATTGGATGAACCTACTGCGGGATTGGACCCCAAAGGTCGGGACGAGATTTTAGACCAGATTGCAAAGCTGCACGAAGAGAAGCGCATTACAGTCATTCTTGTGTCGCATAGCATGGAAGATGTGGCAAAATATGTGGAGCGCATTATCGTGATGAATCAGGGTAGTGTCATGTATGATGATACGCCGAAAAACGTATTTCAGCACTACAAGGAGCTGGAAAAAATCGGATTGGCGGCACCGCAGGTGACCTATTTGATGCATGATTTACGTGCGAGAGGGTATGATGTCGATTGTGATGCAACGACAGTGGCAGAAGCAAAACGAGAGATTTTACGTGTATTAAACAAGACGTAAAAAGGTTTGTGATGTCGGTGCTCGTTTGTATGACAGACAGAAAAAATAAGAAATAGCTATGCTATTGAGGATAGAAAATGTTAAGAGATATAACAATAGGACAATATTATCCGACCGGTTCGGTGTTGCATCGTATGGACCCGCGTGTGAAACTGTTCGGAACGCTTGTGTTTTTGATTTCGGTATTTGCATATCAGGGTATCATCGGCTTTTTGGTGGTAACGGCGTTTTTGGCAGGTGTCATAGCGATTTCAAAAGTGCCGGTGCGCTATATGCTGAAAGGTCTGCGGGCAATCGTTGTATTGATGCTCATCACGGCGCTGTTTAACTTGTTTTTGACACCGGGCGAAGTGCTGGTGCAGGTTTGGAAACTGAAAATTACGAGAGAAGGCGTAGCGTCAGCCGTTCGTATGGCGATACGACTGACCTATTTGATTTTGGGTACCTCGTTGATGACGCTGACTACGACACCCAATCAATTGACCGATGGTTTGGAGAAAGCATTGAAGCCGCTTCGCAAGCTTCATGTACCGGTACATGAGATTGCGATGATGATGTCGATTGCATTGCGTTTTATACCTATTTTAATAGAAGAAACCGATAAAATCATGAAAGCGCAGATGGCACGAGGCGCAAATTTTGATGAGGGAAATATTTTGCAAAAAGCAAAATCGCTCGTTCCCCTGCTCGTTCCGCTGTTCGTATCCGCATTTCGTCGTGCAAATGATTTGGCGATGGCGATGGAGGCGCGCTGCTATCATGGTGGTGACGGACGTACCAAAATGAAACCTTTGCGCTATCAGCGGATTGATTATAGTGCATATGTGATATTACTTGGGTATTTCGCACTGCTGATGGTAATGAGGATTGTGTTATGAAGCGTGTGATGTTGCGTGTTGCATATGACGGGACGAATTATTGCGGCTGGCAGCTACAGCCCGGACAGCAGACGATAGAAGGCGTGCTGGGCGAGGCACTGAGTGACCTGCTGGGAGAAACTATTACGATCATCGGCGCGAGTCGAACCGATTCCGGTGTGCATTCGTTGGGAAACGTTGCGGTGTTTGATACAAATACAAAAATACCTGCTGAAAAAATCAGCTACGCAGTGAATCAACGCTTGCCGGAGGATATTGTCGTTCAAGAATCCGCAGAGGTCGTACCGGATTTTCATCCGCGTCATTGTGAGAGCTGCAAAACATATGAATATCGTATTCTGAATCGAGAGTTTCCACTTCCGACAGAGCGGAGAAATTCATATTTTACTTACCGCAAGTTAGATGTCGAGGCGATGCGAGAAGCCGCAAAGCGATTGGTAGGTACACATGATTTTGCCAGCTTTTGTTCTGCGCATGCGCAAGTCGAGACGACTGTGCGCACGGTGTATGACTGCACCGTAGAAAAGAACGGTGATTTGCTGACGATACGCGTAGTCGGAGCCGGATTTTTATATAATATGGTGCGTATTATCGCAGGAACGTTGTTGGATGTGGGTTGCGGAGTGAGAAAACCGCAGGATATGGATGCGATACTGCAAGCCAAAATGCGCAGTGCCGCAGGACCGACAGCTCCGGCGCATGGACTGACGATGATAGGAATTGTATTTACAGAAGACCCGCGAATATAAATGCAAATGTAATAAAAATTTAGTTGACAGTTGTTAAATCGCGTAGTAAAATGTAAAGGCTGATGGCATTCTTTGGAATCTGCCGCAGCGTGGAAGCGAATGAATGCTTCCGTAATGTAGTTCAGAAATGTGATGCCAACAGCCCCGGCAGAACATTTTAGCTATACAATAAAGGAGCACGCAGAATGGTTTCGGACATTTCCATTCCGGCTTCTACCGTTAAAATTATTCAGGAGGAAAAACCATGAAAACATTTATGGCAAGCCCGGCTACCATTGATCGCAAGTGGTATGTTGTTGACGCTACAGGAATGACTTTAGGTCGTTTATCATCAGAAATCGCAAAAGTTTTAAGAGGAAAGAATAAGCCGATCTTCACTCCTCACATGGACTGCGGTGATTATGTAATCGTTGTTAATGCTGAGAAGATCGTTGTTACTGGTAAGAAGATGGATCAGAAGATCTACTACAGACATTCTGACTATGTCGGAGGAATGAAAGAGACTACCTTAAAAGAGATGTTAGCAAAGCATCCTGAGAGAGTCATCGAGCACGCAGTAAAGGGTATGTTACCTAAGGGACCGTTAGGACGTGAGATGTACAAGAAGATGTTTGTATATGCAGGTCCTGATCACAAGCATGCAGCTCAGAAGCCTGAAGCTTTGACATTTTAATCGAGGGAGGTAAACACAAGTGGCTAGCGCAAAATTTTATGGAACAGGTAGAAGAAAAAGTTCAGTAGCTAGAGTATATTTAGCACCTGGTACTGGAAAGATTACCATCAATAAGAGAGACATTGATGATTATTTTGGATTAGAGACATTAAAGGTTATCGTTCGTCAGCCTTTCGCTGCAACCGAGACCAACGAAAAATTTGACGTAAATGTAACTGTTAAGGGCGGTGGATACACCGGACAGGCTGGAGCAATCCGCCACGGTATTTCACGTGCACTTCTTCAGGTAGACGATGAGTATCGTCCGATGCTGAAGAAAGCAGGATACTTAACACGTGATCCTCGTATGAAAGAGCGTAAGAAGTACGGCTTAAAGGCTGCACGTCGCGCACCTCAGTTCTCAAAGAGATAATTTATACAAAATATCAGAAGAACATCAAAACCCTTGGAAGTATTGGTTTCCAAGGGTTTTTTATTACCCAATTCCAAGCATTTGGTGTTTATTTGGTGTTTGTTCGGTCAAGATATGCTCCATAAGTTCAGCAGTTTTCATACGTGAGCTATCTAAAACGGCTGTATATGTCTTTGCAGTTATCTGAATGTCAGAGTGTCCTAAGTGATCTGAAACTATCTTTAAATCAACTCCATTATTTAATAATAGAGTAGCATTGGTGTGTCTTAATTTATGCAGTGTTAGATACTCAAACTTAGTGCCTTTGAGAAATCGTTTTAATTGGGTATTAAGACAACTCCTATTATTTTGTTTTATGGTAATAAAACCATGGTTAACTAATTCGGTTCTTGCTGTAAAGAAGGTTTGCTTTGACATATAGTTGATATATTTGTGACATGGAAACGTGAAATCTTTGTTTCCACCTGCTTCCATCATCATGTTTAGATAAATGCGAACTGCTGAGTTGGATAAGTCTCTAAATGCTTCAGAGGAAGTAAGCGTTACACCAAGTCTGATATATCGTTTTTCTATGCCATCAGCACGTGTAGTAAACCATGGCGGAAATGGTGTTTTTTTAGTTCGTGCCATATTACTCCTCCTTTTTATCTTTAAG
>JAGAOE010000215.1 GCA_017623885.1 Eubacterium sp. | reverse complement strand
CCGGAAGAATACTGGACCGTAGATGCGTTGCTGCGTGTGGCAGGAGAAAAGAAACAGCTCGTAGCAAAGCTGGATACAAAAGGCGGAAAGAAACTCCAATTATCCAAGCGCGAGCAGGTAGAAGCGATTCGTGCAGAACTGGAACAGCAGCAATTTGTTGTAAAAGAAGTAAAAAAAGGAGAGCGGAGCAAAAAACCGCCGCTTCCCCTGACGACGAGTACGCTGCAGCAGGAAGCATCAAAAAGATTGAATTTCTCGACACAAAAAACCATGCGTCTGGCACAGCAGTTGTATGAAGGTATCGATATCAAGGGTCAGGGAACCGTCGGTATTATCACCTATCTGCGTACAGACTCTGTGCGAGTAGCAGAAGAAGCAGATGTAGCAGCACGCGCATATATCGCTGAAAAATACGGTGAGAGTTATGCAGCAGATGCACCGAAAGAATCTGCAAATAAAGGAAAAATACAGGATGCGCACGAAGCAATCCGACCGACGGATATTACGAGGATGCCGGTGCTGATTAAAGATTCTTTGTCCAGAGATCAGTTCCGTTTGTATCAGCTCATTTGGAACCGTTTTGTAGCGAGCAGAATGAATCCCGCGCGTTATGAGACGACCGCAGTAAAGATCGAAGCGGGTGAATATCAGTTGCATGTATCGGCATCAAAGCTTGCGTTCGAAGGATTTTTATCTGTATACGCGGCAGATGATGAGGAAAAAGAAGCAGCAAATGTTTTGCTTGGAGCACTCGATGAGAATAGCGAGCTTTCACTCAGCGAAATCGATGCAAAACAGCACTTTACACAGCCGTTGCCGCATTTTACGGAGGCTTCGCTTGTAAAGACATTGGAAGAACACGGAATCGGACGTCCGAGTACCTATGCGCCGACCATCACGACGCTTTTGGCGCGCAGATATGTGACGAAGGAACAAAAAAACCTCTATATGACAGAGCTTGGGGAAGCAGTAAATTCGATTATGGTCGAAGCGTTCGGAACGATAGTAGATGAACATTTTACAGCGAATATGGAATCCCTGCTGGATATGGTGGAAGAAGGAAAAGTACAGTGGAAAACGATTATCAGCAATTTCTATCCGGATTTGGAGGAAGCAGTTGCTGAGGCAGAGAAAAAATTGGAAAAAATAGAGATTGCAGATGAGGTTACCGATGTCATCTGTGAGGAATGCGGCCGAAATATGGTCATTAAATACGGACCGCACGGAAAGTTTTTGGCGTGTCCGGGATTCCCGGATTGCCGAAACACGAAGCCGTATCTGGAAAAAATCGGTGTGTCGTGTCCGGCATGCGGAAAAGATTTGGTATTGCGCAAAACGAAAAAAGGAAGACGTTATTATGGCTGTGAGAACAGCACAGAGTGTGAATTTATGTCATGGGCAAAACCGGTAGAAAAGAAATGTCCGGACTGTGGCGGCTATATGGTAGAAAAAGGAAACAAAATTGTGTGTGCAGATGCGCAATGTGGCTATGTAGAAGTGAAATCGGCAGAAAAAAACTGATTATTCGTTGAATTTTCTAAAAAATGGGTGTATGATATTTCATATATCCATTTTTATTTTGAAATGACTGAAATATAAGTGATGCTATATCTGAGAAAAGCAGATGAAAGGGAGGGCGGACATGAGCGTACAGCTTTTGGATAAAACGAGAAAGATAAACAAACTGCTGCACAATAACAGCTCCTCAAAGGTCGTGTTTAATGATATCTGTGAGGTGTTGACGGAAATATTGGATTCCAATATTCTCGTAATCAGCAAAAAAGGAAAGGTGCTCGGCTCCAGCCAGTCTGTAGATACGAGAGAATTGCATGAGCTGATTGTTGATGAGGTCGGTGGATTTATAGATCCGATGCTGAATGAACGACTGCTCGGAATACTTTCCACAAAGGAAAACGTAAATCTGGAGACACTCGGATTTGTGACAGATATTAAAAATTATACGGCGATTATCGCTCCGATCGATATCGCAGGAGAGCGTTTGGGAACGTTGTTTGTATATCGAATGGAGTCTACTTACGACATTGATGATATTATCCTGACGGAATACGGAACTACTGTCGTTGGCTTAGAGATGCTTCGTTCTGTAAATGAAGAAAATGCAGAAGAGAGCCGTAAGATTCAAATCGTAAAGTCTGCGATATCGACCTTGTCGTTCTCTGAGCTAGAGGCAATTATACATATTTTCGAAGAACTGGGCGGCAGAGAAGGTATACTGGTGGCGAGCAAGATTGCAGACCGCGTAGGTATTACCAGATCGGTGATTGTGAATGCCCTGCGCAAGTTTGAGAGTGCCGGTGTCATTGAGTCGCGTTCATCCGGAATGCGCGGTACCTACATAAAGGTATTGAACGATGTGGTGTTTGATGAACTGGAGCAGATAAAAAAGGAACAGCAAAACTAGATAGAGAGACTGGCGAACGGTAATATAGGATGCTTGAAAAGGGATTTACTGGAAGGTAGATTCCTTTTTTGTTTCATTATGAGGCGAAAACAGCAATATCTAGTGCAGGAAAAACGAAAAAAATACAAGATTATGTAAAAAGAGACAAAAAAACGCTTGTGTTTTTTTTGAAAATAATTATACTATAACTAGTAAGTAGGAGTAGTTTGCAATTTTTTAGTTAGATTTATTACTGAAAGGAGCAAAAAACGATGATTCAAAGCAGTGCATACAGTTACATAAATGTGTTAGATAAAGCGCTTGATGCCAGTAATCTGAGAGAGACTGTCATCGCGAACAACTTAGCAAATATAAATACGCCCGGATACAAGCGTCGGGAAGTGGATTTTGAAAGTCTTTTGCAGCAGGAATTGGGCAAGACGAAATGGACCTCATTAGATCAGAAAATGACAGATGTCAATCTGACACACTTGAATGCAGGTGTACATTTTGACATGCAGGCATTTGGCTATAAGTACCGTTTGGACGGAAATAACGTGGACGTTGAAGTAGAGAACGTAGAGCTTGCTTCAGAACAGCTCCGTTACCAGTTGATAGCGGATAGTGTGACGCAGGAATTTACCAGACTCAGCACAGCAATCGGAAGATAATGATAACAATAATATAAATGTTTTGCAGCGTTAGGAATCATAGGTCTCGAATTAGGAGGGATGAGATATGGGTTTGTTTCAATCGTTTGATATCAGCGCGTCCGGAATGACCGCAGAGCGCTTTCGAACAGACATTATTGCGCAGAATATTGCGAATGTAAATACAACACGTACAGAGGACGGTACGCCGTATCGTCGAAAAGTGGTGACTTTTGCAGAAAAGCGAATGACACCTTTTAGTGAGGTACTGGAAGGACAGCGCCGCAGATTCAAAGGAACCGGTGTGAAAGTGACCTCCGTACAGGATGATGAAACCAGTGAATACATTATGGAATATGACCCGTCGCATCCGGATGCAGATGAGAACGGCTATGTTTCGTATCCGAACGTAAACATCGTGACAGAGATGACAAATCTGATTGATGCAAGTCGTGGCTACGAGGCAAATGCGACTGCATTTGAGGCGAGCAAAGCGATTGCACAGGCTGGTATCCAGATTGGCAAGAGCTAAGGAGGTTATGAGAGATGAATATATCAGAAATTCGTAATATACAGTCGGATTATGTGGCACAGGCACAAGGCTTGCCTGTAGTTGACGGAGATAGTAGCTTTGATTCGATATTTGCATCTGCGATGAACATGCTGAATGAGACAAATGATTTGCAAAATACAGCGGAATCATTAGAGATTCAGTTCCTGCTCGGCGAAGCAGAGAATACGCATGACTTGCAGATTGCACAGAAAAAAGCGAATACCGCTTTGTCTTATACGGTAGCAGTCAGGGATAAAGTGCTCGAAGCATACAATTCGATTATGAATATGCAGATGTAATGTATGAAATGAAAATGTGAATAGTTGAGACGTAATTGTAATATAGATGGGAATTTATAGGAGAAAAAAACATGCAGCAGAGGTTACAGCAGGTCTGGGAACGGATTGTGGATTGGTGGAAAAAATTTAATATAAAACAACAAATTCTTATTACCAGTATCTTTGTTGCTGTTGTAATGGCGATTGGAATTACTTCCTATGTCATGACGCGTCCGAAGATTATCGAGTTGACGACCTGCGCAGATACAAAGCAGGCAGGCGAAGTAAAACAGTTACTGACAGACAATAATATCTATTATGAGGTCAGCAATAACGGACTGGTATTTTCGATTCATGCAGAGGACGAAGCGAATGCGCGAATTCTTCTGGGATCAAACAGTATTCCGGTCAGCGGATTTACGATTGACGATGCTTTGAACGGTAGCTTTACGACGACGGAAGCGGACAAAGACCGCCGCTATCAGGTGTATCTGGAAGAAGAACTTGCGGAGACGATTGAAGCACTTGAGAACGTAGAGGATGCCAAAATCCGTATGAATATCCCGACAGACGATGGCACGTTGATTGCGCAGAACGAACCGAGTTATGCAGCAGTTGTGCTGGAACTGGACGGAGAAATGGACGAAGAACAGGCGGCAGGAGTTGCGAGACTTGTAGCTGTGGCGCTCGGAAATGAGACGACAGACGAGATTACCATTATGGATACACATAATAATACGCTGTATGCAGGTGGTGATGAGACGACGGCAATCGGTGCTGCAAATTCACAGCTCACCCTTCGTCAGAAGTATGAGCAGGCTGTGAAAAAGAGTGTCAAAGATGTCATGATTGGCACAGAACTGTACAATAATGTCGAAGTCGGCATGAATCTGGATATGGATTTTTCAAATGTAGAAGCGACGGATCATGAGTTCTATGCACCGGAAGGACAGTCGCAGGGATATTTGGATTCAGAGTCCAGCTATGAATCAAACGCAGTCGGCGGATTGGCAGCAATTCCCGGAACGGATTCCAATGATGATAATTCTTATGTGATGGAAGAAGGGGATTACACCGAATCATCCGTCAGCGATATAAAGAAAGATTACATATTAAGTGAGCGTTTGACGAAAACGACCGGAGGAGCCGGTACGATTAATTATGATACTTCATCGGTGTCGGTGGTAGCCACGACCTATGTGACTTACAACGAAGATACGATGAAAGAGACCGGGCAGTTGGAAGACACCACATTTGAGGAGTTTAAGGCGAATAATTCTGCGCGTGTCAAGACAGAAGTCGATGAGGACTTTTATCAGCTTGTAGCAAATGCGACCGGATTTCCGGTAGACAATATTTCGATTATTGCGTATGAAGTACCGGTGTTCCAGTATTCGAGCGGAAGCGGAAGAACAGCATCTGATTATTTCCAGATTTTGTTGGCAGTATTGATTTTCCTCCTGCTTGGATATGTCGTATTTCGCAGTACCAGAAAGGAACAGCTTCAGGAACTGGAGCCGGAGCTTTCTGTAGAATCCTTACTGGCATCTACACGAATGGATGACAGTGATATTGAAGACATTTCTTATACGGAAAAATCAGAAGCGCGTCTGCTGATTGAGAAATTCGTAGAAGAAAAACCGGAAGCAGTGGCATCCTTGCTGCGCAATTGGCTAAATGAGGATTGGGACTAAATAATTGTGAAAACAGTTAGATAGGGAGATTAGATTTCATGGCAAACGAAGAATTTTCGGGTGTACAGAAAGCGGCGATTTTGCTTATTGCACTCGGACCGGAAAAATCTGCAAATATATTTAAACATCTGAAAGAAGATGAAATAGAGGAACTGACACTTGAGATTGCGAATACGAGAAGTGTGTCTCCGCAGACAAAGGAAGCAGTTTTAGAGGAGTTTTACCAAGTCTGCCTGGCACAGCAGTATATCGCAGAAGGCGGTATTGGTTACGCGAAAGAATTGCTGGATAAGGCGTTGGGAGAAGAACAGGCGCAGGCAGTTATTGCAAAGCTGACTGCATCTTTGCAGGTGCGTCCGTTCGAGTTCGTGCGAAAGACAGACCCTTCGCAGGTGCTGAACTTCATTCAGGACGAGCATCCGCAGACAATTGCGATGATTTTGTCATATTTATCATCAAATCAGGCTGCATTGATTCTTGGCTCGTTGGCACCGGAAAAACAGGCAGACGTTGCAAAGCGTATTGCGATGATGGACCGTACCTCTCCGGACGTGATCAAGGAGGTCGAGAGTGTGTTGGAACGCAAGCTGGCATCTTTGGCAAATCAGGATTACACGATTGTCGGTGGTGTCGATGCAATCGTAAATATCTTGAACACGGTAGATCGTGGAACAGAAAAACATATTATGGAATCATTGGAAATCGAAGAGCCGGAATTGGCAGACGAGATTCGAAAGAAGATGTTCGTATTCGAGGATATCTTGTTGCTTGATGACCGTGCGATTCAGAGAGTATTACATGATGTTGATAATAACGATCTTGCACTTGCGCTTAAGGGAAGCAACGAACAGGTTCAGACGGCAATTTTCAACAATCTTTCAAAGCGTCTTGCTGCCATGATCAAAGAAGATATGGAATTCATGGGTCCTGTACGTATGAAGGATGTAGAAGAAGCACAGCAGAAGATTGTTAATATTATACGTAAGTTAGAAGATACTGGCGAAATTGTTATTTCCAGAGGTGGAGGT
>JAGAOE010000214.1 GCA_017623885.1 Eubacterium sp. | reverse complement strand
TTTTCCCGCCAAATCACCGTTTGCATCCACTGCAACAAAATCACAGTCTGCAAATACCGGCTGCAAATGCATCGGCTTCCACACCGGTCGGCTCTCCACGTCATCCTCTGCCAAAGCACGAACGATATCCATCGGACGCACCGGTGCTTCGGGTGACAACTGAATCGAGGTCAGCCAGCAGTTACTGTTTATATTCTCGCCTATCGGCATCATGGACAGCCCCTGCAAATCGCCGAATGCACGCTTGTAATATTCATAGATATACTGTTTCTTTTCTACGCGTGCATCCAATACCTTTATCTGACCACGTCCGATACCCGCCACGATATTACTCATCCGATAATTGTAGCCAATCTCATTGTGCTGATACCAAGGCGCCGCTTCCCGCGCCTGTGTTGACCAAAAACGCACTTTCGCCACACGCTCCTGTGCCTTTTGTTCATCCGCTATATTACAGAATAACATACCGCCACCGGAAGTGGTGATAATCTTATTTCCATTAAAGGAAAATATACCATAATCGCCTAAGGTGCCGACATAGCGCGGTTCGCCGTTCGTACATGCTCCCGTATAGGTCGTTCCGAGTCCTTCCGCCGCATCCTCGATCAATGCGACTCCATACTCTTTACAAATACGCAGTATCTCGTCCATATCTGCCACCAGACCATACAAATGTACAACAATCACTGCTTTGGGCAAACGACCCATCTGCTTATATTTTTCCAGTCCTGCGCGAAGTGCTGCCGGACTCATGTTCCAGGTCTCATAATCACTGTCTACAAATACCGGCTCTGCACCAACATAAGTAATCGGATTTGCCGATGCGCTAAATGTCAATGACTGTGTAAATACGACATCACCGGCTCCGACTCCGAGCGCCATGAGTGCCATCTGAATCGCTGCCGTACCGGAGCTGAGCGCCGCCCCCTGTCCGGCTCCGATTTTTGCACCCAGTTCTTTTTCAAACTCAATGACATTTTCACCTAACGGCGCAATAAAATTTTTCGCAAATGCATCCTCTATATAAAACTTCTCATAGCCTTCCTCCGACATATGCGGAGATGACAGAAAAATACGCTCTTTCATTTTATTCACACTCCTTTGTTCCTTGAAATTCTTCCATCGTAGCATTACCTTCCTGACTGATACCGGAACGCCGCAGCACCTTTCCGACCGTCATAAAAATAATTTTTAAATCAAATAAAAACGATTCTTTTTCGACATATTCGATATCATATGCAAATTTTTCTTCCCACGAAATCGCATTTCGTCCGTTCACCTGTGCCCAACCGGTCAGCCCCGGCCGCACCTCATGTCTGCGCCGCTGTTTTGCATTGTAACGCGGTAAATATCTCACGAGCAGTGGTCTCGGTCCTACGATACTCATATCACCTTTCCATATATTCCACAGCTCCGGCAATTCATCCAGACTCGATGCGCGAAGTAAACGACCAAACCGAGTCAACCGTTTGTCATCCGGCAACAATTCTCCATCTGCGCCACGCGCGTCTGTCATGCTGCGGAACTTATACATTTTGAAAATCTTTTCTCCTCGCCCGGGGCGCTCCTGCGCAAACAATACAGGACTGCCCAGAAACAATCGTACAAGCACTGCCAACACCAGATAAATCGGCGACAACAGCAACAGTGCTACGGTGGATAAGAACAAATCAAGTCCTCTTTTTATCCAACGATCATACATGTACATCCTCCTCTTCCGGCTCACTTCGTGCCGGGTCTCTTAAACCGATTTTCCCTTTTCGCCTGTTCATGCCTGCGGTCAAAAAACGCCAGCATATCATAAATCAATGCACGCTCGTTCTCTGCATATTCGTCCAAATACAACACCTTGCTGGAAGTCCGCGCCAGCAAATAGTCTGTAGACACATGAAAAATCTTTGCCAATACCACACAATTATCAATCGACGGATATGTCAGTCCGCTCTCCCACGATTGCACACTCGCACGCGTCACATGGACCATGCTCGCCAACTGTGCCTGCGTCATGCCACACAGCTCGCGTGATTCGCGGATTCGTTTTCCTACCGTCTTTGTCATCTTTTGTCTCCCTTCAAACATCCGGTCTGCTCACATGTCCTGCAAACACACGGTTCCAAAGCGTCTCATTCGATATTACTATACCCCTTTTTTCCAAGCCACACAAGCATTTTGTGTATGTGAGCGATTTTGATGCCTAAATTTATCTATAAAATACTTTGTTCTTTCATATGAAACCAAAAATAGCGGGTATACACCCGCCAATAATGGGGAACCTCCCATCCGCCGATGGAGACTCAAGTCTTTCGACTAGCCCTAACTGTAACGCATTACAGCTTTGTAAATTATTTGTTTGCAGCTCATTTCATAGGCTCTCTTTGCCCATGAACTTTGTCATCACTCAAAGGTGCTCTTATAATAATCTACTACATTTACAAACGGAATGACAATTTTCCCGCCATTAAAAATACTTGCTGAAATCGTCTCTATTTTTCCTCTTGCAATTCCTATAATTGCTGCTGCACCATTGATGATTACTAACTGTTTAAACGTTTCTTTATCAACATCTGCTCTTGAAGCAAAAGCTCCCTCTAAAGACATATCTATTTTACATCGCTGTTTTTCAGACTGCTCTATCTCTATCTCAAAATCAATTTGCATTTGTGAAAAATACTCGTCTTCGAGAAATTCAAAGTAGGGTTCATTTATATTAAGTCCAAAATTTCTTTTCGAATCCCATTCCGCATCAACAATACTATTTTCAATATTTATGGATTTTATGGTTGTTCCGATTAATTCAATGCCTGTTGTCACAAGATTAAATTCCATTACGCAATCGCCTCCTTATTAACCGAAACTTTGCACCAGCCATTCTTTGACACAGAGCTCTTCACTTGTTCTTTCTCCCATTTAATAATTTTATAGTCTACTCTGGAACATGGTTTATCAAGACTCACGGTAAGTTCAAGGTCAATTTTCTGGCAAATTTCATTTAGTGAACGAATTGTAAAATTGTATTCTCTGTTTTCCCACTTAGAAACCATTCCTTGGGTAACACCCATATATTTTGCAAACTCATGCTGTGTCATTCCCATTTCCAGTCTACATCTCTCAATTCGAGCAGAAATCTTAGCTAATTCCATAACCGTTTTAACTTCTGCATCAGACAAACCTTCTGTTACCCAACTAGTTTCTTTCGCATTCGCAATTTTTTCTGCAATTCCCATCATCCATTCCTCCACATTCTTCATCATTCATCAGATTCAAGCCATTTTAGTCTGCTATTCGCAATTGTAATCGCTCTCTGATAATCGCCATCATTCTTTTCTAAAAAAGCCACCAACAATATAACCATTC
>JAGAOE010000213.1 GCA_017623885.1 Eubacterium sp. | reverse complement strand
GTAATTCCTGTAAATCTAATCGATCCGGATTACCTTCTGCCAGTATATTTCCAAGATTTGTCGATGCATCCCAGAAGTTCGCTCCCAGTCGTTGCAATTCCGAATACTCAGCCTGCGCCAGAACTGCCTGTATCGCTTGTGCATCCTTTATCTCAGGTGACTCTGCCGCTTTTATATTTGCCGGACCCTGACCACGCATCTGGAAACGCAACTCCTGATTTTCCTGATTTGCTATATAATCTGCAAATTTGTGTGCCCATCCAAGATTCTTTGAATACGGATTTACACCAATCATCTTGTATCCGAAATAACAAGCCATCTGCACATCCTGTCCTGCTACATGATAGGTCGGCAATTTTGCTGCTGCATAATTATTGCCCCATGCCTGCTTAATCGCACTCTCATCCCAAACGCCGCTGACACATGCGATGACATCTCCGCTCTTAATTCCAGTAAGCCAGTCCGATGTACTTTGAAATCCGGGGCTGGCTGCAATGTCTAAAAGTGCCTCTGCAACATCCACACCTTTAATGTCCTTTTTCGCATTATTCCAATCACAGAAATTGGTCACACCATCCGGATTCAATCCAAGCTTTAATCCAGTCTGTCCAAAAAAGGAATACAAATACCAGCCGGACGACCAGTCCATCGCAAACACTTTATCCTTTTTTGCAGCAATCTCTACGATTTTGTTCAGACTCTGTATATCAGATTCCGAGAAATACGCCTTATTATAATATAGGAAATAACCATTATCCGCAGTAATCGGATAACCGTAAATACGGTCATTGATCGTCATAGCTTCTACTGCAGTCTCCATATTATTGGCTTTTATCTCATCCGGATTCAACACCTCTGACGCAGCACCACCTGCTACAATCGAGCGGATGTCACCGTCCGTCGTCGTATAAACATCGGGAGCATTCAAGATATCTCCCAACAAATTCGAACGGCACTCACCTTCTACCATCGGCGACCATTCTATCGTAATATTCGCCTCTGATGCATGCTCTTTTGCAAATTTGTCTGCAATCGTTGCAATCAAATCCTTATCTTCTTCTCCCGCCCAAACACGCAGTGTGACATCTCCGCTCTGCAATGTAGGCTGTGTTTCCTGCGAAACCTGTGTCTGTTCCGTTTCCTCTGTCACGGCTGTCTCTTTCCCACAACCGCTTACAGAAACCGCCAGCATCATGGTCGCGAGCAACGCTGCACCTATTCGTTTTTTCATCTGCTTTTCTCCCCTTCTCTTAGTTTCACCATCTGTATCCGGTATTTCTTACAAATATTTAATGTTCGCAATCACCGGTTTTTGATTTCCTTTGACGATAAATCCGATATTTTCAACAACACTGCCACCAGCGATTTGGTTGTTGAAGTCTGCACCTGTTATCGTAAGTGTCTTTCCCTTGACCTGATAATTTGCACACCAGCCGGAGTCCAATTCAATCGCGTTCTCAAAGATTATTTTTACTTTCCAATCCGTCACCGCTGATGCATTTGTGTTTTTCAGACTGAGTGAAAACTGACAAAAGTAAGGCGCTTCGCCCCAACTGTTCGTCTGCTTTACCTGTACCTTACAACCCTTTGCAGTTCCCGTACTCACTTTTGTATCCTTTGCCTGCTCCTGCGATGACTGACCACCGTTTTGATTCGACGCATCTTTTGATGCTTCTGTTGTCGTATCGTTTTGTTGCGAAGAGTTGTCTGACGTCTGCTCTGATTCGGCGGTGTCTTTGGGCAAAGCCCCCTTCATCATCTTTACAAACCATTTTCCGGTCTCAGTCAAATCCGAGCTTTGCCATCCGCTCGTTTTTGTACAACCGGTCTTTATCAAGGACGAGGTTTCCGCTTTATTCGAAAGATTCCAGATACAACTGCTGATTTTGTATTGATCCAATAGCTGCATCCACTTCTTCGCTTCGGTCTTATTCAGTGCACCCGAACCGGACGCATCACAAACACTGTACTCCGTGACAAAAATCGGCAACTTTGCTTTTACTGCTGCCTTTACTTTTTCCCGATAACTGTCTCTGTGTGTCTGTGCATAAAAGTGAAACGAATACATCAGATTTTTGTAGCCCTTCAGCGGACTTTTTGCCACGATATCTACGTCCTGGCTCCAGGTCGGCGTACCTACGATAATAATTGCTTTTTTATCATTCGCCCGAATCGTTTTTATGACAGATTTTGCATAGCTTTTAATCTGTGACCAGCCCGTACCACCGTTTGGCTCATTGCAAATCTCATATAACACATGTTCTGCACCTGCATAGCGCTTCGAAAGTGTTTTAAAAAACGATTTCGCCTGCTTTTGATAAATCTTTGGATTATTGTCACTCAGAATATGCCAGTCGACAATCACGTACATTCCCAGCTCCCCTGC
>JAGAOE010000212.1 GCA_017623885.1 Eubacterium sp. | reverse complement strand
TCACTGCCTCTCCCAGTTTTGACTTTATGCGCTCCTTTTTCTCTGCGGATACAGCACCCGCGATCTTTGAATCAATAAACGGCATTTGCATTTCCCCTCTTTCTACATATTTTTCTTAGTGACGTTTGCAAAACCCATAAATTATCTTGCTCGTATTGTACACAAATACTACAAAGGAAATCGGAGTTTCACATTCGCCAATACTGTTTCAAATTATATCACGAAAGCAGAACAAAAGTGTGCTTCGCACACTCCGCGCCTACACGTTCCCACCTCAGAACAGCTTTTGTTCCGCGCGCGTTAGCTGCGCATCTGTGCACGAAGTGCTTAGTGTAATAGGAAGTTCCGACGGAATTTCCTATTACACTAAAAAAATCCATATTTATATGGATTTGACGACGCTACGCGATACCGAACGGTCACATCCGTTATACCACGAAACAGCAAACCAAGTAAATAGCTTGTACACGATATCGCTATAATATTTTTTTCTTTTTAAATATTACGATGCAGACAACGATTACCAGTATACTGACACAGATTACATACGGATAACCATGTGCGAGCTCCGGCATATTTTCAAAATTCATACCATACCAACCGGTAATCAGCGTCAACGGAAAAAAGATTGTCGATACAACGGTCAAATACTGCATATTTCGGTTCTGGTGTTCATCTACCTGCCCTTGATACACTTCCTTCACCTGACCGGCATAATCGAGCAAATGCTTGCACCGATGCAGTAATCGTTGTGCACGGTCTCCTACTGTACCAAAATATTTTAATTGTTTCTTTTCGAATAAATCATTTTCGTTTTCTTCGAGCTCTCGTCCGACTTCCATAAACTGCTCATAAAATCCGTGCAGGATGAGTAGCTGTCTTCGCACATGCATCATTTTTGTCAAAAAATTTTCATTTTGCCGATGCAGGGCATGTGTTTCCATTTCCATCAATTCCTGTTCAAATCGTTCCAGCAAAATCGTGTCTCTGGCAATCATATCCGCCAGCATAAGAGATAATATCTTTTCTGTCGTCATCTTGCGATCCGGATTTCGCTCCCGCAAATGCGAAATCAATTCTTCTGCGTATGCATCCTCGTTGACAAAAAGCAGACATTTTTTATTAATAAAAAACAGCATCCGATGACGCGCACCAAATAAATCATCCATATTCGGTACGACCAAAGAACCATATACACAGTCTGCCATCGTTTCCACTTTACATGCATACACCTCCGACAAATCGAGCTCCCAATCTTCACCAAAACCAAAGCATTCCAGCCATTCTTGTGCACCCTCCCGTTCCGTCACAATCAATACGGGCTGCTCTGCTTTTTTCATTTTCTCTGCTTCTTTCTGTGGAAGCCCCTCCGTTATCTCATAAATCATGTATTTCTCACCCTTCGCTTTTTTTTAGTATTTTATCTTTGCAATATCTTTATCCATCGTCTTGTATGAAACTTTTGCTTTGTATATTTTTGCCAAGTGAGTTCTTTTATGAAATAGAAACGGGGCTGACGCTCTAACTGATTCATTCAGTCGGAGTATCAACCCCATAATTTTTTGCTTGGATAAATCTACGGTGCTTCCTGCACCTTCATCTCATGAATTCTGCACACTGCATCATCGCAGATATGTGTACCGTGTTCCATCACCTGACTCGCCTGCAAATCGCCATAAATGCTCTCTGTGGCATATTCATTTGCCAGCATGCAAAAAGCTCCGATTTCTGTACGTGTACACTGATCTAAGTCTAAAATCAACACATATGTTCCATCCATCTGATACAACGTACTCGGTACTTTTTTTGCCTGTGTGAACAATTTACAAAACTGATACAACAATCCGGCTGATGCAAATCTCACCTGCACGAGCTTTAACATCTCTCCGCTGTCCGGATCAATATCCGGCAATGAAGGTACTGCTTCTGTATGCTGTGCATTTGCTTCCTGCTCTTCCCAGTCATCTGCTTCCGCTTCATCAATCGAGCGGAATATCAATTCCAAATTACCATTCAGAAAAACGCCTTCGACAGACATCGGACCCGTTTTCTCAAATCCTGTCTCCTCCTGACCTTCCTGCATCAAATATTCGAAAAATTCATAGGTCTTGTCGGAGCGCTTCAGCAGGTCGCTGATCTCTAAACCATTTGCTCGAATCTCATCGACCGTCACGCTACAACGTAGCTCATGATCTGATACTTTACGAAAAATCATGCGACCACCTCTCTTTCTAACTATCATTATGTGTAATATATATCGTCAATATACAACTACTTCTCAAGAGCACAAAACACAGAATATTGCTGCTCTTTTTATTATCATACGCAATTCTGTGTCATTCGTCAAACAAAAATTGAACGCCCATGCGTCTGCATCGGCGTTCTCAAAGGGGAGAGTTATGAAAAATTGAAAAAGTTACTTATAAAAGTTACTCATGTGTGTATCACTTATGTGATGATATTAGTATACGAAACGGTTATGAACATTTCTTGTCGCTCAGTTGAATAATATGTAAACTTTTCATTTACATTTTGTTCACATTTTAAAACTGTCCCTCGCGAAAACGACGAATAATTTCTCGCGTCAGACTATTTTGCTCCGGCATCGGGGGAATCTCCTCCGGTGCCACCCATTCTGCCGCTGCCAGCTCAGATGCATCCCGGCAAATTTCTTCCGTTTCATCTATCGGCTCTGCTGTATATGCCAGCATCAGATTTCCGGCAAAGCCCCAAGGCTGCGAATCGTAGTAACGCACATTTTTCACATGCAGCCCGGTCTCTTCCAGCACTTCTCGCACAACACACTCCTCTGCCGTCTCACCGATTTCTACAAAACCTGCTACCAGCGCATAGTTTCCGTCTCCGTTCGCGTACTTTGTCAGCAGCATCTTTCCTTGTTTTTGTACGATTGCCAGCACTGCCGGAGCGATTTTCGGAAACACCATATTTCCACAGTTCGGACAACGCATCATGCGTTCCTTCTCATCATGTTTCATCGCTTGTCCGCACCGACCGCAATACTGATTGTCACGATACCAAACATACAGATGATGCGCGGTCATACCTGCCAGCGCCTGTTCTTTGGCTCGCATTCCATGATTCATATAGCGCGACACTTCCCAGGTATAGTTCAAAGTTTCTTTTAAATGCGGTTCTTTTTCACATACACACAGAAAATAATCCGTTCGCTCATGCTCCTCTTTTATCGCAAATAAATATTGCAAGGACTGCGCCGGCAAATCCTCTATTTCATGATAATGCGGAAAACGGTCTTCATTTGCTTCATGTATGATACAATAGGTATCCTCGTATACACAGATAACAATACTATTCTTCTCCGCTACACGTGCTTCATAGCTATTCCACATCTTTTTCGGTGCTATCTCATGAATCATATGCATTCTCTCCCTAAATTTTCTTAGACATAGATAATTGCAAAACTCCTTCACACTACTCGTGATCCGGCAACGGATTGATTACCTTACGGAATGTCAATGCCAGACAAATCGATGAAATCAGGCATGACATCAGCTCTGCAATCGGGAAGCTCCACCAGATTAACGACAAACCACCTATCTTTGCCAGTATATACGCCGCCGGTAATAATACAACCAACTGACGCGCAACAGATACATACAAGCTGTACATACCGTTACCGACTGCCTGGAATACAGACCCTGCCACAATACAAAACCATGCAATAAGGAAATGAAAAGCGATGATCCGAAGCGCGGGCACACCGATTTCCAACATGTGCTCAGATGCGTCAAATAGCATCAATAACATACCCGGAATGGTCTCAAATGCAATAAATCCTAACACCATAAAGCACAACGCCACGACTAATCCGTATTTTATCGTTCGAATCATGCGATGTTTCTTTCTGGCACCATAATTGTAGGCAACAATCGGTATCAAGCCGTTGTTCAATCCAAACACCGGCATAAAGAAAAAGCTCTGCAATTTGAAATAAATGCCAAACACGGCTGCTGCCGTCGCTGACAAACCAACCAGTATCAGATTCATGCCATAAGTCATGACCGAACCAATCGACTGCATAATAATAGAAGGAAGTCCTACTTTATAGATTGTCGCAATGATTTCTTTATCCGGCTTGAAGCCACGAAAATCCAACTTTACATCATCATTCTTTTTCACATTGTAAAGCATACCGATACATCCCGCCACAATCTGTCCGATGACCGTCGCCACTGCCGCACCTGCAACACCCATTTTCGGCAATCCGAACAATCCAAATATCAAAATTGGGTCTAAAATAATATTGATAATTGCACCTACCATCTGTGTAATCATCGAAAAGAATGTACGACCGGTTGCCTGCAAAATACGCTCAAAGATAAACTGCGCATACATACCAAATGATGCCACCATGACAATCGTCAAATACTGTATACCCATCTCCATAATTTCCGGTGACGCATTCTTAATCTGACTTGCATAAAACGGTCTCACCGCCAGCAAGCCAACGATCGCCGATACAATATAGCTAATCAAATATAAGAAAATACCATTCGTCGCGGTTTTATTTGCCCGTTCAAAATTCTTTTCACCTAATGATTTTGACAACAGCGAATTTACACCTACTCCCGTACCGGCACCCACTGCAACCAGCAATGTCTGCATCGGAAACGCCAAGGAAACGGCAGTCAGCGCATTTTCACTCACGCGCGACACAAATACACTATCTACAATGTTGTACATTGCCTGTACCAACATCGATACCATCATCGGCAAAGACATGTTTAACAACAGCTTTCCCTCTGACATCGTACCCATCTTATTTTCCTGTCTCACTTCTTCCATCTTTTCCTCCTTTATGAGAGCAAACCTTTCTCCGCCACAGTACCCTCTGTGCAAAGCATTTTCCTTCTTTGTAATCTTTCAATTCCATTTTTTCACATAGACTTTATGTTACCACGATAAAAAAAATAATGCAATACGGTAACCGTCTGCATTATTTTTAGAGTCTCTAAACAAGATACGCATAATCGCCTAATGCTTCTTTAAATGACACCTTTTTGTCTTTCATCAAATCCTGCTGAATCGCTTTTACTAAATGCGGCATACCGACCGGTTGGCCTTCTGCTGCCGCATAAAAAACTGCGTTTAATACAATATTTTTTATTTGACCGCCTGCAAACTCAAACTGATTACTCAGATAATCATAATCGATACCTTCCTGCGGCACTTCCGGCGAAAATGCGGACTGCCAGATTTCTTTTCTGGTTCGTACATCGGGAATCGGGAAATGGATCACATAACGGATACGTCTCATAAATGCCGCATCAATATTCTGACTAAAGTTTGTCGAGAGAATCACTATTCCGTCGTATTCCTCCATACGCTGCAAGAGATATGACACTTCCGTGTTCGCATATTTATCTTTTGATTCTTTTACCTCACTTCGTTTTCCGATAATCGCATCTGCTTCATCAAAAAACAAAATCATATTACTTTGTTCCGCTTTCTTGAACACTTCCTCCAGTCGTTTTTCTGTCTCACCAATGTATTTATCGACGAGCTGAGAAAGGTCTACCTTGAAAAGCTCAAGCCCCAGAATGCCTGCCATGACATGTACCGCCATCGTCTTACCTGTACCGGGCGGTCCGGTAAACAGCGCACTCACACATGTGCCGTATGAATAGCGGCTGCGCAAATTCCAGTCATCCATTACCAGCTTTCTGTTTTCTACCTGCGCACAGATATCCATAATGATTCGCTTCTGAGACGCTTCTAACTTCAAATCATCGTAGGTATAATGTGTCTCTACGCGCTTGATATTATCGTATCTTCCGTCATCCAACAGCTCATAGCAATAACGGAATACATTCCGGCTCTCATACGGATGTTCCTCCGGTGCGACCATCAGACGCTTCACCACCTGCTCGATTCTGCCTATCGGTAGTTTCATCTTTACGACCAATTCTCTGCTCTGCAGCTTTGCACCACCAAGGTATTTCTGCGAAAAATATTCCCACGCTTCATAGCTTTCCTCGACATTTCCACATTTGCAGACACCGTTGATGACAAATGCATCCAGATGCGCCAACGGCTTGTACGCAAGATCCGCCGTAAGATACAAGGGCAGCTTCTGCGCTGATGTCAGAAATCCCATCTCACACATACTCCGAACAAGCATATCGTACTCATCGTATAAAATCTGTATCATACTCGTCGTATCTGCCCGCATCGGCATGTCCGTAATCACCAATGCCACGCGCTCCAACAGGACTTCTCGAAGCAGCGGACGTAATTGCCGTAGTAGACTGTCCAAGCCACCGAGACATGCAGCATCTGCACACAATACACGTGCGTTCTGGTGATTCACGATTTGCTTTATCATAAACTTACGTCCACTGTACGCTTCCCCGGTCACTACGACTACCGGCGTATGCCCGGTATCTCGCACCTGTTGCATCGCATCCAGCCTTGCTACCACATTCTCATATGTCTTCTTTTGAAAAATGGGTTCTGCACACATTCCCGGCACATACCACTCCACAAAGCGCGGCGCCAGCGTAGACAAGTCATCACCGTCACTTAGCCAGTCCGCCAGCCGATCATCCATGCGCAATGTCGTCTGCATAAATTGTTTTGTCGGATAATCCGCTAAAAGCAATAATTCCACACGCCGATATGCTTCTCTAATCTCCGCATAATATTCCAACATATCTCTCGGACCGCACACAATCCTGGCTGCCAGTTCAATCGTGACACCCGCTCCGCTACCGGCGCAAATCTGTTCAAACACTTCTCCCATCCGGCGGTTCATATAATGGCAAGCTGCAAGCTGCACACACATCAGTGCAATCTGCCCTTCTATATCCGTCGGATTTGTCAGACGAAGCAACATCGCATGCCCGAAAAGATGCTCATTTGAATCTTCTTCCAATTCTCCATCCGCAGCGACATCCTCTAAATACAACTGCATGCATTGGTCCACCATTTCTCTCGTGATGTCCGCCGCCAGCAATTCTCCATATGCCGCCAATACCTGCAGCTTTCCCTGTTCTCTCAGATAGCAGGAAAGATTCGCAATTCCTAATGCCGCCAGTCTTTTCATGCACTAGCTCCTCGTTTCTGCAACGCTTCCGTAATCTGCGCACATATATTCTGGTATTGCGCAAACAAGATCTGTACAGATGGCGGCAGTTCGTTTCGCTCTTCCTCCGACACCTGCTCCATCAATGTAGGTGCCATAGCCAGCTTTGACGCTTTTATTCCTACCTGCTTTCTAGCCTCATTCCGTTCTCCGGTCTGCGTAAAACCCTCAGCCGTATACATCGCATTTTTTGCCTTAATGCCCTCCTCTGTCAAAATCGTAGTCATTACATAATTCAGAGGAGAGAGCCCTGTCTCTTGAAATACCTTCGCTCCCTCGACACCCTGTACCAAGCTCTGAACATAATCCAGTCCCTCATCTGTCATCAACTGTTCCGCTACAACATCATAAATACCGGATGCAAGATCTGCGATCGTATCTTCGGTCTCATACATTTTGCCACCGACTATAAACTGTTGCAGATTATTCATAGATCCCACAAAGTCTACACCATCTACATCCTGCTTTTTTATCTGCTCACGGTAGCCTTCCATTGTTCCTCCAAGCAACATCTGATTCAGGCGCCTATTATTCTTTCCGGTATTTGTAGCATTTATTCGATGTCCGAAAGCCTGATACGCCGTCGAAATACCCATCAGATTTCCGGACGGGTCATT
>JAGAOE010000211.1 GCA_017623885.1 Eubacterium sp. | reverse complement strand
ACATCTGCGGCTGCATATCTGTCGGAAAGCCCGGATACGGCAGCGTCGTCACCTGCGTATGCTGCATCGGTTTCGCACAAACCACACGCACCGCATCATCAAATTCCTCTACCTCACAGCCCACCTCCAACAACTTTGCTGAAGTCGCTTCCAAGTGCTTGGGTATTACATTTTTTACCGTCACATCCCCCATCGTCGCTGCTGCCGCAAACATAAACGTTCCGGCCTCTATCTGATCGGGTATGATGGAATATTCTGTTTTGTGCAGCTTTTCCACACCGACAATTCGAATCACATCTGTTCCGGCACCGCGAATCGTCGCTCCCATACTGTTCAAAAAGTTCGCTACGTCTACGACATGCGGTTCTTTTGCCGCATTTTCGATGATGGTTTTGCCCTCTGCCATCGCCGCTGCCATCATAATGTTTATGGTCGCTCCGACAGAAACCTTATCCAAATAAATATGCGTACCCTTTAACTGATCTGCGTATGCTGCAATCAAACCATGCTGTATATCAACATTTGCTCCCAGTGCACGGAACCCTTTTAAGTGTAAATCAATCGGACGACTTCCGATATCGCAGCCACCCGGCAATGCGACCTCTGCCTTCTTATATTTGCCCAGCATCGCACCAAGTAAATAATAAGACGCACGGATTTTTTTGATGTACTCATAATCCACACTCATATCTGTGATCGTACTTCCATTGATCTTTACAGTGTGTGCATCTACACGCTCTACATGCGCTCCTATATCGCGTATCGCACCAAGCAACACGTTAATATCTCGTACATCCGGCAGATTTTCAATCGTCACCGTCTCATCTGCCATAATAGAAGCAGCTAAAATCGCCAATGCAGCATTTTTTGCTCCACCGATTTCTACTTCTCCCACCAAAGGATTTCCACCCTTAATCACATATTGTTCCATCTTGCACCTCTGCAATTTTCATACATTTTATTCTACAAACTAAGTCATTATAGTGGTATCCCGTGCCTTTGTCAAGAGAAAGGCACGCAAAATCCCACCATTAGCTACTATTATAGCAATTTCCCTTTTATTTGTAAACAATCTATCGCGTCTCATTCGCTACCTAATATTTCTACTTTATCATATGTGAGAACTATCATTATGTGCGAACCCTTTCGCATCAGCCGGCATCAGACGCATTCTTTTCATCTGTCACCAACGCGAACTGACTATAGTACAACTGCGCATAGAATCCTTTCTTTTCCAGCAATTGTGTATGTGTTCCCTGCTCAATCACATGTCCATCCTTCATGACCAGAATCACATCAGCGCTCTGAATCGTCGATAAGCGATGCGCAACAATAAAGCTTGTCCTTCCCTGCATCATTGTCGCAAATGCCTGCTGTATCTTCTGCTCCGTACGTGTGTCGATCGAGCTGGTCGCCTCGTCGAGAATCAGCATCGGCGGAAGGCACAGCATGACTCGTGCAATGCACAGAAGCTGTTTCTGTCCTTGCGACAATCCGCCGCCATCCTCTCCAAGCTTTGTATCATAGCCTTTCGGCAAACGTCTGATAAAGCTATGACAATGACTGGCTTTTGCTGCTGCGATCATTTCTTCTTCTGTCGCATCCGTTTTTCCCATACAGATATTTTCTCGAATCGTACCTGCATGCAGCCATGTTTCCTGCAATACCATGCCGTAGCTTGACCGCAGGCTCTCACGCGTCACCTCTCGAATATCTGCATCATCTACGCGAATGCAGCCCTTATTCACATCATAAAATCGCATCAAAAGATTTATCAACGTCGTTTTTCCGCAACCGGTCGGCCCCACAATCGCTATGCGCTGGCCCTTTTGCGCCTGCAAATTAAAATCTTCTATGAGACGGCGCGTCGGATCATACGAGAAATCCACGTGTTCCAGCACGACATTTCCCTCTACGTCCTGCAAGCAAATCGCATGGTCTGCTTCCGCCGGCTCTGAGGGTTCCTCCATCAAAGCAAACACACGCGATGCACATGCAATCGCATTCTGAAGCTCTGTAATCACGCCGGAGATTTCATTAAACGGCTTTGTATATTGGCTGGCATAGTTCAAAAAACAGGTGAGCTGGCCAATGGTCAGGCTGCCTGCGACCGCTGCCATCGCACCAAATACAACTACTGCAGCATATACGATATTGTTTACAAAACGTGTACACGGATTTGTCAGCGACGAGAAAAATACGGCTTTTCTGGCACATTGCTCCAACCGCTCATTCATCTCGTCAAATCGCTCCTGCGAACGTGTCTCGTGTCCATACGCCTGAACCACCTTCTGATTGTGTACCATTTCATCCATGTACGCCATCTGCTCACCGCGAATCTGTGCCTGCTCCTGAAACATACGATAGGTTTTCTTCGCAATGAAGCCCGCAGAAAAGAGCGACAGCGGCGTCACAACGATAACGACCACCGCGATTGCCGCATTTTCATAAAACATAAAAAACAAAGTTCCCACGATCGTAAGCACGCCGGTAAAGAGCTGTGTGACACCCAGCAGCAAACCGTCTGCAAACTGGTCTACATCAGAAATCATACGGCTCGTCACATCTCCGACCGAATGTCCGTCTAAGTATTTTAACGGCAGCTTTTGCAATTTCTCAATTGCTTCATCTCTTATATCCTTTGTCACGCTGTAGGTCAAGCGGTTATTGCATCTCGCCATCATCCACTGCGCGGCACTGTTTGCCAGAACGACTATCAAAATCCACCGAAGCACATTTGTCAAAGCGGCAAAATCCACCTCGTTTTTTCCCACAATACAATCGATTGCTTCGCCGGTCAGCAGCGGAATACACAATGTCAGCACAACGACCAGCAGTGCCAGCAGAACGCTTCCGATCAAATAGTACCAGTAACCGCGCACATAATTCAGAACTTTCTGTATCGTTAATCGTTTTTGGTTCTTATTCTCTTCTCTCATACGCTACAGAACTCCTTTCCCTGCCGTCTGACGATCGTCAAATTGCGAATCGTAAATCTCCTGATAGACTGCGCAGTTTTCCAACAGTTGCTCATGCGTTCCCTGACCGACAATCTTTCCATCGTCAAGAACAATTATTAAATCTGCATGTAACATCGATGCGGCGCGCTGTGAAACAATGAGCAGCGTCGGCTTCGGTGTCATATGCGCTATAGCTTGACGCAGCTTTGCATCCGTCGCATAATCAAGCGCCGATGCACTGTCATCCAAAATCAGTATCTGCGGTTTTCCTACCAACGTGCGTGCAATCGCCAAACGCTGTCGCTGTCCTCCGGACAGATTACGTCCGCCCTGATCTACCCAGTCATCCAGTCCTTTTTCTTTTCCCTGCACAATCTCCTTCGCCTGCGCAATCGTGAGTGCCTCCCACAATTGCTCGTCTGACGCATTCGGATTGCCCCACAGGAGATTTTCACGTATCGTCCCCCGGAACAACACCGCTTTTTGCATGACAATGCCTACCATGCTTCGCAATTTTGCTTTGTCATATTTCTTTACATCATGACCACCGACACACACCACACCTTCACTCGCATCATAAAATCGCGGAATCAAATGCACCAATGAAGTTTTTCCGGAGCCGGTTCCGCCGATAATGCCTACGGTCTGACCACGTTTCACAGAGAAATTCAGATTTTCTAAAGATGCATCTCCCGCTCCGGCATAGGTGAGCGAAACATTTGAAAACGCAATCATTTCGTCTGTTGTTTCTGTCAAATCCTGTGTCTGCGCTTCAAACACCATCGAGCTTTCCAGTTCGAGTACATCCGACACGCGATGTGCACTCGCCATTGCCCGCGCCAAAAGTACCACGGTATTTGCCAGCTTTACCAATTCCACTAATATTTGTGACATGTAGTCGAGCATCGCCACTACATCTCCCTGTTCCATCGTTCCGATGTTGACCATCTTTCCACCGGATGCCAGCAATGCTATAATACCCAGATTTACGACCACATATGTGAGCGGGTTCATTAATGCTGAGATTTTTCCCACATGAATCTGTTCTCTTTTTAATGCTGCATCGGCCTCATGAAAATCACGTATCTCCTCCTCTTCCCGATGAAACGCACGAATCACACGCACACCGGTCAGATTTTCACGCGTGCGGCGAAGCACCTGATCCAAGCGCTCCTGTACTTTTTTATACAGCGGAAGTGTCAGCCATATGATTCCGAATACGATTACGAACAGCACCGGAATGACCACCACAAACACGAGTGCCGCCCGTGCATTCACGCGAAACGCCAGCAGCATTGCACCAAATACAATAAACGGCGAACGCATCAGGAGACGAAGCGCCATATTGACACCGTTTTGTAACTGATTCACATCACTGGTCATTCGGTTCATCAAAACTGCCGTCCCCTGTGTATCCAGTTCGGTAAACGACAGTGACTGTACGCTTTCAAACAATGCTCTGCGCAGCTTGGCAGAAAATCCCACCGCCGCTTTTGCCGCAAAATACTGTGCCGTCAGCGCACAGGTCAGACCTACAACTGCCAGCAACAGTAATACGCCACACATCTGATAAATGTAAGCACGGTCGCCGTTCTTGATTCCTTTGTTGATAATAGATGCCACTACAAGCGGTACAAATAGGTCAAAAAATGCTTCCAGCATCTTAAAACACGGTGCAATCACCGATTCTTTTTTATAATCTTTCAAAAAGACTAATAACTTTTTCATCATTCATCTCCGAAAAGAGTCAGGAATCAACTGATTCCTGACTCTTTGATTGCATAATCATTATTTCTGTGAATCTTCTTTTGTCTCCGCATCTGAGGCAGAAGATTCTTCGCTCGCTCCGGTATCACCGGTCGTTTCGGTCTGGGTCTGTGCCTTCACATACAAGGTATCGAAGTTGATCGGTTCCCATACCTTATCGTTGATACTCCAATCCGCTGTTTCTTTAAAGCCGGTCAGCAGCTCCTCGTAACGTGCATCCTCACGCTCTGCAATGATAGATTCCCGCTCACGCTCTGTGGCTTCCTTATCAAACAGACTGTCCATACGGATAATATAGAAATATTTCTCTGTCTCGATAAGATTCTTTTCAAATGCTCCTTCTTTGAGCTGTTCTGCTTTCTGCAGCACTTCAAGCTCCAAGTAAGTCGAATTCGTCTCTTCGACCAAATCATCCGTGCCATATGCACAGCTTGATTTGTTTGCATCATTTGCATCTGCTGCTGCCTGAAGCGAATCTTCTTCGCTACCGATCAACGCGTCCTTTAATATCTGTTCCGCTTTTTTCTTTGCCTGTGCCGCCTTTTGCTCGTCCGTCAGCTCATCCGCGTTCTCTGTATCTGTACCCGGTGCCGTCTTGCTCACACGCACATAGCTAAAGGTCTTCTGTGCACATTCTTCGTCCGGAATTTCGCGGTCTACATCCGCAATCATCGCTTCACGCATTTTTTTCTGAATCTTGTTCAGTCTGAGAAATTCTTTTACGTACTCGACATTTCCGTCACACAGCTTCTCCAGAGCTTCCTCTGTATTATCAGCCACGAACTGATCTGCTGCCGCCTGAATCTCTGCCAGCTCCTCTTCTGTAAGCGACACCTGGTAGTCTTCCATATGCTGTTCCAGCAGATAAAACTCTTCCAGACTCTCAAGCGTATTATTTTTCACTGTATCTGTCATCGTCTCACCGCTTCCGCTCGGATCTGATGACCACATATTTTGTCCAAAATAGGACATATAATAAGTATCATAATCTACTGCCGTGTATTGTGCCATAAAATTTGCCACACCAAGAGATATCTGCTGTCCGTTTATGGTAGCCACTGTTTTTTCCATATCTGCTGCTCCGCATCCGGTCAGCACAGTGCCACACGCCAACGTGCCCGCCAACGCCAGTATCATTATTTTCTTATAGTTCATCACATTGTCCTCCTTCTGATTCTCGTTCTGATTATAAGACCACAATTACCAGAACGCAAGCAGTTCACGTTTTTTTCACACTTCTAGTGCACATATACATTCGGGTAAAGCATCGTGAGTTCCTCCAAAAACTGCTCCAATGCCTCCAGTGCATTTTTCGTCTTTTGTCTGCTGTTAAAATTCATCTTATACAAAAATGCCGGGTGCTCCTTGTCCGGTACAAAAATCACCGCACCCTCAAATTTTTCCACAAGCAACGGAATCTGCGCCGGCTCTACCGGTGCCTGCCCGTACAATCCAATGCGCAGTGCATCGCCCTTCTGCGTAATTTCCGTCACATACACCCGATGTGCACACGCCTTCTGCCTTGCAATTGTGAGCAGATTTTGTACCGAGCGCGGCGGCTCGCCAAATCGGTCAATCAGCTCATCCAGCATCTCGTCCGCCTCTGCATCGGTCTCTACACCTGCAATTCGCTTGTATATATCCAGTTTTTGATACTCGTTCGGTATATATCCGGGCGGAATATAAGCATCCACCTCGATATCTATCGTCGTATCAAATTTCGCCTCTGTAATCTCGCCTTTTTGCGCTTTCACCGCTTCATTGAGCATCTTACAGTACAAATCATAGCCGACAGCTTCCATATGACCACTCTGCTGTGCGCCAAGCAAGTTACCTGCACCGCGAATCTCCAAGTCTCGCATCGCGATTTTGAAACCGCTGCCCAAATCTGTAAATTCACGAATCGCCGCCAAACGCTTCTCTGCGACTTCCTTTAACATTTTGTTCCGCTTATACATAAAAAATGCATATGCCGTCCGGTTGCTGCGTCCTACGCGTCCGCGCAGCTGATACAACTGCGACAATCCCATATTATCCGCATCCTGAATAATCATCGTATTGACGTTCGAAATATCAAGTCCTGTTTCAATAATTGTCGTAGATACCAGGACATCCACTTCTCCGTTGATGAACTGATACATAATGCGCTCTAGCTCTGCCTCTTTCATCTGACCATGCGCATACGCCACGGTCGACTCCGGCACAAGCTGTGAAATTTTTGCGGCGACATCTTCAATCTGGTTTACACGATTATACACATAATATACCTGTCCGCCTCTCGCCAATTCGCGTGCGATCGCTTCGCGCACGAGCTCTTCATTGTATTCCATCACATAGGTCTGTATCGGCAAGCGGTCCATCGGCGGTTCTTCCAATACACTCATGTCGCGAATTCCAATCAGACTCATATGCAGCGTTCTCGGTATCGGCGTCGCTGTCAGCGTCAGTACATCAATATTCTTTTTTAGTTGTTTAATCTTTTCTTTATGCGCTACTCCGAAGCGCTGTTCCTCATCTATAATCAAAAGTCCGAGGTCTTTAAAGCTCACATCTTTGGACAGAACGCGATGTGTGCCGATCACAATATCGACCATACCTTTTTTTAGCTGTGCTATCGTCTGCCGTTGCTGCGCTGCCGTGCGAAAACGACAGAGTAAATCCACCTCGACCGGAAAATCTTTCATTCGCTGCGCAAATGTATTGTAATGCTGCTGCGCCAAAATCGTAGTCGGAACCAGATACACGACCTGTTTTCCTTCCTGTACAGCTTTAAAAGCAGCGCGAATCGCGACTTCTGTCTTTCCGTATCCTACATCGCCGCAGACCAGACGATCCATGATTTTTTTACTTTCCATGTCTCGCTTTGTATCTTCGATTGCACGCACCTGATCCTCGGTCTCCTCAAACGGAAACATTTCTTCGAATTCCCGCTGCCAGACCGTGTCTGCGCCATACACATAGCCTTCTTCCTGCTGGCGTGAAGCATACAGCTCCACCAGTTCTTTCGCAATCTCACGAACTGCTCCCTGCACACGAGAACGTGTTTTATTCCATTCCTGCGTGCCCAACGTATTTAGCTTCGGCTTTTTCGCATCACTTCCGGCATATTTTTGAATCATATCCAACTGCGTCGCCAGAATATACAGATTAGACCCTTTCGCATAGGTAATCTTCATATAATCCTTTGTCGTACCGCCGACTTCCATCTTCTCGATACCCTGATAGATGCCGAGTCCGTGATTCTCATGTACAACATAGTCTCCGACATGCAGCTCTGCGAAGCTATGAATATGTTCACCCTCGTAACGTTTATATTTTTTCTTCTTTTTGCGCTCTACGCCAAAAATGTCACTTTCTGAAATCACTGCAAACGCAAGCATCGGGTATTCATAACCGTACTTGACCTTTCCGTACAGCACCATCACCTCACCTGCCTGCAACACACGGTCTGAATTCTCGGTGTAAAAGCAGGTCACGCCCTCGTTTGTGATATCTTCTGCCAGACGTTTTGCACGCGTCCGCGAACCGGAAAGCAAAATAACTTTAAACTTATTTTTCTTGTACTGCTTCAAGTCCTTAATCAACAACTCAAAGCTGTTGTTGTAGGCGTTTACCGTACGCGTCTGCAAATGATATTGCTCGACTGGCACAAACTGCTGCAAACGCTGCTCCAGTGTTGATAACGCAATGCAGCTAAAACGCTGCAGCTTTGCCATTACTTCACTCGTACCGTACAACGCATCTGCCTGTCCGGACAAAATATAACCTTTTTCCAATCGCTGCTTCATGCTCTCCGAAAATTCAAGCTCCACACCGCGTCCCTGCTCTAAAATGCGCGCCGGCTCATCCAAGTAACAGACGGTCTGCGTGCGATCCAGATATTCCAGCAAAGATACTTGCGTTTCCGAAAAATAGCTCAGATAAGAATCCAGATTTGCCGCACCGCCAAGTTCTGTCAATTCTTCCTCTAAACTCACCACCAAATCACGTATTCTTGCCGCTTCCTCCGTCTTCATCTGATCTCTATACGATTTTATCAGCGCCTTTGACTCACTCTTTATTTTATTAAGTCCAGATTTAATTTCATTTTGTGTCAACACCCACTCGCTCGCCGGATACAGGACAAACGAGTCCTCCATCCCCTCTTCCATCGAGCGCTGGCTCTCCGCATCGTATGCACGAATCGAATCGATTTCATCGCCCCACAGCTCAATACGATACGGATGTTCCGCTGTCATCGGATAGATATCAATAATGCCTCCGCGCATCGCAAATTGCCCTGGTACGGACGCCTGATACTCACGTTCATACCCCATTGCCACGAGTTCTTTGCCCAGCTTTTCCGCATCCAGCTCATCGCCGACGGCAAACTGTCGAATCGCAGCCTGAAACTGCTCCGGCGCATTCATATGGTTCATCAACGCATCAAATGTCGTGATAAGCGTCACACCTTTCTCGCGCTCCACCCCCGCACTTTGTGACTCCAACAACGCCTGCAGCACCGTCAGTCGCTCTCGCGTCAACGCATTTCCACGCAAATCCGACTGATAAAACAAAACATCTTTTGCCGGGAAAAACAGTACATCCTCGTCAAAAAAACGATATTCCTCGTAGAGTTCTTTCGCTTTCTGTTCCCGGAATGTCACGATGACGCGATTTTTCTCCCGCGCACCGAGTCCGTAGATCAAATGCGGCTTCTGTGCATCCATACAGCCGGATATCTCGATTGCACCCTGCAAATCCAACAGCTTTTTTTCAATTACTTCATAGTCCTTCCACGCGCTCAGTGGCTCCACAAATGCCTGCATGCTTTTCGACCGTTTTCCCTTTCTATGATTATTTTATTATTTCTTCCCGTTAAACTGATTCATTGCACCGGCAAGGTCATCCATCAATATCATTTCTGCTGCCTGTATGGCGTCTGCAAATGCTTCTTCGACCTTTGCACGCTCTTCTTTTGAAAAATGTCCGAGCACATAGTCTGCCAAATCCCATCCTGCCGGTTTTTCTCCGACACCGACCTTTATGCGGGCAAATGCCTGTGTTCCGGTATGCGCTATAATATTCTTTATTCCATTGTGCCCACCGGCACTTCCCTTTGCACGCACACGAATCCGTCCGGGTTCCAGACTGATGTCATCATAAACGACTAACAGCTCCTGCTCCGGGTCCAGTTTATAAAAATCCATAATCGCGCGAATACTCTCGCCACTCAGATTCATATATGTCTGCGGCTTTACCAATAATACTTTTTGCCCGGCGATGTATCCGCTACCGCAAATCGCGCGATGCTTCTTTTCTGTTAATTCTACATTATATTTTTGTGCCATCGCATCTATGACATCAAAACCTACATTGTGGCGTGTTTTTTCATACTTTTTATCCGGATTTCCAAGTCCTGCTATCACATACATGATTTTACTTTCTTCCTCTGATAATTTCTGCCGCTTGCGCGAGCTGTATCTGGTCATTAACTCCTGTAATATCTGTGGCATCTTCCAGCGCATACGCATCTACCTTCAATCCCTTTTCTTTTATAATTGTGAGCGTATCCGGAAGATAATATTCTCCCTGCGCATTGTTCGGGCGAATCAAATCCAGCGCCTCTGTCAACTCTGCTGTATCGAAAATGTACATACCGGAATTGATTTCACATGACGCCAATTCATCAGCCGACGCATCCTTATGCTCTACGCTTTTCACAAATGCTCCATTTTCATCACGGATAATTCGTCCGTATCCGGTCGGATCTTCTACTTTTGCCGAGAGCACCGTCACTGCATTCCCCTGCGACTCGTGATAGTCACTCAGTCTGTTCAATGTCTCCGCTGTAATGAGCGGCGTATCTCCGAACAATATCAACGTCTGTCCTTCTTTCCCAAGAAATTCTCTCGCGCATTTTACCGCGTGACCGGTTCCAAGCTGTTCCGGCTGTAAAGCAAAAGCCACCTGCTCTGCCTCGATTTCCTGTTCCACTACTTCATGTTTGTATCCTACTACCAGACAAATCTGCTCTGCACCGGCACCTCGTGCTGCATCAATCACATAATCCACCAGACATTTTCCCTCAATGCGATGTACTACTTTCGGCAAATCAGATTTCATACGAGTTCCCTTGCCTGCGGCAAGAATTACTGCTTTTCGTTTACTCATCGTTTATCTCTCTTTTCCGGCATATTCGCCTATCATTCCATTCTTTTTTGGTTCTAAGCTGTTACAGTGTAACTTAATTTTGCGCAAAATTCAAGGGTCAGTACAGCACCAACCCTTGATTTTGTAGTCTTGTCCGCAAATTCGTTCGCCTGACAAACTTTTCTGCTATTTTGTTTTATGCTTCTGCTTCCAGCTCCTGCGCATAACGCTCCAAAATCATCTGCTGAATACGATTTCTCGTCTCTGTTTTGATCGGATGCGCGATATCGCGGTATTCTCCATCCGCAGTTTTTTTGCTGGGCATTGCAATGAACAAGCCTTTTTCACCATCTACAATTTTGATGTCATGTAATACAAATTCATCATCAATCGTTATGGATACAATCGCCTTCATTTTATTCGCACCTTCCAGTCTGCGAATTCGTATATCAGTAATTACCATATTATCAACCCCCTTTTCCGGCAGTTTTCATCTTATGGGTTCCACAGCCTCACGGCATTCGAAATATGCCTCTCTTTTACACTTCAAAGATGCGTTTCGATTAAATACCGTAGCGATTGTTTTCTCCTACTACAACCTGTATTTCTCCATCCCCAAAATAATACATGTTCGGCTTTAAGGTACCTCGACTCTCCACAATGCAATTCTCGATATGTGTATTATCTCCAATGTAGACTTCGTTTAAGATAATCGAATTTTTGATGATACAATTCTTTCCGACAAATGTCTCTTTAAACAAAATCGAATTTTCGACTTTTCCATTGATAATGGAACCACTGGCAACCAGTGAATTACGCACATCAGAGCCTACATTGTATTTTGCCGGCGGCAAATCATCCACCTTAGAATAAATCTGCGGCGTTTCCTTAAAGAAGTATTGACGTACTTCCGGCTTCAGGAAATCCATATTCGTCTGATAATAAGACTCTACCGTAGAAATATTGTTCCAGTAGCCCTGCAGCTTGTAGCCATAAATACGCTTCAAATCCTTGTAACGAATCAGAATATCTGTAACAAAATTCCAACGGTCTTCCGCTGCACACTGCTCTAACAGCTCAATCAACAATCTGCGTCGAATCACATATACACCGGTAGATATCGTACCTGACTGTGCCACCATCGGCTTTTCTTCGAAATATGTAATTCTGGAATCCTCATTCATGCGAACCACACCAAAGCGGCTGACATCTGCACCTGTCGGTGTGTCTTTTACGGCAATCGTTATGTCTGCCTTCTTCTGAATGTGATAATCCAACACATCATTGTAATCGATCTTGTAAACACAGTCACCGCTGCTGATAATCACATACGGTTCATGACAGCGCTTTAACCACTCGATATTCTGGTACATCGCATCTGCCGTACCACGATACCACCAGCTATTGTCTGCTGTGACGGTCGGTGTGAATACAAACAGACCACCTTGTTTTCTACCGAAATCCCACCATTTTGATGAGCTCAGATGTTCATTTAAGGAACGCGCATTGTACTGTAACAATACCGCTACTTTTTGAACATGCGAATTTGACATATTACTCAATGCAAAATCAATGCAACGAAAGCTTCCGGCTACAGGCATTGCAGCGATGGCTCTCTTGCGGGATAATGCATCCATTCTCTGATTGTTACCGCCCGCTAAAATAATTCCTAATGCTTTCATGCCTTTACACCTACCTTTATAATTGAGTCTCCGCTTTTCAGTAATCCGTTTTCATAATCAGCAGCTTCTGTCTCTCCTGATATCGCAGTATTTCTTCCGATCTGCACGCCATCCGGTATAACGGAGCGCTCTCCAATCACCGCCAGATTGCTGCTGTAAACCTTGGGATTATATGTACTGGGTGCATAGTCTCCGACACCGATTCGAACGCCGTTACCAATCTGACAATCCTCTGCCACAATCGCCTGATCCAAAATTACATTTTCTCCAATCACTGCACCCTGCATGATAATCGAATCGCGCACAATACTGCCCTTTCCAATCACGACATTTGCACCGATAACGGAGCTGTATACTTCTCCGTAAATCTCACTGCCCTCTCCGATGATACTCTTGACAATCACGGAATCAGACGAAATATACTGCGGCTGAATCGCACCGGTATTTGTGTATACCTTCCAATATTTTTCATATAAATTGAATTCAGGAATCAAATCAATCAGCTCCATATTCGCTTCCCAATAAGAGCTAAGTGTTCCTACGTCTTTCCAATAGCCGTTAAACTCGTAAGCGAACATACGACTGTCGCGCTCGTGCAAGTACGGAATGACATGCTTTCCGAAATCGCAGCTATTCTGATCCTGTAATGCCACTAATGCTTCACGAAGCACCTTCCAGCTAAAGATATAAATACCCATCGATGCTAAATTGCTGCGCGGATGCTCCGGCTTTTCTTCGAATTCGCGAATACGGCGATCCTCGTCTGCAATCATAATACCAAAGCGGCTCGCTTCTTCCATCGGCACCGGCATAACCGCAATCGTTACGTCCGCGTCATTTGCCTTGTGGAAATCAAGCATCACCTCATAATCCATTTTGTAAATATGGTCACCGGACAGAATCAGTACATATTCCGGATTGTAGCTCTCCATATATTTTAAGTTCTGGTAAATTGCATTTGCGGTTCCTGTATACCATTCACTGTTGTCGCTCTTTTCATAAGGCGGCAGCACGGTGACTCCTCCTGTGTTTCGGTCCAAATCCCACGGAATTCCGATTCCGATATGGGTATTCAGCCGTAAGGGCTGATACTGCGTCAGTACACCGACGGTATCTATTCCTGAATTGATGCAGTTACTCAGCGGAAAATCGATAATACGGTATTTGCCGCCAAAAGCCACTGCAGGTTTTGCTACATCTGCTGTCAGAACACCCAGGCGGCTTCCCTGGCCTCCAGCGAGCAGCATAGCTATCATTTCCTTACGAATCATATCGTTCACCTCTTGCTCATATTTTTTGCTCTACAACTAGTGTAATGTGACCCTTGCATATATATAGGTCATGTCTATTATATCACTTTTTATCCAACTTGTACATCATAATACACAAAAAACTTTCTCGTTTATTCTGTTTTTTGTCGAATTTTACAAATTCTTGTCAACAAAAAATTTCGCACAAAGACACTCTCGCACTTGGCGCAAAAAGTGGTATACTATAAGGAAACGAAAATCATTTAAATATGAAGGGAAACCAACATGAACGAATATACTATTAATTTTTCAAATCCTGCTGCCAAAGGTCATGTGCACTTTATCGGCATCGGTGGCATCAGCATGAGTGGACTCGCACAAATCCTGTTAAAAGAGGGATTTCAAGTATCCGGCTCTGACATGAAAGAATCTGCACTGACCAGACAGCTATGCGAGCTGGGTGCACACATCTGCTATCCGCAAAAAGTAGAAAATATCACGCCTGACACCAATGTCATTGTCTATACAGCCGCTATACATGAAGACAATCCCGAATATCAGGCGGCTGTCGCATCCGGCATTCCGATGCTTTCCCGCGCAGAATTCTTAGGTCAGCTCATGAATAACTATGCACGTTCTGTCGCAGTCGCCGGAACACACGGAAAAACAACGACGACTTCCATGCTCACACATATACTGCTCGCAGCCGACTCAGATCCGACCATTTCTGTCGGCGGTATCTTAAAAGCAATCGGCGGAAATATCCGTGTCGGCTCTTCCGACTGTTTTGTGACGGAAGCATGCGAATACACCAATAGCTTTTTACATTTTTATCCGAAATACAGCATTATTTTGAATGTAGAGGCTGAACATCTGGACTTTTTCAAAGATTATGAAGATGTTCGTTCATCGTTCCGTAAATTCATTCAAAACACAGCCGCAGACGGCGCTGTCATTATGAACGCAGATGTTCCGTCTTACGCAGAGCTCACAAAAGATACCTCTGCTGCTGTCATCACATATGGATTTGATTCATCCTGCGACTATTATGCTTCGGACTTAAACTACAATGACTTCGGTTATGCATCTTTTATTGTACATGAAAAAGACGGAACAAGTGCACCGATTCAGTTGCACGTTCCCGGAGCGCACAATGCATCCAATGCACTCGCTGCATACGCGACCGCCCGTCAATTAGGACTTGCGGCAGATATCATCGCACAGGGACTGGCTGCATTTACCGGTACCGACCGTCGCTTCCAGTACAAGGGCACCGTCTCCGGCGTCACTGTCGTCGATGACTATGCACATCATCCGACCGAAATCAAAGCGACTCTGAATGCTGCCAGAAATTATCCGTGCAAGCGCGTGGTGTGTGCATTCCAGCCTCACACCTATTCCCGCACAAAAGCATTTCTGGACGATTTTGCAGATGCACTCTCACTCGCGGATGTCGTCGTATTGGCAGACATCTACGCCGCACGCGAGACCGATACGCTCGGTGTCAGCTCAAGAGATATCTGTTCCCGTCTGGAAGCACGCGGAACAGAGGTCTATTACTTCCCGACCGAAGAGACTTTTGAGGGGCTTGAAAAATTTTTATTAAAAAAATGTATCGACGGTGACCTGTTAATAACTATGGGTGCCGGAAACATACTGGAAGTCGGCGAACATCTCCTCGGACAATAAGTTATCCACATTATCCACAATAAATAGTTGAAAAATTATCCCCTATTTATTGTGGATATTTTATTTACATAACATGTCCGTTTTCTTTTCAGAATATGCTGATTCTATCAGCTTTAGACCTTATTTTCTCTAGTTTACATAAATATTTATCCACTTATCCACATTTTTTCGAAAAAACCGCAAACCCTTGAAAATCAAGGCTTCGCGCAAAATCAAGGCTTCTCAATTCGATTTTTCTGTGCTATAATGACTCGGCAACAGAGAAACAACTGTATATGTTTTTCTGCAAGAGGAGAAGGTAGATTTATGGCTGATATTACTTTACATAGAGATAATGAATTTCAACGGACCATTGTGCCGAATTATTTTATCGACGCTTATATGGTTCACGCAAACGGCGAATACGTGAAGGTATACTTGTACTTATTAAGATGTATGAACGATCCTTCCATGTCTTTTTCTATTTCCGATGTCGCGGACAAGTTCGACCATACGGAAAAAGATATTATACGCGCATTAAAATACTGGGAAAAAATGCACCTGCTGCGATTGGAATTTGACGAGAACAAGGAATTGAGCGGAATCTGCTTTTTGGATGTCATCTCTACACCGGTTCCCCAGATTCCTGCTGTTTCTGTTCAATTGGAAAAGCCGGACACATCGATTCCGCCGCGCGAAAATTATAGCGCTGCAGAGCTCCGCCGTTTAAATGAGGAAGCGGATATTCGGGAACTGCTTTTCGTTGCAGAACATTATTTAGGTCATACATTAAACGCTACCGAGATGAATGCGATTCTCTATTGGAAAGAATCTTTAAATTTTTCTAGCGATTTAATTGACTATCTGATAGAATCATGTGTGGCAAAAAATCATAAAAGCATTCACTATATGGAAAAAGTAGCTCTGTCATGGGCAAAGGACGGCATTTCTACCGTATCTGATGCCAAAGCGCGCGAAAATCAGCACAATGAAGTGCACCACGCAGTAAAAAAAGCGTTTGGTATTCAGGGACGCGCATTCGTTTCCTACGAACAGACCTACATCAGCACATGGCAGAAGGAGTATCATTTTGATGCTGACATTATTGCGGAAGCTTGCGAACGGACGATTCACGCCATTCATCAGGTCAGCTTTGAATATGCGGATTCCATTTTGAAAAACTGGAAGAAGAACAATGTTTCTTCGAAAAAAGATATCGCTGCGCTGGATTTGCTTCATCAGGAAAAATCACAGCAGTCAGCGAAACGCACTGAGGCTGTCAAAAAGGCTCCTGCAAAGAAAAACCGGTTTAATGATTTTCCGCAACGCTCTTATGATACCAGCCAGTTAGAAAAGGAATTGTTAAATTATGGCGCTAACTAACAGTCAATATGATCAGATTATGCGCGGCTATGAAGCCAAACAGCGCGATGCCAGACGTCGACTTGACGACCACAAGACCATGCTGTATACGCGTTGCCCACAGCTTCGAGAACTGGATGACACCATTGCTTCTTTTTGTGTAAGGCAGGCGCATCTCATGCTGGATGGCGATACACAGGCGCTGGACACCCTAAAGGAGCAGCTTCGCAAAGCACGGATTAAACGTGCACAGCTACTCACAGATGCAGGTTTACAGGCAGAGCCTTCCGATCAAATATACACCTGTCCGGATTGTCAGGATACCGGATTTATCGGACGCAAGCCTTGCCACTGCTTCAAGCAGGCCTCTATCGACCTGCTCTACACACAATCGAATATCAAAAACATTTTGGAAAATGAGAATTTTAGTACATTAACGTTTGATTATTATTCTGACGAAATGACCGATCCGGCTACCGGACGCAGTCCGCTCGCCAATGCAAAAATTGCCGTGAATGCCTGTCATTCCTTTGTTGAGCAGTTCGATGACTGCTTCCAGAATTTGTTTTTTTATGGCTCTACCGGTGTCGGTAAAACCTTTTTATCCAACTGTGTCGCAAAGGCACTCATGGACAGCGGACATTCCGTTTTGTACTTTACATCTTTCCAATTATTTAATATATTAGAGAAGAGTAAATTTCACGGCGACGCAGACGCCAAATCACAAGAAGAGGATTTATTCACTTGTGACTTGTTGATTATCGATGACTTGGGCACTGAATTGACCAACAGCTTTTCTGTATCCCAACTGTTTTTGTGCTTGAACGAACGTCTCTTGCGCAAAAAATCGACGATTATTTCCAGCAATCTGGACTTAGATACTTTATTCGAAACTTACTCAGAACGTAATTTTTCACGCATTATCAGCAATTATTTGCTGTTAAAGCTCACAGGTGCGGATATTCGCCTGAAAAAGAGAACACAATAACATATACATATGGAGGAAATTATTCATGCCGAATGAAGAAATTCAATTAGAGTCTATCCCGCATGGTAAACTGGGACTTATTACTTTAAAGAGCAGCGAAGCATTGGGAAAAAAGGTAGATCAGTATCTGGTCAAGTGGCGTTCTACCAGACAGCAGCGTCATCAGAATGATATTGCATTCAAGGGTTATCAGCGTGATAGTTATCTGGTTGACCATTCTCTCCCCCGTTTTGGAAATGGAGAAGCAAAGGGTACGATCAAAGCATCGGTTCGCGGAGATGACGTATATATCATACTGGACGTCACAAACCACAGCCTGACCTATAAGATGTGCGGTCAGATTAACCACATGTCTCCCGACGATCATTTTCAGGATTTAAAGAGAATCATCGCCGCTGTCAGCGGAAAGGCAAAACGTATCAATGTCATCATGCCGTTTCTCTATGAGAGCCGCCAGCACAGACGCTCATCCAGAGAGTCTTTAGACTGCGCACTTGCATTGCAGGAAATCGTTGCTATGGGTGTCGAAAACATCATCACCTTTGATGCGCACGATCCTCGTGTACAGAATGCGATTCCTTTACACGGATTCGAGTCAGTTACTTGTGCATATCAGTTTGTAAAAGCGTTGTGTCTCAATGTTGACGATCTCGTATTTGATAATGATCACATGATGATCATCAGCCCGGATGAAGGCGGAACAGACCGTGCAGTTTATCTGGCAAACGTTCTCGGCATCAACGTAGGTATGTTTTACAAGCGCCGTGACTATAGCCGCATCGTAGACGGCCGTAACCCGATTATTGCTCATGAATTTTTAGGTTCTTCTGTAGAAGGAAAAGATGTATTTATCGTCGATGACATGATTTCTTCAGGAGAAAGTATGATCGATGTTGCTACCGAGCTGAAAAAGAGAAAAGCAAAGAGAATCTTTGTCATCTCTACCTTCGGACTTTTCACAAACGGCTTTGCGAAATTCGATGAAGCCGTTGAAAACGGTATTATTTACCGTGTTCTGACGACCGACTTGATTTATCAGTCTGAAGAAATGCTGAGTCGTGATTATTATATCAGTTGCGATATGAGTAAATATATCGCATATATCATCGACACCTTGAACCATGACACTTCTTTAAGTGATTTGTTAAATCCTTATGACAAGATCAAGAAAATTGTCGCATCTTATTCAAACGGAACTTTAAAGAGAGATTAAACACTTTTATTCATCAAAAACACCGGATTACTTATATGCAAAGTAATCCGGTGTTTTGTGTTCACGATTCTTATAAGCCGTATTTCCTCTCGATACGCGTCTCTATCTTGTAAGCACCATAGTTATAGCGTTTGCTCCAGTTCACATCTGCGCCTTTGGCAAATGTCACCTTTGAGACATGATTGTCATTCGTGCAAAGCTCTTCTAACAGCTTATTCTTTGATAAATCAAGCGAACGGTTCTGATTTGTGGTATACCACAGACCTACCAGCTTTGTATTCTTTTTCAAATCCAGATTCGGCAAATTCTCACAATAATAGCAGCATAAATACTGTAAGTTCTTATATTCACCCAAGTTCATGGACTTGATTTTCAAGCTATGGAGATTTAAAATCGCCAGATTCTTTTTGTAAGAAGGAAGCTTCAGCTTTGACACATTCGGCATACTGACTGACACCGAATATGCACCCTTACACTTTGATACATCGACAGATGTTGTCGGCGATTTCTCATTTGAAGAATTCCACACACCACCGCTCTCTGTCACCGTGAGCGGCGTGATATCCAGTACCTTTACATACGGTGCGTTGACAGTAAATGTTTTGGCGAAAGGCTGAAGGCGTACACGCTCCAATGATTTATTCTTTATCGTTAATGTCTTTCCGGTATATTTTTGTACCGTAATGGACTCCAGCCTCGGCAACTTCTCGATTTCACTCAGATTCGCCACGGCAGCTCTCGCTGTTAATCGTGTCACATCTCTTAATTCTTGTCCGCTTAGCCAGCCGTCCTTGTCATCATCATATGTCTTGAGTTCCTTGTAAAACACCGGAAAATTTTTCTTTGTAATCTGATATACTTTTTTCTGCTCATCTTCGCTTACCACATGAGAGCCGGCAACTCTGCCGATACTCGTATACGGCTTTTCATATTTTTTTCCTAATTCCGTGCTAATATCGTATACCTTAGGCGAACTCTGATCCAGATACCACGTCACATTCTTTCCTTTCGGCAGACTCACGCTCGTTCCTTTGTCCGTCGCTACTGCCTTTAGCTTCGTATTCTTGGAAAAATCAAACTTGGTCAGCTTGGGACAAAAATAAACGTGTGCTGCCTTAAGGCTTTTCATCGCCGATGTGTTCAGCTTTGTCAGCTTCTCACATCCTTCGACGGAAAGGTACTCCACTTTTGTCGCGTTTGACAGACTGATCGTCTTGATTGCCAGATTTGACAGTTCTAAGATACGCAAATTATTATTTTTTCCAGGCAATGTCAATTGGGAAATGTTCTCAATACACACAGATAAGGTGGTAAGCTTTTTACATGCGGAAGTATCGACTTTTTTTACGGCTCCCCTTGTCGGTCCCACTTCATACGTATATGTATACATCAATTCAGCCTCTGACTTTGTATTCGCCTCACAAATAATCAGGTGCTT
>JAGAOE010000210.1 GCA_017623885.1 Eubacterium sp. | reverse complement strand
CCATCAGCTACAGCGGAGAACCGGACAGCACATTAGAGACTGTCCAGACCGATTCTTCCGGTCAAACACAGATTCTCACACTGAATGCTCCACCACTGGCATACAGCTTGGATTCCTCGCAGGCAAACCAGCCTTTCTCGCTCTACAATATCCGCATTCAGGCAGAAGGCTATCATCCGCTGAACATTTCCGGCATCGAAATTCTACCTACCATCAAGGCTATTCAAAATGCACTACTCACTCCGATTGACAGTGAACGCGATGCCCGCGAAGACATCGACATCCCTACGAACACATTGTTTGGCAGTTACCCGCCCAAAATCGAAGAAGCAGAAATCAAGCCATTGGAAGAAAGTGGCGAAATCGTCCTCAGCCGCGTCGTCATCCCCGAATATGTAGTTGTACATGACGGACCGCCAACTGATTCGCGTGCCAGAAATTACTATGTCCGCTATAAGGATTACATCAAAAATGTAGCATCCAGCGAAATCTATGCGACTTGGCCGGATGCTACCATTCGCGCAAATGTGCTTGCTATCATGTCCTTTACACTCAATCGTGTCTACACGGAGTGGTACAGAAACAGAGGCTACAACTTTACAATCACATCTTCCACCGCTTATGATCAGAAATGGTCCTATGGCCGTACCATCTACGAACCCATCTCCCGCGTCGTGGATGAGATGTTTGAAAACTATCTCTCCCGTCCCAATGTCACGCAGCCGATTCTGACTCAGTATTGCGATGGTCGTACCGTTTCCTGCCCGAACTGGCTTTCTCAATGGGGTTCGAAATATCTCGGCGATCAAGGCTACAGCGCGATACAGATTCTGCGCAATTACTATGGTTCTAATATGTATATTAACACCGCAGATGAAATATCCGGCATTCCCTCCTCATGGCCCGGCTATAATCTGTCCGTCGGTTCCAGCGGTTCAAAGGTGCGTCAGATGCAGCAGCAGCTCAATCGCATTCATCAAAATTATCCTGCCATTCCAACCGTCACCCCGGATGGAATTTTTGGTAATGCCACACGCAATGCTGTCCGCACATTTCAATCTGTTTTCGGACTACCGCCGACCGGCATCGTAGATTATCCGACCTGGTATAAAATATCCGAAATATATGTCGCAGTCAGCCGCATCGCTGAATTAAATTAATAATAAAGAACAAAAAAGCACATGAAAAAATAGAGCATCACAAATAGATGCTCTATTTTCATGCACATCTCAAAATCCGAATACAACATATATAGCCGCACTCATATCGCAATATAACGACAATCTCGGCTCACATCTATCGATTATTCACCAAGAATCTTTTTAATCGCCTCTAATACACGATCTGCCTGGAACGGTTTTACGATAAAGTCCTTCGCACCACTCTGAATCGCTTCGATAACCATTGCCTGCTGTCCCATTGCTGAACACATCACAACATTCGCACCTGAATCTGCCGCCTTAATCTGCTTCAGACTCTGGATACCGTCACAGTTAGGCATCGTAATATCCATCGTCACGAGATCCGGCTTTAACTCTTTATACTTTGCAACAGCTTCGTTTCCGTCTGCTGCTTCTCCTGCGATTTCATATCCGCCCTTGGTCAAAATATCCTTTAACATCATACGCATAAATGCTGCATCGTCTGCAATCAAGATTCTCTTAGCCATGTCTTCTCCATCCTTTACAATATAACAATATTCTCTAACTAATTAGGAACTGTTTCTTTCATATCAACGATTTTACACACAGTTACCAATCTTTTTTTATTCTACACAATGTTTCACAATTTTGCAAGCTGTTTCTGAAATATTCTCATTTTTATACAAAGTTTTTGCACCTATCGGCAATATGTGTTATGCTAAATATACGTTTATTATCAATATGTAGTTGTTTAGAGATACGAAGTATTTTCGAGGTTGGCTCTGAACAGTTACAAAAAAATACCAAAAAGGAGTGATATTATGCATTCATTTCAACCCTACCCTACAGAATTACTGGAAATAAATCCTTTTTCTAAAATAGGAACCGAATGGATGGCTGTGACAGCCGGTGACAAAGAACATGTCAACACAATGACTGCCAGTTGGGGAACACTCGGTGTTCTCTGGGGAAAAAATGTTGTAAACATCTTTATCCGCGAGAGCCGTTATACAAAGGAATTTGTAGACAAGCAGGACACCTTCTCCCTGACCTTTTTTGATATGAAAGATAAAGAAAACAAGCTTGCGCTCAAATACTTTGGTGCAGTTTCCGGACGCAAAGAAAACAAGATCGAGAACGCAAAAATGCATATTGATTATTCTGCAAACGGCACACCCTATATCGACGAGGGCAATCTGGTCTTGATTTGCCGCAAAATGTCAGCAACCAAGCTTCTTCCCGAACAGTTTTTAGATACCGACATCGCTGAAAGCTGGTACAAGGACGGAGACTATCATACCATGTACGTTGCTGAAATAACGGAAGTATTAGCAAGATAGGAGTCGCCATAAATGAATCAGATTTTTGATAAATGGGTAGCCATCTGGGGAAATGCGATGTCTATTCTGGAGCATCGCCCGGAAGGATATGCCCGCGATATTACGTTACGCTATCCTATCTTCTGCCCTTTTTCCGGGCGCGGATTGCGACTATGTTTTGATAACTATTGCGGTACGGAACCGATTCGACTCACAAAGGTCACGGTTCGCGTGAATAACCGGTTTTATCCATTGCTGTTTTCCGGTCAGCAATCCGTAACCATCGCCGCCGGAGAACAGGCTGTGTGCGACGCACTCATGGTGTCTGTAACATCCGGTGAGACTTTGTCTGTGAGCATTTATCTGGGTGATTTTACACAAATGCGTTCCAGCGTCTTTGCATCCGGTCCGTTATCCAACGGCCAATATGCTACCGGTGACCAGTGCGAAGTCGCTGATTTTCCGATTTCCTGCTCACGAAAAATCAATCAGGTATATTTCCTGAGTACCGTTTCTGTTCTGACATCATCGGAGAAACGCGCCATCGTCTGCTATGGCGATTCCATTACAGCTCAGGCATGGCCGGATTATCTCACACTGCGCTGTCAGGAACAGTCATTTTTAAATACGTCCATTATTCGACGCGCGACAAGCGGCTCACGTATTTTACGTGAATATGATTGTCTGACTTACGAATCATATGGGCTGAAAGGTACGCGGCGTTTCATGCATGAAGTACCTACAGACGGTGCGGATACGGTCATCATCCAACAAGGCATCAATGATATTATCCATCCGGTCGGTGCCGAAGTAAATCCGTTCCGGCCGATGTCAGACTTGCCGACAGTCGCCGAGCTGATTGAAGGTATGAAATGGTATATTGAGCAGGCGCGGACACTGGGCTATCGCGTATATCTGGGTACACTTCTCCCGATTGAAGGCTGGCGCACATACGCACCTTTCCGCAATGAAATGCGCTTAGAATTTAACGATTGGATGCGTCATACCACACTCGCTGATGGTTGTATCGATTTTGATCAGGCGGTATGTGATTCCTTGCATCCTGCCAGATTTTTCGAAGCATATGACAGTGGCGACCATCTCCATCCCAGCTTGGCCGGCTACCAAAAAATGGCTGAGGCAGTTCCTTCTGAACTGCTAATATAAAGACAGAGACGCTTACTTGCGAGATTCTCCACCTACGGCGAATCGTGATAAGCAATGTATTTTCTGCCGCAGTGCACACTGTTTCCATTGACAAGCAATCTTTGATATGCTATTATGCAAAACAAGAAACGACGTTTACTACCGTACAGCTTCATGGCTCAAGCGGGTTGCGCGTTTCTTTTTTTGTTCTTACAAAATCATATAGATACAATTTTCCATCTGCATCACATCTTACCAACATCCTTGCCGAAAAAATATTATATCCTGATAACTCCCCATTTTCATCATAAACCGGAATTCCGAAGCGTGTATCATAACGATACCAACCATATTTCGCTTTTGCCTTATGTTTCTTATCATAGTCCGGGTATTCGGTTTTATTTGTAGAAATCTGAATCAACTCCTCGACTGCTGTTATCATATTAGCTTTGGCTTTTCGTTTGCACCTTTTAAGCTAATTGTATCGTTAGAACGAGAAAACTCGTCCGGAAAGTCAGTTCCGATATATATTTTTTCTGCTGATTCTGTTATCTCAAAACAACT
>JAGAOE010000209.1 GCA_017623885.1 Eubacterium sp. | reverse complement strand
GTCTCATCGATAACAGCACTGATTGCCTTAACCTCATCATCTGTTAAGTCTCTGCAGCGAGTATCAGGATTAACATTTGCCTGCTCTAAAATCTTTGTAGCACTTACTCTACCGATTCCATAGATGTAAGTTAAGCCGATTTCTACACGTTTTTCTCTTGGTAAATCTACACCTGCGATACGAGCCATGTGTATTGACACCTCCGTTTAATTTTTCGTAAATATCTGTCTGCTCACTCCGAACCCATGCAGCTCCGATTGCTCGGCCTGAAATGTGTGCATACACCCGGAAAGCGACGCTTGTTTCTTTAACTTCTTTTCATATCTGTGCGTTTAAAGATACTCCTCTCGGTATGTAAGGAAAAATCTTCCAGCCGCACCGCTGTTTATTATGAATCAGTGAACTTAAGATAATCATCCACTGACAGCCGCCATAATTTTGTACCGATTTTTTAAATCGCTTGTTGCCAGAGCATTTGCTCCCGGCGAAAATTCTCTTATGTGAGAATTTTTTGGTAATTAACCCTGTCTCTGCTTATGTTTAGGATTTTCACAGATAATACGGATACTACCTTTTCTCTTGATTACTTTGCACTTCTCACAGATAGGTTTTACTGATGATCTGACTTTCATCTCAAATCCTCCTTTCCTAAACGCCTATATTACTTGTACCCGGACGCACTCATAGTACAAAAACAGACGCGTCCGAGTAGCATTATAACACGGGCGCGCCTGTAAATCAACAACTTTTTTAAAAAATTCGATTATTTATCTCTCCAGATAATTCTGCCTTTTGTCAAATCGTAGGGTGACATCTCAATCGTTACCTTGTCGCCCGGCAGGATTCGAATGAAATTCATACGAAGCTTACCGCTGATGGTCGCAAGAATCTGATGACCATTTTCCAACTCTACTTTAAAAAACGCATTGGGTAACTTATCTACTACTACACCTTCTACTTCTATTACATCTGCTTTTGACATATAATCCTCCTAATTAACAATCAGTTCTTTTTCATGCATTTCACATGCTGTTGCATATCATTCTTCCACAAGTGATAAAATCTCAGGGCCGTCTTCCGTAACCAATACGGTATTTTCATAATGAGCGGAAAGCGATCCGTCTCTCGTCACTACCGTCCATCCATCCGGCTTCCATTTCACTGCATAGCCGCCGGCATTGATCATCGGCTCAATCGCAAGTGTCATTCCGCTTTTTAGCTTCATGCCCCGCTTTACACTGCGATAGTTCGGAATCTCCGGTTCTTCATGCAGGTTTCTTCCGATTCCATGACCACACAAATCACGTACGATTCCGTAATGATACGGGCTGACAGAGGCATCGATCGCTCTGCCGATATCGTACAAATGATTTCCTGCTTTTGCCATTGCTGCACCTGCAAAAAAGCTATCGCGTGTTCGTTCTATTAGTTGCTCTGCTTCTTTTGAGATAGGTCCGATTCCATAGGTTCGCGCTGCATCTGAATGATAGCCTTTATAAATAAGTCCCATGTCCAAGCTCACAATATCGCCTTCCTGTATAATACGATATTTGCTCGGAATTCCATGTACGACTTCATCATTCACAGATACACAGACGCTGGCAGGAAATCCTTGATAGTTCAAAAACGACGGGATACAACCATAGCTTCGTATCAGTTCTTCCGTCAAATGGTCAATGTCCCATGTCGTCATGCCTGCCTTCAGCTCTTTCGCCACCTCATTGTGCACTCTGCCCAATATCTGACCGGCTATACGCATCAGCTCTATGCCCTCTGCATTTTTGATTGTTACCGGCATGATTTTAGGCTCCTAAGATATCTGTGATAGCTGTAAATACAGCCTCCATCGGCTGTGTACCATCTACAGATTTCAAAATACCCTGATTCTTGTAGTAATCGATTAGCGGCTGTGTCTGATCATGATATACAGTCAGACGCTTCTGTACAGTTTCCGGCTTATCATCTTCGCGAAGAACCAGGTCACTGCCGCAGTGGTCACATTTTCCTTCTACTTTAGAGGGAAGTGACACGATGTGGTAAGTCGCACCACAATCCAGACATGCACGTCTGCCGGACATACGATTCACGATATTCTCATCCGGAACATCCACATCAATTGCATAATCCATGCTCTGACCGATTTTGGTAAGTGCAGCATCCAAAGCTTCTGCCTGCGGAATGGTTCTGGGGAATCCGTCCAAAACAAATCCATTCTTGCAGTCATCCTGCTGAATACGATCCATAACGAGATCACAAGTCAGCTCATCCGGCACTAATAAGCCCTGATCCATATACTCTTTTGCTTTTTTTCCTAAATCTGTTCCGTTTTTAATATTTGCACGGAAAATATCTCCGGTTGAGATATGGGGAATTTCATATTTTCCGGCAATCTGCTTTGCCTGTGGTCCTTTTCCTGCTCCGGGTGCTCCTAACATGATGATTTTCATCGTAAACCCTCCTTTATATTTTGTTTGATTTAAAATTTACCGTTAAACCACCTATGGAGATACACCCCAGGCGTATCTCCATAATAATTTAAGTCTCTTAATTACTCAAGAATCCCTTGTAATGACGTACAAGCATCTGTGACTCAATCTGCTTAATTGTCTCAACAACAACACCTACGATAATAATGATAGATGTTCCTGCGAATGAAACAGATGCATTAAATACTCCGTTAAAGAAGATCGGAATAAATGCACAAATTGATAAGCCGACTGCTCCGATAAAGATGATGTATCCTAAAATCGAATTCAGATAATCGCTCGTAGGCTTTCCGGGTCTGATACCGGGAATAAATCCACCCTGCTTTTTCATATTATCTGCAATCTCCAACGGATTGAAGGTGATTGAAGTATAGAAATAAGCAAATGCGATAATCAATGCAAGGTAAATCACCAGACCAATCGTATATACGGGCTGGCTGGGATCACACCAGTAAGACTGATTCAACACCTTTAATATCTGAGAACCAATGCCTGTGCCTTCGCCCTTGCCAAGCATTCCGGCAATAATAACCGGGAACTGCATAATAGACTGAGCAAAGATAATCGGGATAACACCTGCAGTATTTACTTTCAACGGGATATTGCTGCTCTGTCCACCGACCTGCTTGCGTCCCTGAATCTTACGTGAATACTGTACAGGAATCTTGCGCTCTGCATTCTGCAAAACGTCTACATAAATTACCATTGCTAAAATAATTGCAATGATGATAACAGCCGCGAGAACAGCATGTGCTACTCTCTTGCCTGAAATAAATTGCTGCCATAACGCACCCAAATCGTTCGGTATACGTGAAACAATGTTCACTACTAAAACGATAGAAATACCGTTTCCGACACCGCGCTCTGTGATACGCTCGCCAATCCACATCAATACTGCAGAACCTGCAGTAAGGATTACTACAATTACAATTACAGACCATGCATTGTAGTCATACAACCATCCCTGTCTGCCGAAGCTGATTCCCAATGCAGTAGACTGCATAAGTGCCAGACCTACGGTCAGATAACGGGTGATTTTTGTTAATTTCTTACGTCCGTCTTCGCCATCCTTTTGCATTTCCTCAAGCTTGGGAATCGCAATTGTCATCAACTGAATGATAATAGATGATGTGATATACGGTGTAATATTCAATGCAAAGATTGACATATCAAGGAAAGATCCACCTGTAATCGCATCAAAAAAGCTGAATGCGCCACCGGTCTGGCTGGCAAACCATTCTTTGAACAGTTCGCCATTGATTCCGGGTACCGGAACCTGACAGCCAATACGGATGACTATTAACATCAAGAATGTAAACAACACTCTTGTGCGGATGTCTTTTACCTTAAATGCATCTCGAAGTGTTCTTAACATTAGATCACCTCTGCTTTTCCACCAAGTGCTTCAATCTTCTCTTTTGCGCTCGCACTGAATGCGTTCACCTGAACATTAAGCTTCTTGGTTAATTCTCCATTTCCAAGGATTTTTACGCCGTCGCGGGGATTGCTTACAATACCAGCCTCGATCAGAGCCTCTACAGTAACAACTGCGTCGTTGTCGAAGCACTCTAAACGATCAATATTGATTGCAACGATCTCTTTGGTATTACGGTTTGTGAATCCACGTTTCGGAATTCTTCTGTATAAAGGCATCTGTCCACCTTCGAAACCAGGTCTCGGAGCTCCTGAACGAGCTTTCTGACCCTTGTGTCCCTTACCAGCGGTCTTGCCGTTTCCTGAACCGTGTCCACGTCCTCTTCTGAAATTATCATTATGTGTAGAACCTTCAGCCGGTTTTAAATTAGATAAGTCCATGCTGACACCTCCTTATCGTTTTTCTCTTATACTTCTTCTACTTTTACATACGGTGCAACCTTACGAAGCGCGCCTGCTGTAGCAGCGTTGTTCGGCAGCTCAACTGTCTTATACATCTTTGTTAAGCCTAATGCTTCGATGGTTTTTCTGTTCTTAGGAACGGCACCGATTGTAGATTTGATTAATGTTACTTTTACTTTATCTGCCATTTCGATGTGCCTCCTTCTTAGCCTACGATCTCTTCTACAGATTTGTTACGAGCCTTAGCCACCTCTTCAGGAGATTTTAACTGGCTTAAAGCATCGATTGTAGCAAGTACAACGTTCTGCTTGTTGTTTGATCCCAGAGACTTTGTACGGATATTCTTGATTCCGGCAAGCTCGCACACGTTACGTGCAGGACCGCCAGCGATGATACCGGTACCTTCGATAGATCTCTTCAGCAGTACAGATGCTCCTGTATGCTTGCCCTGGATATCATGTGTAATACTCTTGTTCTCGTCTAACTTAACAGAAATAAGCTTCTTGGTCGCATCCTCTTTACCCTTGCGGATTGCTTCAGGGATCTCGGCTGCTTTACCAATGCCTGCGCCAACATGTCCGTTGCCGTCACCAACAACTACTAATGCAGAAAAGCGCATGTTACGTCCACCCTTAACTACCTTTGTTACTCGCTTGATGGCTACAACTTTTTCTGTT
>JAGAOE010000208.1 GCA_017623885.1 Eubacterium sp. | reverse complement strand
TCACATTATTTCCTGATTATCCCGAATTTTATGCACGCTATCAGATGATGAATATGAAAAATCACCATGTTTTCAGTAGCAAATTTCAACTCCATGTGTTAAGCTTAAAGCAAATAAGACTAGCCACCGAAGAGGACAAACGCCATCAAATTGACAGATGGGCGAGACTCTTTCGAGCCAAGACATGGGAGGAACTGCGTATGGTAGCACAAAGTGATAACTATATGAGCGAAGCCGCTGCTGAAATCTATCGGATGAACGCAGATGAAATCATCAAAGAGCAGTGCCGTGCACGTGAAGATTATTATCGTCATGAACGTCGCATGAAAAAATCTCTGGAAAAAGCCAAACAAGAAGCTCTGGATGCCATTCAGCGTGCTACAATCGCCGAGCAGGAATCACAAGCAGCTATTCAGCGTGCTACTGACGCAGAGCTACGTATCGCAGAGCTAGAAGCACTGCTCAAGGAAGCAAACGAACGCTCAAAATAACATTCATAAAGCATCCATTAGAAAACCAGCTCGATTCATCGCGCTGACACACTATACGGACAAATACACTGTATCGAAGAAAATGGGTCTGTTGCAAAATTGCAACAGACCCTCTTTTAAAACCTCTTTATTTTCTTTGTCGTATTTTTTTCAAATTCAACTTCACGTATTTTCAACTTGAATACACGCTTATAGAGCGGCGCAGTCTCATTATATGCATCGATAATCTCCTGCAATGCCTGTGTCATGTCTTTGATTTTTTTCTTTGTCGCATATTCATAATCCGGGAATATTTCTGCTTCGATGACACCCTCGCTGTCGCGAACCAGCACTTCTTGTACCAGGCGTGCCTCACCCAGCTTGTTTTCAATCTCCTCCGGCGAAATATTTTCTCCGTTTGCAGTAATAATCAGATTTTTCTTTCGCCCGGTCAGATAAACATAGCCATCCTCATCTACATAGCCCAAATCACCGGTCTTTAACCATCCGTCTTCCAATGCCTCTGCGGTCTCCTCCGGCATTTTATAATATCCCTGCATGACACTGGAGCCCTTTACCCACAGCTCCTCGTTCACGGTTTTTGCCTCGCAGTTCGGCATCAGCTTTCCTACTGACCCCTCTCTGTTATCCCAACTGAGATTTGTACTGATTACCGGTGCACACTCTGTCATACCATAACCCTGTAAAATCGTAATTCCATACTTTTTAAACGTCGCAATATAAGCAGGATTCAGATAGGCGCCACCGCTACATACCGTGTGAAATTGTTTTCCGAATACTTTTGCCTTTACAAGAGCTGCAGGCATCCATGCTGCTTCCTCCAGCTTCTTTGCCAGGCTCTCAATCATGAGCGGCACCATCAATATCATATTCGGCTCAAAGAGCTTGATATTTTTTGCCACACGCATCAGCGAATCATTGATACAAATGACACTTCCGAGTGAAAGTGCCTTTAAAATATCCATACTCAGGCAATACGCATGATGAATCGGCAACACGGACATAATCACGGTTCCGGGCTCAAAACGCATATCCAGACAGGTCGCATTCTCAGCAAGATTGCGATGTGTAAGCATGACACCTTTGCTCTTTCCAGTCGTACCGGATGTAAACATAATCGTCGCCAGCTCTTCCGGCTGCGGCTCATAAGCATAACCGGGCTGCTGCGCGTTCATTAATGCTTGCAACGATTTTGCACCGGTTACTTTTGTCTCATCACTCATTGATATCACATGCTCCAGTCCCGGACAGCTCTGCAATGCTTCCTCAGCTACCGCAGCCTTAGATTCATCAAATACCAGTGTCGTTGCTTCTGCACGGTTTATTAATTCGCACAAATCTGCCAGTGTCAACTGCGCATCTAACGGTACCGCTACACTACCACTGTTCGTCACTCCAAAATAAGAGATAATCCACTCATACGAAGTCGTTCCGATAATTGCCACATGCTTTTTTGTTTGTCCCAATGACTCTAACACGGCTGAAAAACGTTCACTATCGTTTTTTAAATCAGCGTAGGTCTTTGCTGCGATTGCAGTTGCCTTTTTTCCGGTTTCATCAGCCTGCTTCACTTTATATCGAAATGCATCCTGACTGCTGAACGCGGCCTCTGATTTTACGATAATCTCACGAAGCGTACTACTGCATATATTCATCTTTTTCCTCCTACGGTGCACCTTGCACGATTATAAATTACTGAAATAATCAACGGCTTCCTGTACGGTACGAATCTCTACCAGTGCTTCCGGGTCAAGTTCAACATCGAATTCATCCTCGATTTCGCCTAACATACTCATAAAATCAAACGAGGTAAAACCTAAATCTTCCATAAAACGAGACTCCGG
>JAGAOE010000207.1 GCA_017623885.1 Eubacterium sp. | reverse complement strand
TCTGCATAATTAAGAAATTCTTTCATTTCTTGAACAATCGTTTCTTTCGTATATGCATCGCCCGCTGCCTTATACTCCTTTGCAAAGCTAGAGATGACTCTGTCTGCATCTTTTGCTCCGGTGTCATAGGATGCTAACATGCTTGCGAGCTGCGAATCATTCATCGCTCCATAGCTGTCTACATATTGCTGGAATGTCTTATCGGTAGCTTCCGGCTGAACATGCAGACCCAATGTACTGAGCGCCTTTGCTCCCATTTCGTTTAATGCAGTAAGTGCAAAATCGCCTTCTTTGCCGCTTTCTTTTGCACTTACGAAAATGCGCTGATTTGTTGCGTCAAAGTTTGCATCTACGCCCGCATCTTTCAGCTTGGTAATCACGTCACTGACCTTTGTCGTACTGTTTACTGTAATACGCTTTCCGTTTACACTGAACGCACCTTCACTGGTCAATCCCAACTGCGCCATCGTTGTCGTTGATGCAACATCTTTGTTATCGGTCGTTTTTATCTCTCCACCGGTCAGATATCCGCTCTTTGCCAATTTCTTAATCTTTAAGGTCTGCGTACCGTTTACTGCATTATTGCTGGCTGTAACAGATGCTTTCGCAGAATTTGATACAGATGTATTCTTTAATGTATACGCAGACGTAAAACGTAAGCTGTCCAGACTATTACGAAAACTATACGTCTGCGAGCTCAATGACTTCCACGCATCTTTTTTCCATGTCACTTTTGTCTGTTCTTTTACATATTTATCACCTTTCGCGCGATAGGCAGATACAAGATCTGCTACGAGCGCTTCGGTATCCAGTCCTGAATTCATTCCTGATATTCGAATAGGCATATGATTACCTCCTTTTTATCGTTTCTCGTCTACCATGAGACCTGCCATCTCCCACACCTTCTGAATCATATCCAGTGTTTTCTCTGCAGGGTACTCACGTTTGACCTCTTTTGTCTCTTTATCCATAATCTTTATCGTGACACGTTTTGTGCCTTCATGATAACCAAACACTGCTTCTGTGTTTGATGACTTGCGATTAATCTCTTCTACCGCTTTCTTTAATGAACTGTCGGACGCCTGCTCCGGTGTCACGAGTTTTTCTGATTTCTCGTTTTGCGCACTATTCTGCACAGCATTTTCTACAGAATTTGCTTTCGTAGCGACTTCTTCTGCCTGCGGCATCTGCTCTGTCTTTCTGCTCTGTACTTTTTCGACTGGCGTTCCACTTCCTTGATATAACGCAGTCTTGTTTTGAATGGGTTCCATCGTCATATCTGCCACCTCCGTGTGCTCTGTTGTGATATTTTCCCGCTTCGCCATTTATGTCTCTCTGACAGCTTCCGGTATCTCCTTCCGGCAACGCTTTGCAATCATGCCTTTCAAAGAGAAAAAGCGAAGCAGCAGACCTGGCCATCATCTGCTGCTCTGGTTCGGGTTGCTATTTTTTATATCGGCACAGAACCCAAAAACTTTATAGTTTTGTTGTAGTTTCGCGTGGTTGTTTCTTACAACAACTTCTTCAGCGCTGCCAGATTTTCTACACTGGCTGCTGCTTCATTTTCTTTTTGTATCTGCAAATATACTTCTTTGCGATAAATCGGCACTTGCTTTGGCGCCTTGATACCCAGCTTTACCTGATCTCCACGAATCTCCAGCACAGTCACTTCGATATCCTGATTGAGCACGAGAGATTCACCCTTTTTTCTCGTCAATGCTAACATTCTGCGCTCTCCTTTCGTTTTTTGAGAAGTTCATATATCGGATATTTTACCTGAAAATCATCTTCGACGATAATCTGCGCCGCTTTGTTATTTTCCATGTTGATGACTATCGGTGCCTTGAGATTTACAGACATCTTCTCGATCTCGGCAGGTACGGTCAGTGTCACCAAAAGATAAATATCTTCTGTTTTCAGTTCACCCATTCCGGTCAAATATTCGTCATTCACTGTCGGACGATAGTCTTCGATGACCTTGTTCGGTTCCATGACCGGCATCGCGAACTCCGGTTCGTCCATCGACTGAAGCCACATAATCGGAGATGTCTCGTTCTCGATATCATGAATCAGAGCAAATTTTGTCATAAACGGAAATCCCACGATACCTTCCGGAAACGTAATCAGTTTCTCATCTTCTATCGTAATCGTTCCAAATAATCTGGTTTCTGTCGTCATCGTCATCTTCTCCTTTTTCTAATTACAGATAATCCAACAATGACATGTCGTCGATTTTTCCCGCTGCCTGCAATGACGCCTGGAAGGCTGTAAATGCAGCCGTGTAATCAATCGTTACATCTGACAATTCTTCGTCTTCATTGTTTGATTTCAGCTCTGTGAAAGTCGTTTTCTGGTTGCTGATACGGTTTTCTGCCAGCGACAACTGATCTCCTCGCGTTCCCACATCCGTGATGGTCAGGTTGACCTGCTGTAAATAGGACTCAAAATGGGAAATCTGCGTTCCGAATACCTTTTGCAGCTTATCATCCGTGTATGCCATCTGCTTTTTCGCTTTTTCAAGGCAATCCTTCAGATAATTCTGTTCGGTATCGCTCGTAAAATCTGTGGATGCGAGCATCTGCTCGATATTTGCTACCGTCGTATGCGCATCAATCGTAGACTGTACCAAATCTGTCAGCTCTACCATATCACGATAACAGTCGGCATCGATGACATCATGAATCTGCGTATTAATCGTCATATCCTGATTTGCCGCTACAGCGTAGTTGATATTCTGTGCAATCCAGTTTCCGTCTTTGTCATAGTTTACATAGTTTATATGATTAGCCGGACTGATATCTGTTTTGTTGATACAGTTGAAATACATCTCCGGTCTCGTCTCACCTTTTTCAAAGCCTGATTTATCATAGTTGACATCCAGTGTCGCTGCCTCAGAAACAAAAATCTCTGCCAATTCATTTCCCATCACCAGTTCTCCGGAATCCGGCAAATAAATCAGTGTATTTTTATAATTCTCCTGCACGGTAGCAGGATCATCTGCCATCGCACTCAGATGTGCCTCAAATTCTGCCTGCGTCATAGTCTGAATTTTCAGCTCGGTTGTCAATTGCTTATCTTCGGTAAAGACGGAATAGCTCTTGCCCTTCGACGTGTCTGCCGGATCTACCGGTGCAGTCTTTGCTGTCATCGCAGGATTTCCGTCAGATTTTGTAACTGTAATCGTCGCGGCATCGCCCGCACCTACTGTAACATCCAAGTTCGTATTAATCTCATTTTTCTGAACATCAATAACGGTTTTGATTTGAGTGCCATTATAGACTAACGACACCTTATTTCCCTGTGAGTCTACGACATATGCTGTTTTTGTACCATTTACAGTATCTTCATTTTCCTGCGCGGTAAACATCGTCTGTCCGGTCGGGTCTGTAAACGTATAGGTCGTTGTCTTTATGCCTGACACGGTGGTGCTGCGAATTTTCTGTGTCAGCGAAGTGTCTGAAACACTGAATCTTCCATCCTTTGAAATGAGAAACTCGTATCCGTTCATGTCGGTCAGGCTGGCTCCCGTCATCTGACCATTTTCGTCCGCCGTATAAGAAAATGCACAATCCTTAATGTGGCTGCGCCATTCAAATTCCTGTGTAGACGGATCTCCGATGTTCGTCGTGAGTCCTGCTGTACCGTAGGTCGTACCGCTGGCGCCTGCCTCACTCGTATCTACACGATAGGTGTATTTAAAGCTGTTTAACTCCGTCTGCTTGTTATAGGACAATCTCAAACGCTTCAAGTTTAACTCTTCCGGCGTCTTTAACAGATTGTTCATCGCGTTCGGGTCTTCGATTTCAGATGAAAGCGGTGTATCGAGCATGTTTGCATAATATGCATAGCTTTCGATATCGCGCGCATCCAACTGCTCTGAAATCTCATAGGTCGCTACCGATGCTTCATACGCATCGATAAATGCAACGGTTGAATTTGTCTTGTATCCACTAAACACGGTACGATCCGCATAGTCTGCATTCGCCTCCGCATATAGCTGCGAGCTCAGACCCTTGAGCTGCTTTAAAATCGTTCCGCGATCCTCGTCTGACAACGTATCTGTCGAACCATTTACGCACAAGCGATAGGCATCTGTGAGAATGTCTTTCATGTTCGTTAATGCGGTCTCTGTGACATCCATCCACGACTGTGCGTCCTTGATATTGTTTCCGTAATACTGGTTAATCTGACTAAGCGTCGTTGACAAACGCAGGGATTTTATCGCAATCAGCGGATTATCTGACGGTTTGGTGATCTTTTTCTGCGTGGACATCTGAGTATTCAGACGGTCTACGGATACCTTATTACTATTGATATTCAGCTTTGTGGTATTCATCATCATACCATTTGTAATTCGCATCATAGCTGTTTTACCTCCTATACACCGGTGCTGGTAATCAAACGATCATACATCTCTGACATAATCTGAACGACTTTCGAACACAGGTTATATGCATTTTGGAATTTTACGAGATCCAGTGCTTCTTCATCTTCGTCTACACCGGAAATCGATGTTCTCTGTTTTTCCACAATATTTACAATCGTTGTATAGTTTTCGGACAGCAACGTCGACTCTTCTGCGTCCACTGTCACATCACTGATCATCGTTGCCAAAAACTGATCTCCGCCGCTGCCGCGATACATCACGACATCCTTTTGCAGCTTCATCAATTTTTCCACCAGTTCCTGATTATCCTGACCGTTTTCAAAATCTTCTTTCGTTGCGGTCGAGAAAATAGAAGGGTCTTTGCACGCATTTGCTACTTTGAGGTTTGATGCGGTCAAGCGGTAATACGTATCTCCGTTTGAACGAATCACATTTTCTCCATCCTCTGAGAATCCGAGCTCGGTTCCCTGTACATTCTCTGCTACAAAGAATGACTGCATCGGGTTTTTATTCATATCCACACCTTCGTGCTGGATATCGTTAAATGCCTTTGCAAACGCACGTAAAAACTCATTCATCTGCGACTGATAATATGCGATACCTTTAAAATCAATCGATGTTCCTACTGTCGCATCTCGTCCTGCCATCGAAGACAAACCGGATACCTCAGAAGAAATCGTAAAGGAATAGGTCGTCTCTCCGCTCGGCAGCTTTTGCATCGTGAAAGAAGAATACTGATATTCTCTGTTTCCTAACGTAAGTACACCTTCACTCGGCAAATTCATCGCCAATTCTGATTTTATGTTACAATTTGAAATCACGACCTGTCTGCCGACTACACGGTCTACCGTTCCGCAGAAGTTCTCATGGTTATTTCCATCGCGCAGCTCTACTAATGATTTCAAGCTACCTGTGGACATCGCACCGGTCGCCGGAAAATCAATGCCGGTATCTTCCCAGCGGATGTCATACAATCCTTCTGCATCGTTCTGATTATCCTTGTACTCACGCGCGATACATTCAAGCTGACGATAATTTCCGTCGCTTACCAGCTCCAGTCCGTTTATTTTTACGGTATAGCTGGTCGCACCGGTATACATTTCCGGATAATTCGTGTTATATACTTTTGATTCTTTTATTTCTACTGCTGTAATCGTAGAAAGCTCATCTACGAGCAATGCACGCTGGTCGCGCATATCGTTCGCATATCCGCCGTTAATCTCTACATCATTAATCTGGTCATTTAACAATGCAATCTTCTGCGCGATTGAATTAATCGTCTCTACGGTCGTATTAATCTGCTCATTCAGGTCTTCCTGTATCTTTCGAAGTCCGTCTGATACCGTATTAAAATAACTGCAAAGCTTTTTCGCCCCACTGATTACCTGATTTCGCACAGACATATCGGATGCATTATCTCTCAACGAGTCAATGTCATTGAAAAACTCTGCGTATATCGATGAAAATCCTTTGATGGTACTGTCATCCTGAAAATAATTTTCCAACTGTCCCATGTATTTTATTTTTTCATCGTATTCTCCGCGATATCCGCTGTATTGCCAAAATTTATTATCATAATACTCACTACGCAACTGTGTAACAGATGTCGCTGATACACCGGTACTGAGTGTTCCGTATTCAGTATATCCACGCAGTGCCTGATTTGCCTGCATGTTCGTCACCTGCTTGGAATAGCCGTTTGTATCTACGTTTGAAATATTATTCGCTACGGTATTCGCAGATGCCTGATAGGCGCGCAATCCGGATGTCGCAATTGATAAACCAAAAAATGTACTTGCCACCGCCTAATCTCCTTTCTGTCACCTTTCCGTAATTACAATCCTGTCACTAACAATTCAATCATGTCTGATACGGTCTGGATGTATCTGCTGGCTGCATTGTATGCGTTCTGGAAACGTATCATATTCGCCAATTCTTCATCGGTCGATACGCCTGTAATCTGCAATCGCTGATTATCGATTGCATTCACGGAGCTCTCCAGTGTCGTCGAACGCGATTCGTAGTTCGAACCTGCCGTCGCAATGCCGCCTATCATCTCTGTGTAATATTCACTAAAACTGAAGGTTGCAGCCGAACCGGGATAAATCTTTAGCGATTTTGTGGTCCACAGGTCTGATAATTCTGCGCCCATTCCATAATCCACTTCTCTTGTCTCGCGCACCAGATGCGGGAAACGATCCGGCTGGTTTTCCAGCACATCGCTTACACCCAATGACTTTAAGGTGTACTGTGTCGATGTATCTAACGAATAGTCCTCGTTAAATACATAATAAAATTTTCCGGATATGAACTGTTTATGATATTTCTGATTTTCTTTTGTCGTCCACTGCTCATACGGGCCTTCCTCTGAACGCAGCATAACGGCATTTCCGTTTGCATCTTCGGAATAATCTGTTTTTACGACAAAACCATTGCCTTTTGTCTCATCCCAGATTCGATAGTCTTTACCTGCGAGATTCACTGATTTGCAGTCATAGATATCCTCTTCGTTATAGATATACCATACGTTTCCATCGACATCTGTCACTTCCTCGTAACGCTCCGGTGCACCGACTCTCGTAAACAGCTCCTGCGGCGGAATTTTTCCGTCTGAACCCACGCGACATTTCTCGGCATCTAACACCTTGACATTTCTGTATTCAGTAATCGTATAGGTGCCATCCTCGTTCTCCGTTCTTACACTGAACGTCGCTCTGGTATTCGGCGAAAGCACCTCGTTTATCTGTGTCGCAATACCGTGAATCAGTGCATCAAGCTGTGCTTCTGATTCTTCCATTACAGACATTCCAATCGAGTTTGCATAGATTTCCGGGTCTGCTCCGACAAGGCTCGCGAAGTTCTTCACACCATCGCCTCGCGCCTGTATGAGTGCTTTGATTTCTCCGATATCGGTATTATTTTCCGATGAAATCGGTATCGTAAAATCGAACAGATTGGTATACTGCTCGTTTTCTTCGTTTGACAAATACGGCCAATATGCATTTACATAGCCGGTCGAACGGTCAATCTGTTTTCCGACCTCGAACATTCTCGCCTCATCAATAAAATATTGACCTTCCAGCTTAACGGTCACGACTCCGCTCGAATCCTCGGTATAAGACATGTTTACGAGTGAACCCAGTTCATCCAATGCCACATCACGGGCATCGCGCAAATCGTATGCAGTCTCTACGCCCGCTCCTTCGATACTCTGAATCTCCAGATTCAATTTATAAATCTGTTTTCCGAGCTCGTTGACACGATCGATGTCATTCGAAATCTGTATATTTATTTGTGATTGGTAGATGGATAAACTCGAATAAATTGCATTTGCACGAGTAAGAAGCAGGTTGGAGCGCTGTACGACCAAGCTCTGATTGGTCATATCTGACGGGTCCTCCGCAAACATCTCAAACGCAGACCAAAGACTGCTGTTCGAATCATGAACATCACCGGAGCCCATCAGAACGTCTTTAAACGCCGTTCCCTCCAATTCCTGATAAAGACTCTGCACCTCATCGATCGCATTGTAGTAGGAATTGTAATAGGACTGGCGACCTGCCTCTGCGCGATACGTCTTATCCAAAAAGACATTTCTCGCATGCACGATATCTCCAATCCCTACACCAAGACCTACACGCTGCGCGCTGACTGCAGCATAGTCAAAAGTATTGTAATGTTTATCAGCAAACAACACCTGCTGGCGAACATAGCCTTTTGTATTTACATTTGCAAGGTTGTTCGCAGATGTGTTAATGGCATTCTGCGCCGAACGTAATCCACTGCTTCCTACATAGAGCGCTTCCATTCCATTTGCCATATATGATTCCCCCTATCTGTTATTGCTTGGCATCGAAGCCACGACTTCCGAGCAGATCTCCGGTATTTACAGCCGACTTGTTGTAGTTTGCTGTCTCCGGAGCCTGTCGCATGCTGCGAAACAGATTCAGGTCAAATTCTAATAATTCCATAGACTGTCGAAGCAAGGTCTGATTGACACGATTTACTTGTTTCAGACTGTCCATAGTATCTCTCAAATCGCTTCGGACGCTGGATAGCTGCGCCTGCAATGCAGGCTGGCTCGCTAACGACGTCTCCAGGTCAGATACTTTGAGCGATTTGGGGTCTTTGTTTAAAACAACGGCGATATCATTCATAATGCGCGCGCGACGATGCTCCAGGCTCTGTATCTCATTCGACACTTCCTCCTGATTCGCGGTCAAGCGCTCCACAGCGGGCACATCTGATTCTATCAATGCCTCGCGAAGGCTTTCGGACAAATCGAGCAGTTCCTTATATTTTACTGTTTCGCTTTCCAAAACCTTTGTCAGGTCATCCATTAAGCTCGCCACGTATCATTACCTCTTTCATTCACCGTTTGTTTTAACGTTTACCCATTTAATTCGTTGTACTTCTCCAACAGTTTGCTAGCAAAATCTCCAGCATCAACCTTGTAATTACCAGAATCAACCTTAGTTTTCAGCTCTGCGACTTTATCTTCCCTGATGTCTGAAGCATTTGCGACTGCCTGTTTTGCGATCTGATAATCACGTCCTGCCTGTGATAACTGCAACTGATCCTGAAATCCAGTCGTCTTCTTTGTCGCGTTTGTACGAGCAGGCTTGCTACTTTTATAGATCGCAGCCACTTGATTATATGCATCTATACGCATAACGGCATCTCCTTTCTCCGCAACTGTTTTCGCTCCTTGAACACAGTTGCTTTTCTTCCCTGAAATAATAAAAAGTATGAAATAAATACTTTTTCTAAATTATTTATCGGAGCATTTTCCAAAAACATTAGTACATTTTTCTTTTTTATCTCTTTTGTTTTTTGTGTAATATGGCGAAAAAAAGCGCATCCGTGGACTCGGATGCGCCTTTTCTATTTTGAGAGGTATGTATGAAGAAAACTTTTTTATTAACCCTTTACTCCACCAAGCGCTACACCGCCAACGATGAACTTAGAAAGTAAGAGGTATACGACGATTACCGGGAAGATTGAGAATGCGATCATAACGTAAACCTGACCCATATCAAACTTCAGGAAGTCTGCTGCACGCAACTGTGCAATCAAAATCGGTAATGTCTTCTTTGTATCCGTATGTAAAATCAATGCCGGAGTGAAGTAATTGTTCCAGCTGGATACGAATGTGAAAATTGCCTGTACTGCAATCGCCGGCTTCATCATCGGAAGCACGATGCTGTTAAATGCACGGAACTCTCCGGAACCATCGATACGTGCTGCTTCGATAATCGCAAGCGGCAAAGTACTTTCCATATACTGTTTCATATAGAAGTAGGTTACCGGTGCTGCAATCGCAGGAATAATCAACGGTACAAAGGTATCATCCAGTTTCATTTTTCCAACCAACTGCAGGAAACCAAGTGCGGTAACCTGTGTCGGAATCATCATGACTGCCAGAATGAAGGTAGCCATAAATTTCTTTGCTTTGAAATCATATGCGTGAATCGCATAAGCAGTCAATGTAGAGAAATATGTACACAGCACTGCACTGCACACGGATACGAATATACTGTTTAACATACCTTTTACTACAGGTAAGGTTCCACCGACTAAGTTCAACCAGTTTTCAAGCAAATGCGTACTCGGAATCGGGGAGAAACCTTTGGTCAACTCACCGTTTGAACGTGTCGCATTGATAAACAGGATATAAAACCAAATCAAACAGAAAAATGTGATAATAATCAGCGTAATATAGGCAATAGACTTTCTGGTGTGAAGTCCAAGACCTTTTTTTGTCTTATAATTTTCCATCGTTACACCTCCTACTTCTCACTTGCTGAATTGATCTTAAATACGATCAAGCTCAGAATACCGGTTACTATAAACAGGAATACGGATAAGGAACCACCCATTCCATAGTTCTTACTAAACAAATGCTTGTTCAGGAACATAATCAATGTCATTGTACTACGTGCAGGATCACCTGTTGCATTTGTGAAAATCTGCGGTACGTCGAACATCTGCAGACCACCGATCAAAGAGGTAATCATTACATAAATCAAAATCGGGCGAAGCAACGGTAATGTAATCTTTGTAAATACCTGTGTAGAGGTCGCACCGTCTACTTCTGCTGCCTCAAATAATGCAGGGTCGATACCCATCATACCAGCCATCAAAAGGATGGTCGTATTACCAAACCACATCAAGCAGTTCATCAACGCAATCAATCCGCGTGCACTGCCGGCGTGTGACATAAATTTGTACGGCTCCGAAAAAATACCAAGCGATACTAAAATGCTGTTTACCGGACCAGTCTCCGCAAACAAGGTAAAGAATAACATCGCGAATGCAGATGCCATGATTAAGTTCGGTAAGTAAATAACAGTCTTAAAGAAGGTCTCACCCTTTAACTGAAGTCTCTGATTTGAGAACCAGGCGCCCAGCAACAGCGAAAGTAAAATCTGCGGAATAAATCCGAGAACCCACATAATCAATGTGTTTCCGAGATAAATCCAGATGTCACCACTTCCAAACAACGATGCATAGTTGCCAAGTCCGATAAAATTCGGTCCGATCTGTGTCAGTCCAGAACGATAATTCTCGAAGAAACTGTTCCACACGGTACTGATTAACGGAATCAACTGAAATACTACATATGTCACTACAAACGGAATCAGGAAAATGTAACCCCATTTATTGTAGCGCACTACATTATTCTTTTTTGCAGGTTTACTCATAACGTATCCTCCATTTTATATATGTTTACAGTGCTCGCAGCAATTCTTTAATTGCTGTACCAAGGTCTTAATACGCTTAAAAAACTGCTGCCAACCTTGTATGCATCCTTTTTTATATCAGGGCTGCCCAAGCGCAGCCCTGATGATAATTTTTTTAGAATTTTACTCAGTCAACCTCGAATCGGATTCGAATTAGTAAGTCAACTCAGGATATTTCTCTACTACTGCCTTCTGGAATGCCTCTACAGCTTCCTCATAAGTAGCGTAGCTTCCTTCGTACCAGTTCTTCATTGCGTTCTGGAACTCTTCGTTACATCCCTGATCGTAAGGAGAAGTGTTGCTCAGGTCAATGTTGCCAGCACCTGCACAGTACATAGCCAGAGGGTTCTGTCCGCCAAGCACTTTGCTCTGATATGAAGTATCTGCTGCCATCTGGGTCATTGCAGGTACGTTGTTTACGAAATCGTTGTCATCTTTTACGATGTCAAGCATGATATCAGTGTTGCAGCATAACTGACGAATTACATCAGCTACTAAAGAAGCGTTGTCTGTACCGGTTGCTGCACAGATCCATGTTCCACCCCAGAAGAAGCCCTGAGGTCCTTCGGTTGCTCCCCAGCCACCCTGATTAGCGATAGAGCCTTCAACATCTGCTGCCATAGAGAAATCTACGAACCAAGCGGGTCCAAAGTAGCAGAATACTTTACCATCCGGATAGAATCCCTTAGACCAGTCATCGCCCCACAAATCATGTGTTCCAGCCTGACCCTTGTCTACCATCTCCTTTGACATCTCAGCCCATGCTTTGATATTCTCGTCAATGTTGATCTTTCCGTCTTCTACCCACTTAGAGGTTACGTTGTTAGAGAATACACGATAGGTATCGTTTGCAGATGAGCACATCTTGTATCCTGCATCTTTCATCTTTGCTGCGGTAGCAAGGAAAGTATCCCAATCCTTTACTGCTTCCTGTACGGTCTGCGGATCATCTGAACCTAATACTTCCTTAGCTGCTGCACGGTTGTAAATAAATACACCCGGGCATCCCTGCCAAGATACACCCTTTAAGTCGCCATTGCCATCGGTAACGATGTCTTTGGTGTACTGATACTGATCCTTTAACTCATCTTCGGTAATTCCAAGATCAGCAATCTTCATAGCGTAATCGCTGTTTACATATTTTAATGCGTAGTCAGCCTCGATCAAGAACATATCTACCTTGTCATCTGCTGCAGCATCAGCCTGCTTTAACAGCATCTCGTCCAAGTTGTTCTGATATGCATTGTCATCAGAAGGAGTAACTGTCCACTTAACAGTAACATCACCAATCTTACCTGTTGTTCCGTCTACTGCCTCGTATCCGGGATAGTGATCTGTGATACGGCTCTTGAACTCTTCGTTCCATACCTGGATGTTGAAGACCTTTCCTTCTTCAGTTGCTGCTGCGGTATCTTCTGCTGCTGCAGCATCTTCGGTCTTCTCTTCCGCTTTCTCTTCTGTCTTTTCTTCAGTTGCTGCTGCATCCTTTGCCGGTGCATCTGCAGCTTCCTTGCTGCCACATCCTACTAACATTCCTGCTACAAGTGTGGTTGCCAATAAGGCGCTAATTACTTTCTTTTTCATATTCTTTTTTCCTCCCTTAAAGAATGATCATTGAAAAAATTAAAAAGTTTTTGGTTTTTATATTGATATTTGTCTGTGTCCAGCCAAATATAAATATCATTATTTTCTAGGATTGATATCCTTGACCGAATGTCCTTCGTATACTTCTCCGCCGATGGTAATCAACTGAATCAGCGTGGATTTCGGTTCTTCGATGAGACTAATCAGATTTTTTGCAGCCTCGCGTCCGATGCGTTCGGTATCCTGTTTTAAGGTTACCAGCTTCGGCTCAATGTGTCGTGCGACCCGTATTCCGTCGTAGCCTGCTACCGATATATCATCCGGTATGCGAAGTCCTCTGGACTGAATGGCGTTGATTCCTCCGAAACTAGCGAAATCATCCGGGTACAAAATGCAGGTCGGCGGGTCCGGCAAATCCAAGAGCTCTAATGTCTGGTTATATGCCTCTGTCGTATCGCGGTAAGCAGCTTCTCTTATGTATTCGTCCGGAATCTCTACTTCCAGTTCCTTCGCTGTCTTATAAAAGGAAGAAAGACGATTTTGTGTAACTGCTGAATCTGCTCCGTGAATGTATGCAATCTTGCGGTGTCCTTTCTTATATATATACTTGAACAACTGCTGCATTCCATTTACATTGTCAGATACGACTGCGATGCGATTGTTAAATATGTGGTCGATTGTAACAACCGGCACATCACTCTGAATCAACTCTACGACTTCCTTATCTCTAAAATCGATACATGCGATGACGACTCCGTCAAACCCTCGCCGCTTTGCATGTTCTAAATAGGATAGGTTGTTTTTTCCGTTTTTTGAACAGTTGATAAATGTAATGTCATATCCGGACTGTTCTGCGGTTTTCTTAAAGCTGTCCAGCACATAGGAGAAATAATCGTGTGTCAATCCGCTCATCGCTTCGTCTACGAACAAGACTCCTATATTATAAGTACGATTTGTTTTTAGTGCCTGTGCTGCAGAGTTTGGAAAATATCCCATCTCTTTTGCTTTCTGTCTGATCCGTTCTTTTGTGGCTGCTCCGATATCTCTGTGATCGTTCAGAGCCTTACTAACGGTGGCAACAGATACTCCACAAGCAACTGAAATATCTTTCATAGAAACCATAACCGTTATTCTCCTCCAAAAAATAAATCAGATAAAAGCTTTGTTTTTCATCTGTTTTGTTTTCGAAAATCACTTAATCGTTTTCGTAAGGCTATAGTACAACGATTTGATTAGTTTTGCAAGTGGTTTTTGTGATTTTTTATGCAAAATTACAATGTTTGTGAAAATATAACAGTTTTGAAGTGCCGTTTTTGATACTTTCTCACAATATTCCGCGCCTTTTTGCGCAAAGCTCTTGACTTTTACTTAATCGTTTTCTATACTAAGCGCAGATATATATGCAAATATTGCCTTAATGCTTGCATATACGTTTAAGTAAACATCAACTAATTAAATAATGAAAAGGAGAACTGTTATGAAATTCGGCTATTTTGACGACGCAAACAAAGAGTACGTAATCACTACCCCGAAAACTCCCCTTCCCTGGATCAACTATCTGGGATGCAATGAGTTCTTTTCACTGATTTCCAACACCTGTGGCGGATATACTTTCTATAAAGATGCAAAGCTGCTGCGCCTGACTCGTTATCGTTATAATAATGTACCGGGCGATATCAACGGCAAATACTTCTATATAAAAGATGGCGACACTGTATGGAATCCCGGTTGGAAGCCCACCCAGACGGAGCTCGACAGCTATGAATGCCGTCACGGTATCGGCTACAGCCGCTTTACCGGATCTAAGAATCAGGTAGAAGCTTCTGTATTAACATTCGTACCGATGAATGACAACTGTGAAATCAGCCAGGTAAAGCTGACCAACAACAGTGACAGCGAAAAATCTTTAAGTTTATTCTCTTATGTAGAATGGTGTCTGTGGAATGCAGATGATGATATGAAGAACTTCCAGCGTAACCTGAGCATCGGCGAAGTGGAAGTCATCGGTTCTACGATTTATCACAAGACCGAATACCGCGAGCGTCGTAATCACTACGCTGTATATTCTGTAAATACTCCGGTAGATGGTTTTGATACCAGCCGCGACGAGTTTCTCGGCGCATATCGCGGAGCAGAAGACCCGATCGCTGTAGCTGAAAACCAGAGCAGAAACTCTATCGCCAGCGGATGGTCACCGATCGCTTCTCATCAGATTAAAGTAACATTAGCTCCGGGCGAAGCAAAGACCTTTGTATTTGTATTAGGTTATGTAGAAAATCCGGAAGATGCTAAATGGGAGAAACCCGGCATCATCAACAAGGCTCCCGCTGATGCAATGCTTGCAAAATATCAGACAGATGCAGACGTAGAGAAGGCGTTTGCTGAGCTGACCGCTTATTGGAACGCTCTGCTTGCGAAATATCATGTTACTTCTGAAAATGATAAAGTAAATCGTATGGTGAATATTTGGAACCAGTATCAGTGTATGGTTACCTTCAATATGTCACGTTCTGCTTCTTATTATGAATCAGGCATCGGTCGTGGTATGGGATTCCGCGATTCCTGCCAGGATTTGTTAGGTTTTGTACATCTGATTCCGGATCGTGCGAGAGAGCGTATCATCGACATCGCTTCTACACAGTTCCAGGATGGTAGCGCATATCACCAGTATCAGCCGTTGACCAAAAAGGGTAACTCTGATATCGGAAGCGGATTCAACGATGACCCGTTATGGCTGATTGCAGGTACCAGCGCATATGTTCGCGAAACAGGCGATACTTCCATCCTTACAGAGATGGTTCCGTTTGACAACGATGAGTCTGTTGCTCAGCCTTTGATGGAGCACTTAAAACGTTCTTTAGATTATATTATTACACACAAAGGGCCGCACAGCCTGCCTTTAATTGGTCGCGCTGACTGGAATGACTGCTTGAACTTAAACTGCTTCTCAGAGCATCCCGGCGAATCTTTCCAGACATTCGGACCGAGCGAAGGACCTGTTGCTGAATCTGTATTTATCGCAGGTATGTTCGTAAAATACGGTGAAGAATATGCGCAGTTATGCGAATTGATGGGCGATGCCTCAGAAGCTGCACGCGCACGTGATGAAGTTAAGAAGATGTATGACGCCATCTTAAAAGACGGCTGGGACGGCGACTGGTTTGTTCGCGCTTATGACGCTTACAGCAAGAAGATTGGTTCTAAGGAATGTGAAGAAGGTCAGATTTATATCGAGCCGCAGGGATTCTGTGTTCTCGCAGGTGTCGGTGTAGAAGAAGGTCTGGCAAAGAAGGCCTTAGATTCTGTAAAAGAAAAGCTGGATACCAAGTATGGTGTGATGATTCTCCAGCCCGCTTATACGAAATATCACTTAGAGCTCGGCGAAGTATCTTCTTATCCGCCGGGATACAAAGAGAATGCCGGTATTTTCTGCCACAACAACCCTTGGGTATCTTGTGCAGAGACCGTTATCGGACGCGGCGATCGTGCATTTGAAATCTATCAGAAGACTTGTCCTGCTTATGTAGAGGAATTCTCTGAAATCCATCGTACCGAACCGTATGTATATTCTCAGATGGTAGCCGGTGCAGATGCAAAATTCCACGGCGAAGCAAAGAACAGTTGGCTGACCGGTACGGCTGCATGGACATTTGTAAACATTTCACAGTACATTCTCGGTCTGTATCCGACACACAACGGATTATCTATCGACCCTTGTGTACCGAAGGGATTTGGCGATTTCACTCTGACCAGACAGTTCCGCGAAGGTACATACAACATTAAGGTTACCAATCCTTCAAATGTCGAAAAGGGTATCAAGAGCATTACCGTTGACGGAAAAGCCATCAAGGGATGCATCATCCCTTATGAGAAGGGCAAAACTGAATATCAGGTAGAAGTCGTAATGGGCTAATACTTTTGCAAAAAATCACGCAAAAAGGACACCG
>JAGAOE010000005.1 GCA_017623885.1 Eubacterium sp. | reverse complement strand
GGGCAAGACGGTTTTGATAGAATTTTATTGATTTTGGCTTGGTATGAGTCAAAAAATAGAAGTATTGAGGTTGATAGATGATGAGAAATGAGAATCAAGAGATTTTATCTGAAAAGCTGTCTAAAAAAAGTATACGCAAAACAAAGCGGGGATTGATTTTTGCCAGCGTTCTTTGTATGTCCATGCTTGTCGGTCGTGCAACAACGCATGAAACAGAGACGAAGCATACGGATACAGTAGAAACAGAAGAAGTAACGTCTGAACGGGAACAAGTTGAGCAGACGACATTCGTTTATGGAAGTAACGATTATACACGAATCAATCCGGCGATGGATGAGCATGGAGAGATTAACTTGCTGTTGTTTGATGGATTGATGGCACACGACGGAGAAAATCAGGTAGTTCCGGGGCTTGCCAAAGAATGGGATTACGATGTGGACACCTGTACCTATACATTTTATCTGGAGGACGGTGTAACATGGCATGATGGAGAAGCTTTTGACGCAGAGGATGTAAAGTTTACGATTGATGCGATTCGAAATCCGGAAAACGGTTCTGAGAATGCACCGAATTATGAGGATATAGAAGAAATCAGTGTGATTGATTCGAAAACTATCCGTTTTCGTCTGTCTGCACCGAATGTCGCATTCTTAGATTATATGACGATACCGATTTTGCCACAGCATTTGCTGGATGGCGAAGACATGCAGACAAGTGATTTCTTTCGAAATCCGGTAGGAACCGGTCCTTATCGACTGGCAGAGTGGAACATCGGTAGTGCAATTATACTTGAGAAAAATGAGCATTATTTTAAAGAAAAGGCAAAGATTGACCGTGTGATTTTTAAAATTGTGCCGGATGATCAGGCAAAAGCGTTGCAGTTAAAATCAGGAGAGTTGGATTTGGCATTGCTTGCACCGAAGGATGCGGCTTTGTTTGCTGAAGATGAAAACTATCAGTGCTATCGCATGCAGACATCAGATTATCGCGGAATCATGTTTAACTTTTGGAATTCGTATTGGCAAACGAACCGTGATTTGATACCGGCGATTTGCTATGGTATTGATCGACAGGCAATTGTGGATACCGTATTGTTAGGACAGGGCATGGTCGCCTACGGACCGCTGCAGCGAAATAAATACAATTGTGAAGAGGTAGAAACATATGCATATGAGCCACAAAAGGCGGTAGAACTGCTGGAGGCGGCCGGATGCATCATGGGAGAAGACAGTTATTACTATCGAAATGGTGAAAAGGTAGGATTTACCATCCATGTTGCATCCGGAGATCAGGTTCGACTGGATATCGCACAGATTGTGGCACAGCAATTGGGAGAAATCGGCATAGATGTCAAGGTCGAGATTCCGGCAGAGATTGACTGGATGACACAGGATGCATATCTCATTGGCTGGGGCAGTCCATTTGATGCAGATGATCATACATATAAAGTGTTTGGAACAGAAAAGGGTGCAAATTATAACGGATACAGCAATGACAAGGTGGATGCGTATTTGCAAAAGGCACGCACGAGCAGTGCCCCGCAGATTCGAGAAGAAGCTTATGCACAGTTTTTAAAGGAGCTGGCAAAAGATCCTGCATTTGCATTTATCTGTTATTTGGATGCAAATTATGTGGCAGATTCCGGGTTAAAAGGCATAGTAGATACGACCATTATGGGACATCACGGTGTTGGTATATTTTGGAATATTGAGGAATGGACATTAGAAAAATAATGATAGTTGTAGGTTGAAAACAATGAAACAGGAAGAGAAGAAACACCGGAACAAAAAAGAGATTCTCCGTATCGAACAGGTAAGTGTTCGTGATAAAAAGAAGGATGAGCTGATTATAAAATCGTTCTCCTTGCGCATATACGAAGGAGAAATACTGGCATTGGTCGGAGAATCAGGGTGCGGAAAAAGTATTCTTTGTAAATCTGTTTTAAAGCTGCTGCCGTCTGATGTAGAACAGTGTGCAGGGGCGATTTATATAGAAGGTCAGGATGTGAGTGCTTATACAGAATCGCAAATGCGACGGTTACGCGGAAGCTGTGTGGCGATGCTGTTTCAGGACCCGATGAGTACCTTGCATCCCGCGATGACGGTAGGTGCACAGCTTGCAGAAGCAATCAGGCAGCATGAAAAGCTGTCGAAAAAACAAGTGGATAAGCGGGTAGAAGAATTGTTAGAGATGGTAGGCATCGAAGATGCTGCCATTCGAAAGCATATGTATCCGCACCAGTTTTCCGGTGGAATGAGACAGCGAATTGTCTTAGCGATTTCGCTTGCCGCCAGACCGAAATTGTTGCTTGCAGATGAACCGACGACTGCACTGGATGTGACGATTCAGGCACAGATGTTACAGCTTCTGCAACGTTTGCAGCGGGAATATGGAATGGCAATATTGTTTATTTCGCATGATTTACGTGTGGTGGCGGGGATGGCAGAGCGAATTGCAGTCATGCGACAGGGAGAAGTCGTCGCATGTGACAGTACAAAGGAGATTTTATCGTCACATGCACATCCGTATGTTCAAAAACTATTGCAGGCGCTAACGAGTGGAGTGGCGTCAAACAAGAAAACCGGAGATGAAAATAATAATTTACTTTCTGTACAGCATCTGACAAAGCGATTTTTGCTTGAACGAAACAAGTATCTGACAGCAATCGAAGATGTAACGTTTGAATTGCGGCGTGGAGAGATCTTAGGTTTGGTGGGAGAATCCGGTTCCGGAAAATCTACCGTTGCCCGTTGCATCATGAATATTTATCATGCGGACGGTGGAGAGATTCGTTATTTTGGAAAAGCATCGAAGGCCTCCAAGCAATTCATATTTCAAGATTCTTCTTCCAGTCTGAATGAACGAATGAAGGTTTGGGAAATCGTGACAGAGCCAATGAAACTCAGTCATTATAATCCGCCTCGTGGTAATTATCTGGCAGAAGCTGAATTTCAGCTTACCTATGCCGGATTAGGCCCTGAATATATGGAACGGTATCCGAGAACACTTTCCGGTGGACAACGACAGCGGGTGGCGATTGCACGTGCGCTTACGGTAGAGCCGGAGCTTTTAATTGCAGATGAACCATTGGCATCTTTGGACACGATGACGCAGAAGAAATTGCTGGAATTGTTTATGCACTTGCAAAATGAGCATGGCTATTCGATGCTTTTTATTGCACATGACTTGGCACTTGTGCGTATGTTATGTAATCGTGTCGGTGTGATGCATCAGGGACGTTTAGTAGAGTTAGCGGAAACAGAAACACTTTTTTCGAATCCACAGCATCCGTATACGAAACAGTTGTTAGCTTCGATGCCGGAATTGCGTGTATTTGAAGCAGATGAAGAAAACTAAAAAATTGAGAACTTATGAAGTGATAGATTGGATAGTTACATGGAAAATGGAAAAAAGAACGCACTGCAGTATAGGCAGACGTTATGGATGTATCTGTATACAATATTAAAGAAAACAGCCGGAATTGTGTTATCGCTGTTTCTTTTGTCTGTGATTGTATTTTTTATAGCCAGACTTGCGCCGGGAGACCCGTTGGTTTCTTATTATGGGGAAGGTGTAGAGCGAATGAGCCTGGAAGAACGCGAATGGGCATTGGAAAAGCTGGGATTAAATGAACCGATGCCGACGCAGTATATACAATGGCTTACACGCGCCTGTCACGGAGATTTGGGTATTTCGTATAAATATAAGCAGGACGTAATGACCGTGATTTATGAGCGCATCGGGAATACGATACTGTTAGGCGGATGCAGCGTGATATTGTTGTTTTGTCTGGCGCTCATGTTAGGAATCTTTTGTGCGCGGCGTGCGGGAAAGATGATAGATCGGGTGATATGCTCGATTGGTACGATTAGCAGTTGTATCCCGGAGTTTTGGCTGGCTTTGGTATTGATATTGCTGTTTAGCGTGCAGTTGAAGTGGCTGCCTAGCGGCGGTGCAGTATGTATTGGGAATGAGCATGACTGGAAAGATCGCATGATACATTTGATTCTTCCGCTGACAGTCATTGTGAGCGGTCATTTGTGGTATTACGCCTATATGATCCGCAATCAGCTCGTGGAAGAATTAGGAAAAGATTATATGCTGCTTGCCCGTGCAAAGGGATGCAGTATGCGGCGTGTCGTATATGTGCATGGTCTGCGTTCGCTGCTGCCGACATACTTGAGTTTGATTGCAATATCAATTCCGCATATTATAGGCGGAACGTATATTGTTGAAATGTTTTTTTCGTATCCGGGAATCGGCACCTTGATTTATGAGAGTGCACGTTATAAAGATTATAATTTGTTAATGGTGCTGTGCATATTATCAGGAGGATTTATGATGCTGTGTAATTTACTGAGCCGATTTTTAGGTGAAATGCTGGATGCGAGAATTCGCAGTGAATACCGGACGATAGGGAGAGAGACGGTGTCATGAAGAAACGAGAACGAACATCGAAAAGGAATTGGAAACTGATTGCTGCGAGTATTTTGTTGGGAATGATTCTCGTTGGATGTCTGTGCAGTGAATGGTTTCTGACGACAGACCCTTCTTATTTAAATCTGACCCATACGCTGCAGGCACCGAACAAACAGTTTTTGTTTGGTACAGACACATTAGGACGAGATATTTTTTCTATGATATGGGCAGGCGGAAAAGTTTCGCTGCTTATCGGAATACTTGCCACAATGATTTCAACCGTGTTAGCGATTCTCATCGGTACACTTGCCGGGCTTGCGCCGACATGGATGGATGATTTGCTGATGAGAATCGTAGAGCTGCTTTTGAGCATTCCGTCGTTGCTTTTGACGCTTTTTTTGTTAGCGTTTTTGGGGAGACCGACAGTTTTGACCATTTCAATTGTAATAGGAATTACAAATTGGTTTCCGATTGCAAAAGTTGTGCGCGCTGAAGTGCGAAAACTGCGAGTAAGTGAATTTGTTCTTGCAGCGCGTTGTATGGGCGGTAGCTTTTTTTATATACTTCGTGTGCATTTGTTGCCGAACTTTATCGCATCCATACAGTTTATGATTATCATGAATGTGCGAAGTGCGATTTTAACAGAGTCTACACTCAGTTTTTTGGGTCTCGGACTGCCGTTGGAAATCATTTCATGGGGAAGCATGCTT
>JAGAOE010000206.1 GCA_017623885.1 Eubacterium sp. | reverse complement strand
CGATTGCCGGAATTTATAAGGACGATATTGCTGCTTTACGGGAGTTGATTTCTGAAGGCGGCGACGTTGTTGAACAAAAGAAAGAGCTCATAAAAAAGGTTTATGAAGAATACATGCAGCATAATGTGGCATTCAATAATATAAATCTGGAATATAATGCAGCATATACACTGGCACGTGATTTGAAAACAGCGAATTACCTGGGCGAATGGTGGGATAAGCATGATTTTGAAGTGAGACAACATGAGATGGCGATGGATGCGGCAATGGCATATTTAAAATTTATGATTCGGGGTACTGTGCCTGACCCTACATTGGCTGTGTATATCGAACAGCATTGGGGTGCATCGGAAATGACACAGCATTTGGAGCAAAATACCAATACCTATGCAGACAGAACGGCGTTTCGTCCGAAAGTTGCAATTATGAGAGAACAGGTGCGCAATCATCCGGAGATGACGGAGAAAGAAAAAAGTGCTGCATATGCAGTATTAGATAACTTGGAAGAAAAGTCGCTGAATCAACAGGCAGAGGATCTGAACAGGCTGACAACGGTGGAATATCAATTGAGAAACTATAATCGCGGAAAATTTCAGGTGACAGGAGCAGATCCGGCAGGTGGAGGGTATCGTGATGTTGCGCGTGTGATGTTACTGCTACATGCAGAAACGGTTGAGTTGAACGAAGAGGAGGTAAAAAAGAATAAGCAACTATTGTATGAAATTGACAGGGGCAAATTTATGGTTGACCAGACGGACGAAGAAGGTGCGCCAATCGAAGGACAGAAAAAAGATGATGTGTGTCAAATGGAGCGAAGAGTTGATAACATACATAAACTTCTTCCTACCATGCAGAATGCGAAAAATGATATGATGAATTATATGGAAGAAAATGTAGAGCTTTTTTCGCCGATGACGCTACAGCGTGCATATGAGACTGTCGAACACATGATGGGAATTTATAAAAAAGCGCAGGGCTTGCGAGATATGAGTAAAGTCGTTGTGACATCGAAAGCGTTTGCGTTTCTGGAAGAAAATGTAAAGCAGGAACTTATAAATATATGGGATTTTGCAGCGGGTATAACGGAGTATACCAAAGAAAAATCTGCGGTCATACGTGCGACAGAGAATAAAACTTTGCGGGAGTGTGTGAATAGTCTGGATGCGGATGATGAGTTGCAGTGTTTGGGAAAGCCCTGGCAAAAATATGTGGAATTTTCACATAAGGGACATATGAGTATATTTAAGAATTAATGATAATGTTTTTGAAAAGAGGAATCACCATGATTGAAGAGTATTTAATAAATGAGGAAAACTGCCATGTGTTTTCCGGATGTATTCCACAGATGCTTGCAGATGAGATTGTGGCCGGTGAATTAATAGGTATTGGTGCTTATGACACATGGGAAGAAGAAGTGGTAGGAGTCATTCTGATGCGTGATGTGGAGAATTGGCTGGAACTCGTGTGGATTTGCTTTTCAGACAATTATATTGATTCAGAAGATGCTTATCAGATGCTTTACAAACGATTAAGACGTGTAAAAAAAGCCGGAAAGCTGCAGGGCGCATTTATCGACTTTGTAGATGATGAAAAGGAACAAGAATTGGCATGGATATTTGACCTTATCGGATTTCGGACATTAAAGGGCGTGGATGATATTTGGCATTTAAAAATCGGTGATTTGAAAAATAACGAATTGCTTCATAGAAAGTGTGATCGATATGTGCATTCCTTGCAAAGCATGGATGCTGATACGCGGAAAAAAATACAAAAATCGATTCGTTTAGAGGCGCGTGCGATGCCGTTGCCACAGACATTAAACTGGAGTAATTATGATGAGGAAATCAGTGTTGTGTATGTGGAAAATAAAAAGCCGATAGGAATGTTGCTTTTCCAATGGATGGAAGAGGAAATCTATTTTTCTTTTGCATGGTCGAATGATCCGAAAATATTAGTGATGATGTTGGCTGCTGCGTTACAGACTGCCGAGGAAAAAGCATCGGAAGATACCATCATCTGCATACCAATTTTAGATTCACCACTTGCAAAGCTGATAAAAAAGATTGTGCCGCAAGCACAGTGTGGTGAATTGACACGGCGCGAGATTCGTTTTTCAGATTTGGCATAACGATTTAAATTATCTAAATAAATAATCCGTAGAAGGAGAATAAAAAATGTCATTTGTACATCTACATACACATACAGAGTATTCCCTGTTGGATGGTTCAAACAAAATAAAAGAATATGTGGCGCGTGTAAAAGAGCTGGGAATGAATGCGGCGGCGATTACCGATCACGGTGTGATGTACGGTGTCATTGATTTTTATAAGGCATGTCGGGAAGCAGAGCTCAATCCGGTCATAGGATGCGAGGTGTATGTGGCACCCGGTTCGCGTTTTGACAGAGAAGCCGGACGAGGCGAAGACCGTTATTATCATTTGATTTTATTGGCGGAAAATAATACCGGTTATGCCAATCTGGTGAAAATCGTTTCAAAAGGATTTACGGAAGGATATTATTATAAACCGCGTGTAGATTTGGAAGTACTTGAACAATATCACGAGGGCTTGATTTGCGCGAGTGCCTGTCTGGCAGGAGAGGTTGCACGTGCACTGGAGCGGGATGATTATCCGGGTGCAAAGGAAGCGGCGCTCCGCTATGAAAACATTTTCGGAAAAGGTAATTTCTTTTTGGAAATGCAGGATCATGGAATCGCAGCGCAACAAAAGGTAAATGCAGGACTGCTTCGTCTGTCGCAGGAGACCGGTATTGAACTGATTGCGACGAACGATTGTCACTACACCTATGACAGTGATGCAGAAGCGCATGACATCCTTTTATGCATTCAGACAGCGGCAAAGCTTTCGGACGAAAACCGCATGCGTTATGACGGTGGACAGTATTATGTAAAAAGCGAGGCAGAGATGCGAAGCCTCTTTTCCTATGCACCGCAGGCGCTTGAAAATACCCAAAAGATTGCAGACCGTTGTCATGTGGAAATCGAGTTTGGTAATACGAAATTACCGCTTTATGAAGTGCCGCAGGGCTATACATCGATGGAATATCTGACAAAGCTCTGTTATGACGGACTAAAAGCGCGTTATCCGGACAGTTGGCAGACCTTGGAGGACAAGCTGTCTTATGAACTGGGAATTATCGAGCGGATGGGCTATGTGGATTATTTCCTGATTGTATGGGATTACATTAACTATGCCAGAACAAAAGGAATTCCGGTCGGTCCCGGACGTGGTAGTGCGGCGGGGTCGTTGGTTGCCTATACGACAGGTATTACAAACATTGATCCGATTAAATACAGTTTGATTTTCGAGCGTTTTTTAAATCCGGAGCGTGTATCGATGCCGGATATTGACGTGGACTTTTGCTATGAGAGACGGCAGGAAGTCATTGATTATGTAATAGAAAAATACGGAAAAGACTGTGTGACACAGATTATTACATTCGGTACACTGGCAGCGCGTGGTGTGATTCGTGATGTGGGGCGTGTGATGGATTTGCCGTATGCATTTGTTGATTCGATATCGAAAAGTATTCCGATGGAGCTTGGCATTACGATAGACAAAGCATTGGAAATAAATGCAGAGCTGCGCGCGACGTATGAGACAGACGAGACGGTACACCGTTTGATTGATATGTCACGCAGACTGGAAGGCTTACCCAGACATACCTCTGTCCATGCGGCGGGTGTCGTGATCAGTCGCTTGCCGATGGAGGAATATGTGCCGCTTTCGAGAGGCGCGGACGGTGTGATTACGACACAGTTTACGATGACGACCATCGAGGAGCTGGGACTTTTGAAAATGGATTTTCTGGGACTTCGAACCCTGACTGTCATCGATGATGCGTGCAAGCTAATCGAGCGCAAGACCGGTGAGCGTATTGATGTCGATCATATTGAATATGCAGATGCGGCAGTCTATGAATCGTTGTGTACCGGAAAATGTGAAGGCGTATTCCAGTTGGAAAGTGCAGGCATGAAAAATTTCATGAAAGAGCTGAAGCCGCGCAGTCTGGAAGATGTAATTGCCGGTATTTCGTTGTACCGGCCGGGTCCGATGGATTTTATTCCTGCTTATATTCGCGGAAAAAACAATCCGGATCAAATCGTGTATGACTGTCCGCAGTTGGAGCCGATCTTGTCTCCGACTTACGGCTGTATCGTATACCAGGAGCAGGTTATGCAGATTGTGCGTGATTTGGCGGGCTATACGTTGGGACGAAGCGATCTGGTGCGCCGTGCGATGTCAAAGAAAAAATCAAAAGTCATGGAAGAAGAACGCAGAAATTTCGTTTACGGAAATGAGCAGCAACAGGTAAAGGGCTGTATCGCAAACGGAATCGCAGAGCCTGTGGCAAACAAAATCTATGATGAAATGATTGACTTTGCAAAATACGCGTTTAACAAATCGCATGCGGCGGCCTATGCAGTCGTGGCATATCAGACGGCGTATCTGAAGCATTATTATCCGGTAGAATTTATGGCTGCGCTGATGACCTCAGTGAAGGATAATTCCACAAAGGTATCCGAATATATTCAGACCTGCAGATCGATGGGAATCGCGATTTTGCCGCCGGATATCAATGACGGAGAAGGAAACTTTTCAGTTGATAACGGAGCCATCCGTTTTGGCATGAGTGCGATAAAAAGTATCGGAACGCCGGTGATTCGTGCGATTGTAGAAGAACGTCGTGCAGGTGGACGATATCAGACGTTAAAGGAATTTATTCAGCGTGTCGGCAGTCGTGAAGTGAATAAGCGTGCGATGGAAAATCTGATTAAATCAGGTGCGTTTGACGGCTTGGACGGCAATCGCAGACAAAAGACGCTGATTTATCCATTGATACTCGATCAGGCGGCGCAGGAGCGAAAAACATCAGTAGAAGGACAGATGAGTCTGTTTGATTTTGCCTCAGAAGAAGTCAAGCAGGAGTTTGAAATTCGCATGCCGGATGTCGCCGAATTTGGAAAAGAAGAGCTTCTGGCATTTGAAAAGGAAGTGCTGGGTGTTTATATCAGCGGTCATCCGCTCGAAGAATACGAGGAAGTCTGGCGGAAAAATATATCAGCGGTATCGACAGACTTTATCTATGACGAAGAACTGGGTGAAGCAAAGCTTTCGGACGGTGCGCACGTTATGATTGGTGGCATGGTCACGGATAAAACGATAAAATTTACGAAAAATAATAAGGTGATGGCATTTTTGACGCTGGAAGATTTGTATGGAACGACTGAAGTGATTGTATTCCCGCGCGATTTTGAAAAACACAAAGAACTCATCACAGACGATGCCAAGCTGTTTATTTCCGGTCGTGTCAATGCGGAGGAGGAAAAGAACGGTAAGCTGATTTGTGAGCAGATTTATGCATTCTCAGACGGCAAAAAAGAGCTGTGGCTACAGTTTGCAACAAAAGAAGATTATGCGAATGCAGAGCAAAAAATGTATGAAATGCTGCGCACATCAGAGGGTAAAGATGAGGTCGTAATCTATATTTCGGGAATAAAAGCAGTGAAACGGTTGCCAAAAAACTGGAATATTTCCATCGAAAAACTGGATTTAGAGCAGTTTTATGCTAATTTTGGCGAAAAAAATGTAAAAGTCGTCGAAAAGCCTATTGAAAACCTGAGAAAAAGAGATTAGAATAGAGTGATGGTTTTTTTTGCATTTGGATTGTGAAAAAATTAACTAAATAGTAACGAAATGAAGAACGAGATATTATTATTAGGAGGTTTAGGATAGCATGGCAAATGAGATTAAGACGATTGGCGTATTGACGAGTGGTGGAGATGCTCCGGGAATGAATGCTGCGATTCGTGCGGTAGTACGTCGCGCGTTGGCAGCAGGAAAAAAAGTAAAGGGTATCCAGAGAGGTTATGCCGGTCTGCTTCAGGAAGAAATCATAGATATGAATAAGCGAAGCGTGTCTGATATTATCCAGCGAGGCGGTACGATTTTACAGACTGCACGTTGTAAAGAGTTTACCACAGCAGAGGGACAGGCGAGAGGTGCTGAGATTTGCCGCAAGCACGGAATCGACGGAGTCGTTGTAATCGGCGGAGACGGTTCTTTCAGAGGAGCACAGAAGCTGGCTGCGAATGGTATCAATACCATCGGTGTTCCCGGAACTATCGACTTGGATATTTCTTGTACCGATTACACGATTGGATTTGATACAGCCGTAAATACAGCGATGGAAGCGATTGATAAAGTGCGTGATACTTCTACCTCGCATGAGCGTTGCTCGATTATCGAGGTAATGGGACGCGGCGCAGGATACATTGCGCTGTGGTGTGGTATCGCGAACGGTGCAGAAGATGTGTTGTTGCCGGAAAAATATGATTATGATGAACAGAGACTGGTAAATAACATTATCGAGAATCGTAAGATTGGTAAGCAGCATCACATTATTATCAATGCAGAAGGTATCGGACATTCCACTTCTATGGCTCGCCGTATTGAGGCTGCGACCGGAGTGGAGACACGTGCGACGATTCTGGGTCACATGCAGCGTGGTGGCAGCCCGACAGCAAGAGACCGAATGATGGCATCTGTGATGGGCGCATATGCAGTAGATTGTCTGTGTGCAGGAAAGAGTAATCGCGTAGTGGCATTAAAGAAAAATCAGATGGTTGACTTTGACATTGACGAAGCGCTGGCAATGGAGAAGGGTGTCAACGATTACGAGTTCGATATTTGTACCACTTTGGCACGCTAAGAAAACGAACGGTTTTTGTATCAGAAAGTTATTTGCACAAGAACGTAATTTGCATAGATAGGAAAAGAGATATGATCAGCAGTACAGCAAATCAGCAGGTAAAAACGATCATACAATTAAATAAAAAATCGAAGGCGCGTAGGGAACTGCGCGCCTTTGTCGTTGAGGGTATCAAAATGTGTCGTGAGACACCGCGTGAATTGTTACAGCGTGTATATGTCACGCAGCAGTTTGAAGCGAGTGAAAATTTTCAGGCATTTTTGGCGGGAAATGACATAGACTATGAAGTGGTGAGTGATTCAGTGTTTGCACATATGAGTGATACGAATACGCCGCAGGGAATTCTGGCGCTCGTGCGCATGCCGGAGTATACATTTGCAGATATGATAAATACATCGAATCCACAACTGCTTGTGCTCGAAGATATTCAGGACCCGGGAAATCTGGGAACAATGTTTCGGACAGCAGAAGGAGCCGGAATCTCCGGTATTATCATGACAAAAGAAACCGTTGATTTGTTTGGACCGAAAACAGTGCGTGCGACGATGGGAAGCATTTATCGGATGCCGTATCTGATAACGGAAGACCTGCATCAATTATTGCAGGATTTGCGGCAGGCAGGTGTGCGTACCTTTGCCGCACATTTACAAGGGAAAAAGTATTATGATGAGCTGAATTTTACAGCGCCAAGCGCTTTTTTAATAGGAAATGAAGGAAACGGACTGCGGGAGGAGACGGCAAAGCTCGCAGATGAATATCTGAAAATACCGATGGAAGGACAGCTCGAAAGTCTAAATGCTGCGATGGCAGCCGGAATCTTGATGTATGAAGCACACAGGCAGCGTCGCAGGATGACAGACAGGGAGGAATCATGCGTATTTGGTTCAAAATGATGAAGGATAATCACTTGTTGCGTGATTATATGTATGAGGAGTTTTCAGAGGATACACGTACACACAAAATCTTTCGGGGGATAGATGCTGTGTGTCAGGAATTCGATTTGGGGAAGCCGATTTGGCTGGATGCGACGATTGCAGAGTTTAAGCGTCACGCCAGAGCGCGATTTACAAAAGATTGTTTTATAGAGGAGATTGATTTTGACTATTTAGAAATACATGTCATTGAGGAGGGGTAGCAATGCAGGCAGCGGAGGTTTTTCAGGACAGTGCAGAGAGCTGGGAGACATTGATTTTTTTGTACAATGCAGCACTGAAAGAAGTAGGTACAAAATTGGAGATATTGAATGATGAATTTGTACATATTCATAAGTATAATCCGATTGAATATATCAAATCACGTATCAAATCACCGGAGAGTATCTGCAAAAAATTGAAACGAAACGGTCACGATACAAGTCTGGAAAATATGGTAATGTATCTGAATGATATCGCGGGTATTCGCATCGTGTGTTCTTTTACGTCAGATATTTATCAGATTGCAGAGATGATCGGAAAACAAAATGACTTGACCGTTATTTCGGTGAAGGATTATATTCGTCATCCGAAATCCAGTGGTTATAAGAGCTATCACATGCTCGTTTCGGTTCCGATTTTTTTGTCAGACCGTGTTGTGGAGACAAAAGTCGAGATTCAGATTCGCACGATTGCGATGGATTTCTGGGCGAGTCTGGAGCATAAAATATATTACAAGTTTGAAGGAAATGCGCCTGACTATATCAGCCGGGACTTGAAAGAGTGCTCTGAGATTGTATCGATGATGGATGCAAAAATGTTGCAGTTGAATAAAGCGATTCTGGAAGCGAAAGCGCAGCAGGATTTATAAATATCCTATCGAATCATCCTAAAATGAAACATTTGGTGTCGTTTTCAGAAAGTCTATTGTATTTTCATGAAATCGGATGTATAATGTCAAACGAAATAAATACAGGGGAGCTTGTATGTGCAGGCTGAGAGGAAGTAACCAAACTTCGACCCTATAACCTGATGCGGATAATGCCGTCGTAGGAAGTCATACACGAGGATTTTTTATAGGAGGCATCCAAAAGGATTGTCTCCTATTTTTTTATTTCATAGGAAAGACCTTGTCGCAATAAAGTGTGAACGTATAGTGCTTTCTGCGGCTTCAACTGCTACAACCATATCAATCGGATGAAGCTGAATATGGAACAGCTTGAGCATGAAATGAAAGTGATTGCCGACTCCGGTATGGGAAGAAATATATGTCCGGTAAAGGTTTACAGCCGGTTTTGAATGATTAGGTGTATGTCTGATATGATTTGTGTTATGAATCGAAAACTATGCTGAAAAACGAAAGGAGTAAAAACGATGAAAATGAAAACAGCATTGACCATTGCAGGAAGTGACTGTAGTGGAGGTGCCGGTATTCAGGCAGATTTGAAAACAATGACCATGAATGGTGTTTATGCCATGAGTGCGATTACAGCACTGACGGCACAGAACACAACCGGCGTAAGAGCGATTCAAGAATCATCACCGGATTTCTTGAAGCAACAAATTGATGCGGTATTCGAGGATATCTATCCCGATGCCGTAAAGATTGGCATGGTAGCATCCGGCGAGCTAATCCGTGTGATTGTGGACAGGCTGAGATACTACGATGCAAAGAATGTGGTCGTTGACCCCGTGATGGTGGCAACATCAGGCTCTGCTCTGATGAAAAACGATGCAGTACAGACCCTTATCGAAGAATTGTTGCCCATTTCAACGCTTGTGACACCGAATATTCCCGAAGCACAGGTTCTTTCCGGTTGCATCATCGAAAGCAAAGAGGACATGAGTGCTGCGGCAAAGCAAATCGGAGACAGATACCATTGTGCCGTTCTGCTCAAAGGCGGTCACCGCATTAACGATGCAAATGATCTGCTTTACGCAAATGACGAATTGGTTTGGTTTGAGGGCAAGCGTATTGACAATCCCAACACCCATGGCACAGGATGTACGCTTTCCAGTGCCATCGCATCCAATCTTGCAAAGGGATTTACGCTTGCTGAATCCGTACGGAGAGCAAAGGACTATATCTCCGGTGCTTTGGCGGCAATGCTTGACCTTGGCGCAGGTTCCGGACCGATGAATCATGCATTCGACTTGCAGGGAGTGTATAAAAAGGAGGTGCGGTGAAATGGAAAACAGATGTTTTCCATTTCATCAGATAATTATAACAGAAATGAATCCATATCAGAGCTGCGTCCCTGCTTCGGTTTCGAATCGCGCAGAATGCTGCGAAGCGGTCTTTGACGATATCCAAAGCCGAGCTCCACATATTCGTTGAGCACCTGTGCGATGAGCGGTTCTTCTGTGATACCCTCTTCGGCAGCGAGTGCAACGACTTTTTCATACAATTCTGCAGAGAGACAGAACGGCGTCGCTTCTTCGGGTGCGGAAAAAGAAGCTTCGGTTTGGATAACTGTTTCAGTCATTGGTTTCGTATGTGCTTCCATTCCCATAAATGTGAAGAAATCCATTTCAAGTGCTGCGAGGATTTTCAGTAAAATATCCATATCAGCCTTGTTACTGTCGCGGTTGATGAGCGCGTAAAGTGTCTGGGCGGGGATGGCAGCATCTTTTGCAAACTGTGTGACTGTCCATCCGCGAGCTTCTAAGTGCTGCTTTAATCGAGAACCTAAATTCATAAGAAAATCCTCCTTTATCCTAAGTGAAAAATTTATTTGTTTTTTCCGTTTATATTTGCACGCTTGCGGAGTGTCGGGTCTAAGATTCTCTTGCGAATACGAATACTCTCCGGCGTGATTTCTAACAATTCATCTGTATCGATAAATTCCAGAGCCTGCTCCAGACTCAGTACCTTCGGGGGAACGAGCGTTAATGCTTCGTCTGCGCTGGAAGAACGCGTGTTCGTCAGATGTTTTTTCTTGCAGACATTTAATTCAATGTCTTCTGCTTTTGCACTCATTCCGATGACCATTCCTGCGTATACCTTTTCACCGGCACCGATAAACAATGTACCGCGATCCTGTGCAGAGAAGAGACCGTAGGTCACACTTTCTCCGGTTTCAAATGCGATCAGAGAACCGGTTTTACGATACTGGATATCACCGCAATACTCATCATAACCGTCAAAAATCGTGTTGATAATACCGTTTCCTTTCGTATCTGTCAAAAAGTCATTTCGATAGCCGATCAGACCGCGAGAAGGAATACGAAACTCCAGACGTGTATAGCCGCCGCTGATAGAACCCATATTTAAGAGGGAACCTTTTCGCTGACTGAGCTTGTCAATAACGACACCGGTAAAGTCATCCGGCACATCAACGTAGGCAAGCTCCATCGGTTCCGTGCGTTTCCCCTGCTCGTTTGTATGATAGAGAACTTCTGCTTTGCTGACAGCAAATTCATAGCCTTCACGTCGCATATTTTCAATCAAAACAGACAGATGTAATTCACCGCGACCGGATACTTTGTAGGTATCTGCGTCCTCTGTCTCTTCAACGCGCAAAGAAACATCCGTATTTAATTCTTTGAACAGACGGTCGCGCAAATGGCGGGAAGTAATGTATTTTCCTTCCTGTCCGGCGAGCGGAGAGTCATTAACGATAAAGTTCATCGCCAATGTCGGCTCAGATATTTTTTGGAAGGGAATTGCAACCGGATTTTCCGGTGCACAAATGGTATCGCCGATATGGATGTCTGCGATGCCGGAAATTGCTACGATAGAGCCGATGCCTGCTTCGGTGACATCGACTTTGTTTAATCCGTCGAATTCATACAGCTTGCTGATGCGCACTTTTTTCTGTTTGTCGGGTTCGTGGTGATTGACAACGACTGCATCCTGATTGATGCGGAGTACACCGTTATCGACTTTTCCGACACCGATACGGCCGACATATTCATTGTAGTCGATGGTGCTGATCAATACCTGCGTATTGGCATCCGGATCGCCGGTCGGAGCAGGGATATAGTTTACGATTGTCTCGAACAATGCAGTCATGTCTTTGCGTTCATCGTCTAATTCGAGCATGGCATATCCTTCGCGCGCAGATGCGTAGACGAAAGGACAGTCGAGCTGCTCATCAGATGCATCCAGGTCCATGAAAAGCTCTAACACTTCATCGATGACTTCTGCAGGTCTTGCTTCGGGACGATCGATTTTATTGATGCAGACGATGACCGGAAGATTTAATTCCAGAGCCTTCATCAGAACAAATTTAGTCTGGGGCATTGCGCCTTCGAATGCGTCAACGACGAGTACGACACCATTTACCATTTTCAATACGCGCTCGACCTCACCGCCGAAGTCTGCATGTCCGGGCGTGTCGATAATATTGATTTTTACATCTTTATAAAATACAGCCGTATTTTTGGATAAAATCGTGATACCACGCTCGCGCTCAATGTCGCCGGAATCCATGACGCGCTCTTGGACGTCCTGATTTGCGCGGAATACACCGGATTGTTTTAACAGCTCATCCACAAGTGTGGTTTTACCGTGATCGACGTGTGCAATAATCGCAATGTTGCGAATGTCTTCTCTTGTAGTTTGCATGTGAAATGAATCCTTCTTTCTATATTTTTACTATATTATATATATTTTTTGCAACGATTCAGAGCCTGCCTCGAAAATACTTCGTATTTCCTCGGTGTGGCGTATCCGCCCAATCGTTTCATACAAAAACGTACTCTGAAATGTAAACATTTCTCGTATGTTTTGATGGAACTGCGTTTCTCTGAATCGTTGCCATTTTTCCGATATGCCGCGTATTATCATATCACAATGTGTAAATTATGCAAGTGCATATGAAAAAAATCTAAAAAAAATTGTGCTATCGACAGAAATCAGCGTCTTTCGCACAAATTGGCTGTTATGATTGCTGATGTCAAAAAACAAAAGCGACTGTAAAGGTAAAGAACAGTGATCGAAAGGAGAACTATTATGGGAGACAAGATATTTGAAAACAATCAGGTGATTATTGCAGGAGAAATCGTTTCGGGATTTACGTTTAGTCATGAAGTGTACGGAGAGGGCTTCTATCTGGTCGATGTAGCCGTCAATCGCCTGAGCAATTACGCAGATTACATACCGGTGATGGTATCTGAGAGACTGATGGATGTCACACAAAACTATGAGGGTGAGTATATATGTGTGGTGGGGCAATTCCGTTCCTACAACCGACATGAGGAAAAGAAAAACCGTCTGGTTTTGTCGGTATTTGCCAGAGAAGTAGAATTTATACAAAAGCCGGATGATGAGGTAAAGAGCAATCAGATTTTTCTGGACGGTTATATTTGCAAAGAGCCGATTTACCGGAAAACCCCGCTTGGCAGAGAAATCGCGGATTTGCTTATAGCAGTAAACCGTTCGTATGGAAAGTCGGATTATATTCCGAGTATTTGCTGGGGGAGAAATGCGCGGTTTGCATCGGGCTTTGCGGTAGGTGCACATGTGCAAATCTGGGGACGCATTCAAAGTCGTGAATACGTGAAAAAAATCAATGAATTTGAAACCGAAAAGCGGATTGCGTATGAAGTGTCAGTGAGCAAGATTGACTGTATCGAGGGATAGACTTTACATTTGAGTTCAAATGTGCTATTCTTGCTTTTATTGTGAAAATTCGTATGCTATGTGCCGATATCGGTGCAGAGATAGGGAGGATAATAAAAATGGATACAGGAATTGTACGAATATTTTATGGAGAGGGACACGGAAAGTCTACCGCAGCGATGGGTCGTGCATTACAGGCGGCGAGCGAAGGCAAGAGCGTGTTTATTATCCATTATTTAAAAGGTAGAATGGAAGGCGAAGCACAGTTCATGAAAAAGCTGGAACCGGAAATTAAAGTATTCCAGTTTGAAAAGAGCGAGAGTTCCTTTGAAGATTTGTCTGCGGAAGAGAAAAGAGATGCACAGATGAATATTCGAAATGGTGTGAATTTTGCGCGAAAGGTACTTCAGACCGGAGAGTGTGATTTGTTGATTTTGGATGAAGTGCTGGGATTGGTAGATGCAGGCTTGCTGGAAAATGAGGAGCTGGAAAAATTGCTGCAGTCGAGATCTGGAGAGATGGATTTGATACTGACCGGACGTAACATGGATGATACGGTGCGCGTATACGCCGATGAAATATATAAAATAAAATCAGAAAAATAAGTGAAAAAAGAAAAAAAGACGAAAAAAAGTGCTCTGTTGTCAACAGGGCACTTTACATTTTTGGAATTTTTTAATATAGTATAGTAAGAATATTATGCACAGATAGGAGGAAAAAGAAAATGGCAATTTTCGAAGGTGCCGGCGTAGCGATTGTTACACCGATGAAAGAAAACCTTGAGGTAAATTACGAAAAGCTGGATGAAATGATTCAGTTTCAGATAGACAACGGAACCGATTGTATTGTTATTACAGGAACGACAGGCGAGAGCTCAACGCTCACGATGGAAGAACATGCAGACGTGATCCGTGCAGCGGTGGAGATGACAAAGAAACGTGTACCTGTAGTGGCAGGAACCGGTTCGAACTGTACCAAGACCGCGATTCAGTTGACGCAGGAAGCTTATGAGGCAGGCGTGGACGGTGTACTGATTGTGACACCGTATTACAACAAAGCGACACAGGCAGGTCTGATCAATCATTACGGACAGATCGCAGAGTCAACAAAGCTGCCCATCATTATGTATAATGTGCCGAGTCGTACCGGATGTAATATTTTACCGGAGACAGCAGCGACACTTGTAAAAGGATACGAAAACATTGTCGGCTTGAAGGAAGCGACCGGAAATGTGGCACAGGCAGTAAAGACGATGGATTTGTGTGACGGAAAGATTGACATGTATTCCGGCGAGGACGGAATCGTAGTTCCGTTGATGTCGATTGGAGCAATCGGAGTGATTTCTGTATGGTCAAATGTCGCACCGAAGGATGTACACGATATGTGTATGTATGCGTTGAAGGGTGACTACAAAAAGGCAGCAGAGCTTCAGTTGAAGGGTCGTGCATTGGTAGACGCGCTGTTTTCAGAAGTAAATCCGATACCTGTAAAGCGCGCGTTAAATGCGATGGGATTTGAAGTGGGTTCACTTCGTGCACCTCTTTGCGAGATGAGCGAAGAAAATGCTGCAAAGATGATTCAGATTATGAAGGATTACGGCTTAAAGGTAGTAGAATAACAAGAGGGTGAAAAAATGACAAGAGCAATAATGCATGGTTGCAATGGTCGAATGGGTCAGATGATTGTAGGACTTTGTGAAAACGATCCGGATATCACGATTGTTGCAGGTATTGATACTTATACAGAGCAAAAAAATGATTTTCCGGTGTTTGGAGATTTGGCTTCCTGTGATGTGGAAGCGGATGTAGTCATTGACTTTTCGAATGCTTCAGCAGCAGATACATTGCTCGATTGGTGTGTAGAAAAGCAGATGCCTGTGGTATTGTGTGCGACAGGTCTTACACAGGTTCAGCTTAGAAAAGTAGAAGAAGCCAGCAAAAAGGTGGCTGTATTGAAGTCTGCAAATATGTCTTTGGGTGTCAACACCTTAATGGATATTTTGAAAAAAGCGGTGAAGGTGTTTGCACCGGCCGGATTTGATGTAGAAATCGTAGAAAAGCATCACAACCAGAAGCTGGATGCACCGAGCGGAACCGCATTGGCATTGGCAGATGCGCTCAATGATGCGATGGATGGTCAGTACGAATATGTCTATGACCGCAGTGACCGCAGACAAAAGCGTGATGCGAGAGAGCTGGGTATTTCAGCCGTTCGCGGCGGTACAATCGTAGGTGAGCATGAAGTGATTTTTGCGGGTCCTGATGAGGTGATTGAATTTAAGCATACAGCATATTCGCGTGCAGTTTTTGGAAAAGGTGCAATCGAAGCAGCAAAATATTTAAATGGAAAAGCTGCCGGTTATTATGATATGCAAGATGTGATTGCAGAGAAGAATTAGTGTGACAACAGTAGCAGTGCTTCTATTTTAGATATTTTAGAAATATTTAAAATAGAAGTGTAGGCTGCTGTTTTTTGTTTCATCGGAAACACTGAGGGGGGATATGTATGGGAGAAACAGAAATTCGATATTTGCGAAGCTTGGCAAAGCAGTATCCGACAATTGGAGCGGCGGCGACAGAGATTATCAATCTAAAAGCAATCCTGAGTCTGCCGAAAGGAACGGAACATTTTATTACGGATGTGCACGGAGAATATGAGCAGTTCCAGCACATCATGAGAAATGGTTCCGGTGCGGTTAAATTAAAAATCGAGCAGGAATTCGGAACGACATTCAGTAAAGCGGAAAAGAAAAATATCGCAGCGCTCATTTACTATCCGGAGCTGAAGCTGCAGGAGGTCGCGCGTCATGAAGACAATATGGATGACTGGTATCGTGTGACGCTGTACCGTTTGATTCCGATTTGCAAAAATGCATCGTCGAAATATACGCGCTCGAAGGTGCGCAAGGCACTTCCGAAAGATTTTTCTTATGTAATAGAAGAATTGCTGACGGGTCGCCCGGATCAGTCGGATCAGGAGGATTATTATCATGAAATTATCAATTCGGTCATTGAGACAGGACGCGCACAGGAACTGATTATTGCGTTGTGTGATTTGATTCGTCGGCTGGTAGTCGATCATTTACATGTAGTAGGTGATATTTATGACCGAGGTCCGTACCCGCATTTGATTTTGGATACGCTGTGTGAACATCATTCCGTAGATATTCAGTGGGGAAATCATGATGTGCTCTGGATGGGAGCAGCAGCCGGTAATCCGGCGTGCATCGCAAATGTGCTTCGCATTTCTGCAAAATATGGTAATCTGGATATTTTGGAAGACGGCTATGGAATTAATCTGGTGCCGCTCGCCCGCTTTGCGATGACGACCTATCAGGATGATCCGTGTACTTATTTTAAAGTAGAATATGATGAGGATCAGTATAATATAAAGGATGCGCAATTAGACGAAAAGATGCATAAGGCGATTGCGGTCATTCAGTTTAAGCTGGAGGGACAGCTCATAGACACATATCCGGAATTTGATATGGAGAATCGGAAGCTGTTGCACCGCATGGATATCGTAAACGGAACGGTAGAGGTCGAAGGAGCGACCTATCCGTTGCGTGATACTTATTTTCCGACGATAGACCCGGAGCATCCGTATGAACTCAGCGCAGAGGAGCAGGAAGTCGTCCAGCGTTTGACGAGAGCTTTTATAAATTGTGAAAAACTGCAGCATCATGTGCGCTTTTTGTTTACAAAAGGCAGCTTGTATAAGGTATACAACGGAAATCTGCTGTATCACGGTTGCGTGCCGCTCAATGAAGACGGTAGCTTTAAGAAAATCAAATTATTCGGTCATGAATATTCCGGAAAGAAGCTGTATGATGTGCTGGAGCATTATGCGCGTCTGGGTTATTATTCGATTGATCCGACGGAAAAGAAACAGGGGCAGGATATTCTGTGGTATATCTGGGAAAACAAAAACTCGCCGGTGTTTGGAAAAGAGAAGATGACGACGTTTGAGCGTTATTTTATTGCAGATAAAAAAACACACAAAGAACAGAAAAATCCGTACTATCGTCTGGTGGAGGATGAAGACGTCGTATGTGCGATTTTAAAGGAATTTGGTCTGGAAGGAGCAGATGCGCATATTATTAACGGTCATATTCCGGTAGAGACGACGATTGGTGAATCGCCGATGAAGTGTAACGGAAAGCTGTTGATTATTGACGGCGGATTTTCGCGTGCATACCGTTCAAAGACCGGAATCGCAGGCTATACCCTGGTTTATGATTCGTATGGACTGATTTTGGCAGCGCATGAACCGTTTGAATCGGTGGAAAGTGCAGTTGTGAGCGGAACGGATATTCATTCGCACAATGCGGTGGTATCTTCGACCGGTCGCCGTATGACCGTCGCTGATACAGACCGGGGTGCACAAATCAAAGAAGAAATTGAAGCGCTGGAAGCGTTGCTGCGTGCATATCGCTCCGGTCTGCTGGTAGAGACGTTGTAAAAATTGTATCGTATGCCAAACAGATTGCTCACGAATATCAATATAAGATAGACAAATAATCAAGGACACCGGTGGAGACACCGGTGCCTTTTTCTAATAGCTCGATGAGTCCTTTTAGTGTTTCTACGATTTCTTCCGGAGTAGACGGGAGAAGTGAATTTTCAAATTTAACTGCAATTACGATGAGTACAATCTCTGCAAGTGCTGCAGGGCGTGAAAAATGTATCTCTCCGAGCTCGATTCCCTGCGTGATGATTTCGGTCAATACAGGTTTTAGCTCGCTGATGAGATAATGAAGGTATTTTTGATGTAAAAATGCCAAATCCTGTGCCGTAGTGGAACTGATTTCCTGTTGCTTGGAAAAGATGGCAGAGGAGCTGTGACATGCCTGAAACATCATTGCCATACGGGTGAATGGTGAAATATCTGTTTGAGCTGCCAGTGACTTTGCGGTCTCTAACGGTTTTTCATAGCTTCGTTTAATCAGTGCATCTACAATCGCATCTTTAGAAGCATAGTAATAATAAATGCTGCCTTTTCCGATACCGGCTTTTGCCGCGATGTCGCTGACAGAGATATGCTGGATATTTTTTTCTTCTAACAATTGCTGAAGTGCATCTAATATTTTTTCAGATTTATGTTGTTCTGCCATGTCTTAGCCTTTCTGCCGGAGTCTTTTTTATTCAATCGGCGTTTTATTGACTGTTATTTTATCACATTTCCTAATAACGGACAATCAATCTGGATTTTTTTTATCAGTTTTCATAATTGACCGCCAGTCGAAACGAGTGCTATAATGACAAAAAATAAATCCGACCAATGGTCGAAATAGGAGGAAGCTATGACTTACGCGGAGTTTTTTTCAGAAATGAAAGGAAAATTTATGGCGGCAGATGTGAGCGATATTGACGAGCATCTGGCATATCAGTTTAATATTGAAGATGAAGAAGCCGGTGGTATTTTTTATGTGGAAGTAAAAGACGGCGAATTACATGTAGAACCGTATGAATATTATGATCGGGATGCGATATTTGTAGCCACACCGGAGACATTTTTAAAAATCGCGGACAATAAGCTTGATCCCGTACTGGCGTTTACTACGCAGAAGCTGCGCGTAGAGGGAAATATAGAGAAGGCACTTCGCTTGAAGGATTTAATTGCGAAAAAGAAAAATAAGAAAAAATAAAGAATGAAATCAGTAAAATCAATAAAACAAGAAATTTAGCAGAACATACAGGATGGAAATGGAGGAACTATGGGCATCTTAAAACTAGGACTGACATGTGCAGGTGCACTTGTGGCTGCGGGACTTGGCTCAACCGCATATTTTTATAATCGCACGATGAAGCGTCAAAATACATCGGTAGAGCGCACGGTAAAAATGGCAGGTACGGACTGGTCGCAGTATGCACCGATTTTGGAACAGCGCAAAGACTTTGCTTTTGCTCAGCCGAGAGAGGACGTATATCTGACATCCTTTGACGGATTAAAATTGCATGCAGCATATCTTCCGGCGTTGGGTGAAAAGCAGGAAAAAAAGAAAGTCGTGATTTGTTTTCATGGCTATACGAGCAAGGGTCTGGCAGATTTTCTCGGACTTACGGATTATTATTTTAAGCGTGGCTTCGCGATGCTGCATCCGGATGCGCGTGCGCATGGTGAGAGCGAGGGAACGTATGTCGGTTTCGGATGCCTGGACCGAAAAGATGCGTTGCTTTGGATTGACTGGGTTATCAAGCACTGTGGAGAAGATACAGAGATTTATCTGCACGGTATTTCGATGGGCGGAGCGACAGTGCTCATGGCAGGCGGCTTGGAATTGCCTGCGCAGGTGAAAGGTATTATTTCGGATTGTGGTTTCACTTCTCCGAAGGAAGTGTTTACACATGTATTGAAAACGATGTATCACATGCCGCCGTTTCCGATTATTCCGCAGGCAGATTTGATAAATCGCAAGCTTGCCGGTTATGGAATGGACGAGTGCAATGCAAAGCGCGAAGTGGCAAAAGCGAAGATTCCGATGCTGTTTATTCACGGCTCAAAGGATACGTTTGTTCCGGCTTATATGTGTAAGGAGTTGTATGACAGCTGCGCTTCGAAAAAGCAGATGCTGATGATTGACGGAGCAGCACACGGCGAGAGTTATTTTAAAGATATGGAAGCTTACGAGCAGGCGTTAGATTCATTTATCGCATCTTGTGAGTCAGAATAGAAAGAGATGGAGGAATCACAGTGAAAACAAGAAAAGGTTATAAAACATATCCGTTGACAGTCGCACAGAAATTTCACTTTTATTATTTGGACTATTGTCCGAAAAAGGAAGTCGTAAATGTCGGAACGAGTCTGACGATTGAATATGAATTAGATATTGATGTGCTTCGTCAATCTATTTACAAGGCATACGAGCGGTGTGAGGGAATGCGGATTCGTTTTGCATATGATAAAAAGGAACAGCAGTGGTATCAGTATATCGTGGATACAGAGGATCGTGAAATCGAGTATGTGGATTTCACTGGCAAGACGATGGAAGAAGCAGAGGAGATCATGAAGAGCTGGACACGTGTACCGTTTGTGCGTGAGGATTCGCCGATGAACCGTGTCGTGATTATCAAGACTCCGGACGGAAGTCAGGGTGTATATTTGCTTGCAGATCATCTGACGTTGGATGCACAGTCGCTGATTTGCTTTATGAAAGATGTCATAGAGCTGTATTGTAATACGATGTATGAGGGAGTTCCGTATCCGAAGGAAATGCGCTCTTATATTGAGCAGTTAGAAAAAGATTTAGCGTATGAGGCAGGTAGCAAGGCACAGCAAAGAGACCGTGAATTTTTCCAGAAGCTGATTGGTGAATCAGAGCCGATTTATAATGGAATTGACGGTCCGGCAGCGTTGATTGAAGAGCGAAAGAAAAATCCGAATGCGAGAGCAGCAGCATTTATTTCTCAAAATGTGGAGTCAGCATTGGATATTTTCCATTTGGAGGAAGAACCTACAACGCGTTTGATGCGTTTTTGTGAGGAACAGCATATTTCTTTACAGAGTCTGCTTATCATGGGAATCCGCACATATTTGCAGAAGATGAACGGAAATGATGACGTATCGATTAACGTTGCATATGCGCGAAGAGCGACATTGCTAGAAAAGAAATCCGGCGGTACACGTATTCACTCGTTCCCGTTCCGAACGATTATTTCAGAGGATATGACATTCATTGAAGGAATTCATATGATCCGTG
>JAGAOE010000205.1 GCA_017623885.1 Eubacterium sp. | reverse complement strand
GCTGTTTTTGCCATCTGCATCAGGGATACGATTCCCTCCTGCATTCTTGCTCCGCCGGAACAGCAGAATAAAATGAGCGGCAGACGAAGTTCGGTGGAGCGTTCCACGGTAAGGGCAATCTTTTCACCAACCGCATGTCCCATACTTCCCATCATAAAACGGGAGTCGCAGACACCGATTGCCACCTTTTCTCCAAATATCCTGCCACATCCTACCGTTACTGCCTCTTTTAATCCCGTCTTTTCACGGGCATCTGCAATTTTTTCCTCATATCCCGGAAAATCCAGCGGATTATTCCCCTCTTCCTCCGCAAACCATTCTTCAAAGCTCTGCCGGTCTAATACCATCTTCAGTCGGTTTCCGGTTTTTACCCGGAAATATGCACCGCACTCACAGCAGACATAACGGTTACGTACCACGGCTTCTTTGTTTTGCATTTTACCACATGCTTTGCAAAGTACCTCAGCCTGCTTTTCCTTTGCTTTCTTACCGTGTATCACTTTTTTTATAATACCGTTTTCGAATAACTTACCCATTTTTTCCTCCATACGAAGTGTTTTTTTGAAGAAAGTAACAGTTCAGACAACCTCACTGTTACGTGCATCCAGCCATGAAAATCGCTCCGCGATGGGGCTGGATGCTTGCATGTTCCACGCTTTCTTACGCCCTTAGCAGTAAATGCTAAGGGCTGTCTGAACTGTTACCGAAGAAATTTCACTTCGATTTGCAGCGCAATGTGAATCATAAATTCACATCTGCACTTATTCAGCATCTCCAATTGCAAATGTCAATTCTGCCATAGCTGCGACTTTTCCATCTACGGTTGCTGTGGCTTTGCCCACTCCGATTGGTCCCTTTACTTTTACAATTTGCGTTTCGATCAAAAGCACATCCCCGGGCACCACTTTCCGTTTAAACTTCGCGTTATTGATTCCCGCAAAATATGCCGTTTTTCCCTTAAATTCCTCCTGACAGAGCATAGCTGCTGCACCGGTCTGGGCCATAGCCTCTACGATCAGCACCCCGGGCATGACCGGCTCTTTCGGAAAATGTCCCGCAAAATATGGTTCGTCAAAGGTGACACATTTTTTTCCTACCGCCCGCACACCAGGCTCTAATTCCTCTATGGTATCGATCAAAAGAAAAGGATGGCGATGCGGTATGATCTGCATAATTTCCTTCGTTGTAAGTAAAGACATTGTTCTACCTCTCTTGTTCCGTATGACTATGCTTCATATTTTTTCAGAAGAATACTGGTATTATGACCGCCGAATCCCAGGGAATTGCTCAGGGCATATACGACTTCTTCTTCGCTTGCCTTCTGGCAGTAATCCAGATCTATTTCCTCATCCGGGGTCTGATAGCCCACCGTGGCATGAATGTATCCTTCCTCAATCTCTTTGACGCAGGTTAAAAATTCAATCGCACCGGCGGCTCCTAAGAGATGTCCTATCATGGATTTTGTAGAATTGATTTTTAAATTTTTTGCATGTTCTCCGAAGGCGAGTTTAATTGCTCTCGTCTCGAACAGGTCATTGTGGTGGGTTCCGGTTCCATGCGCATTAATGTATGTAATATCCTCCGGATTCACACCTCCGTCTTTTAAGGCATTTGTCATGGCTCTGGCCGCTCCGGAACCGTCCTCTGCAGGGGAAGTGATATGATATGCGTCCGCGGAACAGCCATATCCGATTACCTCTGCATAAATTTTTGC
>JAGAOE010000204.1 GCA_017623885.1 Eubacterium sp. | reverse complement strand
GACAGATGAGCGTTTGTCCAAGAAAGCACTGCACAGTCTGGAACAGCCGTTCCGCGAGATTTATTATGTGCATTTGCAGGATAATTTCTGCCAGATGCTGTATCCGACGACGGACTCCTTGATGGAGCGTGGCAATTATGAGGAAATGGCAAACCGTCATTTTTATGCAAAACGCGTATCAATAGAGGATGAGTCTTACTTGCGCAGAGTGTTGTCGCTGGATAATTTGCGAAAAGTTTTAAAGACACAGGATGTGACGGAATTGGCATATCGGCGCAATTATGAAAATATGGAGACCGAATGGTGCATGACGACCTTTACGGTCAGTGACCGTGATGCGGATGGAACGCCAAAGACAGCGATTATGACCATTCGAAGCATTGAATCCTTTGTAAAAGGAAAAAGTGATCAGCATGCGGCCTATATGTCAGAAGCGTTGGCAGGTTTGTCGGAGGGCTTCTTTATATACAGTGCGGATGAGCAGGAGAAGATTTTGTATGTGAATCAGCAGGTGATGAAACTGTTTGGCTGCGTAGATCATGATGAATTTTATGAATTGGTCGGACATTCTTTCAAGGGAATGGTGCACCCGGAGGATTTGGAGCGCGTAGAAACAGAGATCAATCAGCAGATTCGCGAGACAGAAGGAAATATGGATGCCGTGCAGTATCGTATTATTCAAAAAGATGGTACCGTTCGCTGGCTGGATGACTACGGACATCTGGAGCGTGGATTTACGAATGACAGTGATGGTGTCTATTATGTATTTATATCCGATATTACAGATACGCTGTCGGAAGCGCGAAAAAATCAGTTGATAAATAAGAGTAAAAATTATACGTCTTAAAGAAAAAACTTTTGATACCGGTATTTCTCATCTACATCAAATGAGATTTCCGGTGTCAAAAGTTTTTTCTGTTTATTTCTCTCCCGTTTATTTTTGTTTTCGTGCCGCTTCTTCCCGTTGCTTGCAGATATCTCGCCAGCTCGGAAGTGTGCGCAGTTTTTCAGATAATTCTTTCAGTGCGGCAGGAATGTCGATGTTCTGCGGACATATTTTGGTGCATTTGCCGCAGCCGATGCATGCAGTCGGTTTTTTATCATCCGCTAAAAATTCGATTCGCATTGCCGAATTCACAGAAGGTGAAACACGAAGCTCGTTATAGGTACTGAGCATCATCGGAATATCGAGACCCATCGGGCATCCGTCACAGCAGTAGCGACAGGCGGTGCAGGGAAGCGATTCCTTCATACCTTCGGCAATCTCCAGTAAAAGAGCCTGTTCTTCTGCGGACAGAGGCTTGTATTGAGCAAATGTATGCACATTATCCTGCATCTGCTCCATGTTTGACATACCGCTGAGAACCATGCTGACATTCGGAAGCTCTTGCAAAAAGCGAAAACCCCATGCGGCGACAGATTCGTCCGGGCGAAGTGTGCGCAGCTTTTCATTTGCTGCATCGCCCAAGTCTGTCAGTTTGCCTCCGCGCACCGGTTCCATGACCCAGACAGGGATGCCGCGCTCGGTGAGAAGTTCGTATTTTCCTTTTGCATCCTGCAATGTCCAATCCAGATAATTGAGCTGTATCTGGCAAAATTCCATATCATCACCACAGGCATCTAAGAATTCACGCAGACCCTGCGTCTGTGCATGACAGCTAAAACCAAGATGCTTAATGCGTCCCAGTCTTTTTTGCTCTTTAAAGTAATCAATGATACCCCAGCGAGGATCGAGATATGTCTCGATAGACTTTTCGTATACATTATGCAGCAGATAGAAATCAAAATAATCGACGCCGCATTTTTCTAATTGTTCTTCAAAAATTTCGGACGGATTGTAACCGTCGGATAAAATCTGATGTCCCGGATATTTGGTGGCAAGATAGTAGCTCTCACGCGGATAGTCGCGCAACAGACGGCCGGTGACGCGTTCCGAATCACCGTTGTGGTAAGGATAAGCAGTATCAAAATAGTTGACGCCGTGCTCCATCGCATAGCGAATCATATCTTTTACCTGCGCTTCGTCGATGTTTCCGTCGGATGTGGTCGGAAGACGCATCATACCAAAACCTAACAACGACAAGCTCTTATTTTGAAAATCGCGATATACCATTTGTTTGACCTCCCCAAATCGATTTGATATGATACCATTGTATCATGCACGGATGGTCGTAGTAAAGACTGCGTTGT
>JAGAOE010000203.1 GCA_017623885.1 Eubacterium sp. | reverse complement strand
GATTCCGCCGGAACTTTCGCCGCAGCAGATTCAGGCTCGTTTAGAAAAACAAAAGTGTAGCGAAAAGGCGGATAGCCGGGAATGTGAGAAGAAAACAAACGCTACAGGAAAAATCCGGAAATGGCGATTTTCGCATACTGCCGGTTCGCGTGTGGCAGCCGCTGCAGTCGTGTTTGTGGCATCGCTTGCCGCAGTGGGGATTGCAGACAGCTCAGAATCCTTTGTACCGCAGTCACAGCGAGTGGAGTTGACGACACAGGCAAAAGCGGAGGTGCCGAAAAAACAGACAGGGGATACGGCTGGTGCTGCAGAAGAGAACAAACAGAATGAATCTGAAAAGCCGCAGACAACAGAAACAAATAAGGCAGTGAGTCTGGGCGACTATTATCCGGCAGAGAGTTATGCGGATGTTTCGAAGATGCTAAAGGATGTCCTTGCTTCCAGAGATGTGTCGATGAAATACGGAGCCTTTGATGCGACTGTGAGCGCGGCAGGAGATTTTTCAGAAAATCAGGCGATGATGAAAGAAGAGTCAGTAGAAGATTCCGCAGATACTGCGCGTGTAGAAAGTGCCGATTTTTCTACTACAAACTTACAGGTGGCAGGAGTCGATGAGAGTGACATCGTAAAGACGGACGGTACCTACATTTATATTGCCTCAGATACCTATGTACAAATCGTGGATGCGAGTACAAAAGTTCCGCGACAGTTGGGAAGTATCACACCGGAATTTAGCGCAAATCTCGACCGGATTTGTGAGATGTATGTGGCAGATGAGCGACTGGTGCTGATTATACAGACGGAAGACGTATCGCAGGAGTCTGCGGAGGAAGAATTACAGAAGCGTGCAGTAGTCGATGTTTGGATGGAACCGTATGATCGCAGAGACATACAGACACAGATTTTGACCTATGATATTTCTGCACCGGCAGGCGCAAAACTGGTCGGTACCTACACGCAGGATGGCAGATACCACAGCTCGCGAAAAATAGGAGATGCGCTTTACCTGTTTACAAATTACGGCTACCCGGAATATCGCTGTATGCCGTATCCCGTGTATGACGGAATCTATCAGGGCGAAGATGTCGCAGTGATAGAGGAATCTGTGCAGCGTGCATCGGCTGCGGAGAAACGGGCTGCTGATTCGATGGCTGAAACAGAAGCATCAATTGACACTGATATCGAAGAACAATTGCCGAAAATACAGGGACAGACGATACCGGCAGACTGTATCTATCTTCCAAAAACAGCCTGTACAAACGGTGTGTTGATTTCATCAGTGAATCTCAAACAGCCGGAGAAAACATTGGATCAGAAACTGATTTTTAACGGCTATGCGACACTGTATGTCAGCAAGAATGCGATTTTGCTCTATCAGGCAGATTACAGTGAAGCAATCGGACAGGAATGTACGCGAATGACGAGGTTTACTATCTCAAACGGAGATGTTCTGGCAGATTGTGCGGAAGCGGTACCGGGCTATGTGAATGACACGTTTGCGATACATGAAACTGCGGATGGATATACGTATGTGCTGACGACCGTTTATACAGAAAACGGAAATCGGAATCAATTGTTTGTATTAGATGAAAAGTTGAAAATATGCGGAAAAATCGAACACATTGCAGATGGGGAAACGGTTTATGCGGCGCGCTTCGTAGACGACATCGGCTATTTTGTGACTTATCGAAATACAGACCCGTTGTTTACGGTAGATTTTAGTGACCGAACAAATCCGAAGCTGATCGGTGAATTGGAGATTCCGGGATTTTCTGACTATTTGCAGTTTTGGGATGATACACATCTGATCGGTGTCGGAGAGGAGCGTGTCGGCGAAGACAGTGAATTTGTGGGTGTAAAAGTATCTTTGTATGACATATCAAATCCGCGTGATGTGAAGGAAAGCGCAAAGCTCGTAATAAAAGATGCGTATTACTCACCTGCGCAGTATGAATACAAGACCTTGTTGGCGGACAGTAAAAAGAACGTGATTGCGTTCCTTACACTGGATGAGGACAATGGCGTATCAGAGCGCATCTTTTCCGTGCAGAAAGATGAGCTAAAGCAGATGGTACGAGATGTCGTTAGAAGCGGAGATAACATGTATTATGATCCGAGCATATATCGAAATCTCTATATCGGAGAGCGCCTGTATCTGGTACGTGCGGGAGAGGTCATTGTGTACGATATGACAGACAACTTTAGCAAAATCACAGCATGTGAGTTACGCTAAGTTTGTGCAATGCCACAAAATGTATAAAATTTTTATAAAAAATCACACAGTGTGTAAATCACATGTTATACTTACAGTCGGGCAGAAGGGTCTTCTGCCCGATTATTTGTTCATAGGAAAGACTTTGTTGTATTAAAGTGTGAAAGTATATGCGATTGCGAAACTCTCCGTTTACTTTGCACATTTCCAATAAAGAAAATCAGAGTTTCGCAATCGTCTAGAGTGAAAGTATTAAATGAGGAAGGAAGTAACTATATGAAAAAGAAGCAAATCAGATTGGCGGCATTATTGCTGGGCCTTTCGCTCGTGACCGCAGAAGCGGCACCTGTGATTCAGGCGACAGCAGCATCGGCTGTTACGACAGCGACTGCAGCCAAAGAGACAAATCCGACGTACAGTCCACAGCTCGCGCGAAAAGTCATGGTAGCGACAGGCGTGATGAAAGCAAGCCAGACGACCGTCAAAGGGCAAAAGAAAAAAGTGACGCGTCAGCAGTTTGCAAAGATGCTGGTGCAGTTATCTCCGTACAAGGACAAAGTCGGAACGACGGTAAAGAGTTCGATGTATGCAGATGTAAAGAAAAACAGCTCGTATGCACCGTATATTCGGATTGCCGTGAAAAACGGCTGGATGAAAGGAAATCTGAAAGGACAGTTTCGACCGACAAAGGCAGTGACACTGCAGGAATCTGTGGCAGCAGTGCTGGCGATGCTCGGCTATGAGAATTCAGATTTTCAAGGAAATATTTCAAGTGCAAAAATGTCTTTTTACAAGGCAGAAAAGCTGAATAAGAATATTACGAAAAAGGCGAGTGCAGCCATGACCTACGGGGATATGAGCTGTCTGTTGTACAACATGCTCGTGACGCCGAACAAGAGCGGCACGATCTATGCGACCCTGTTGGACTATGATTTGGATGCGAACGGTGATGTGGCGTATCTGCCGCTCGTGTATGACGAGATGGACGGCCCGGTCATCGCCGGAGAGAATTGGCGCAAGCAGATTCCGTTTGACACAAAAAAAGCGACGATTTACATAGACGGCTCAAAGAGCAGTGCACAGAATATACATATCTATGATGTCCTGTACTATTCAGAAAAAGTAAACAGTATTTTTGTTTATCAGAATCGTGTGACCGGAAAATTAAACGGTGTCCTGCCGGATCGTTATACGCCGAATGCCGTGACCGTATCCGGTACGAGCTATACACTGGCAAATCAGGATTTGACCTATGAGGTATCTGCGATGGGCAGTTACGAAATCGGTGATTATGTGACGTTGTTGCTCGGAAGAGACGGCACGGTTGTCGGAATGGGTGAGGCTGCGAAGCTGAATTCATTTATCGGTGGTATTGTGCTTTCAAAGACAGAGAAAGTAAATGAAGATAAGAATGCAGACGGTGAAAAGACGACAGAAGTGAAAAAATATATCACGATGTTAGACACGAATGGTGAAGTGCATGAATATGAAGTAGATGATTTAAGCATTTTCTCAGAGCGTACACCGGTAGAGGTATCCTTTGAAAATGGAAAACCGATCGTAAATAAAGTTTCACTTGCCCGATTGAACGGAACGGTCTCATCCGATGCCGGAAGCTTTGCCGGATATCGTTTGTCAGAGAGCATTCATATTTTAGAATATGATACAAACGGTATTTATAACAAGGTAGACCGCAATCGCTTAGCCGGTTTAACGATTCATGCAAGCAACATTTTGTATTATCATGTGAACGCGAATAAAGAGATTACTGATTTAATTATTCGCGGAGTTACCGGAGACAATTATAAATACGGTATTCTTCTCTCAGCGAGTGAGATTGCAAATCCTGCTACGATGACCTTCATGGGTACTTACAGATATCAGATTGGCGATCAGAGCGGAATGGCATCCAGCAACGGACAGATATTCGCCGTACAGGGTTATGTCGGACCGGCACAGTTTGCCTTTACAGAGGACGGCTCAATCAGCGGAATCAAGACCATGAACAGTATCGAGGTGACTTCGATTACAAAGACAGAAGCTTCAAACGGAAAGCAGGCATATATGCTGGATGATCAGATGAGTGTATATCTGAAGAAGGGCTCAAAATATTATGCGACAGAGCTTTCGAAGGTGATGAGCTTGAGCAATTACAAGCTGACCGCATATTATGACGGATTGACCGGTGGCAGAGTCCGTATTCTTGTCGCAGAAGTAAAATAAAAACGGTAATTGTTCAGAGCCAAGTATTTTCGAGGTTGGCTCTGAACAGTTGCGAAAATAGGAATAAAGAAATAAGGATAGAAAATAAGAGGCTGACAAATTATGAAGGCAAAAGTAATTAATTTTTTGAAACGACATATAAAAGGTATCATCATCCTTGCAGTTCTGGTGATTGTTATCTTTGTCATTCTGCCGAAAGTATTTAGCGGTAAGGCAAATGAATTGATGGAATCCATGTATCAGACGCAAAATCCCACGGTGCAGAATCTGCAAAAGACGCTGACCGGAACTGGAACAATTGCACCGAATGATCAGTATACGATTATACCGCTCGTGCAGGGAGAAATCGTAGAGGCACCGTTTGAAGAGGGAGATGTAGTAGAAAAAGGACAGTTGCTCTATCAGTTTTCTACAGAGGATGCAAAGGATGCGATTAAGTCTGCAAAGCTGGGTGTACAGCAGGCAGAGCTGAATTACAGCGATACAAGAGATGCAAAACAGCAGACCAAAGATAACCTTTCCCTGACCTCAGATCAGGAAGGCTATGTGAAAAAACTGTATGTGGAAGAAGGAGAAAAAATTGCAGCCGGTACAGTGGTTGCAGACATTTATGACAACACGACGATGATTCTGGATGTACCGTTTAATGCATCCGAAATAAAAAAATCATGGATTGGAAATCGTGCAAAGGTTTATGTGGGAGATGAGGGAGAACAGGTAAAAGGAACTGTTACAGCGATTTCACCCACGACAGAGACACTTGCAGGAAATATGGTTGTGAAATATGTAGAAATCGAAGTGGTCAATCCCGGCGGAATCAATGCAGGTATGAGCGGTTCTGCGAGCATTGGCAGCGTAGACTGCAACAGCGAGGGCAGCTTCCGGGTAAAATCACAGGGAACACTGATGGCAGGCGGCAGTGGTACGATTGAGCGTCTGAGCATCAAAGAGGGCGATTATCTGGAAAATGGAGAGACCTATCTCGTGTTAGAGGATGCGACGATTGGGGACTCTGTAGAGACGAGCAAGCTGTCATTGGAAAATGCGAAAAATCAGTTATCCAGCGCGAAAAAGAGTCTGGATGATTACAGTGTGACTGCACCGATTTCCGGTACGGTAATCACGAAAAACGCAAAAGAAGGAGATAATATAAACGCTGCTTACAACAGTGCATTGGCAGTAATTCATGATTTGTCAAAAGTAAAATTCCAGATGAAAATCGATGAATTGGATGTACTGGATATTTATGTCGGACAGGAAGTGACGGTCACTGCGGATGCATTGGAAGGCGTGGAGATGACCGGACATATTACAAATATCAGTCTTGAAGCAATCACGGTCGGCGGAGTGACCGAGTATCCGGTAACAGTCGAAATGGATGAAGTCGGTGATTTGCTTCCCGGTATGAACGTGTCAGCGAAAATCGTTTTAGAAGAGGAAAAAGATGCGTTATGTATTCCGGTTGATTCCTTAATGAGGGGAAATGTTGTCTATGTAAAAAATGCAGAGGGTGAGGAAACTTCACCGGAAGAGATTGAAAACGGAGTACCGGTTGGTTTCCATGAGAAGGCAGTGACACCGGGTCTGAGCAGTGATTCACTCGTGCAGATTCTGGATGGACTGACAGAGGCAGATGAGGTTTATGTGCCGCGTGCAGAGATGACAGACATGTATAGCATGATGATGGGTCCCGCTATGGGAGCCGGAATGGATGACGAGGAATAAACATGGCGATAGTTAATAGAAAGGAAAACGTAGAAGCAGAGCATACACATCTGATCGAGTTACAGGACATCTACAAGATTTATAAGATGGGTGATGTGGAGGTGCGCGCCAATGATGGCATTTCATTTGCGATTGATGAAGGAGAGATGGTTGCGATTGTCGGAAAATCCGGTAGCGGTAAATCGACGATTATGAATATTATCGGTGCGCTGGATGTGCCCACAGAAGGAAAGTATTATCTGAACGGAATCGATGTCGGCTCAATGACAGACAATGAGCTTGCGGCGATTCGAAATAAACAGATCGGATTTATTTTTCAGCAATATAATTTACTTCCGAAGATGAATTTGTTAAAGAACGTAGAACTACCGCTTCTCTATGCAGGAGTGAGTGAACATGAGCGCAAAGAGCG
>JAGAOE010000202.1 GCA_017623885.1 Eubacterium sp. | reverse complement strand
TGATATTCATAGCATCGCATTTCCGGCGATTTCGACCGGTGCATATGGATATCCGGTAAAAGAAGCAGTATGCGTAGCGATACAGGCGATTTCTGATTGGATGGCAGAACATAAAGACTATGAAATAGAGATTATCATCTGCTGTTTTGATAGAGATACTTATGATGAGTACGACTGCGTCATGTCCGAGGCATAAAATACCTTAATTTACGAATGCTACTCACAGACGTAGAGAATGTAAATGAAGGATTTTTATTTGTAAGCTATGTCTGCATAAAAGGCAAGGTTTTACAAAAATGTGATAGTACAGATATTGAAAAGAAAAATAAATTTTTTGATTTAGATATAAAAGAGTTGACGTACGCAAAAACGTACGTTACAATATAAATGACATAATAAGTCTCATCATTTGATTTGTATATAAGAAACTTGAAGTAGATTTTGAGTAGTATTTTTGAAATTATATATGTAAATTATTAGAATGATTGAGAATTTTTCATGTACATGTAATGAGGTAAAAAAATTATGTAGAAATTGACCATGTTTTATTGCGCAAAATCATGGTGTAGGTTTTAAGTATTTATTTAAATTGCAGGGGCAAGTTTTGCGTTGCTCATATTCACGAGTTTATTAGGAGATAGAATTATGTCAATAATCAATATTACAAATGCAAGAAAGGATCTATACAATCTGGTAGAGGCTGTCAATATGTATCATGAACCTACGTTAATTGTTGGTAAACGTGCAAATGCGGTTCTTATATCAGAGAGTGATTGGAGTGCGATTCAAGAGACTTTGTATTTAAATTCCATTCCGGGGATGACAAAATCTATTATGGAAGGAGCCGAAGAGTCTTTAGATGATTGTATTTCAGAAGATATGGTGAATTGGTAATGTACAAGATTGTATATACGAAACAAGCACTGAAAGATTTAGAAAATCTTAAAAAAAGTGGAATTTCCAACAAGGCGAAAGTATTGGTAGATGTAATCAAAGTGAATCCATATCAAAAACCTCCAAGCTATGAAAAATTAGTAGGAAATTTGAATGGGATACTTTCAAGAAGAATCAATATTCAACATCGTCTGGTGTATCAAGTGTATTCGGAGCCAGTTATTAGCGATGGTGTAGAATATGAAGGAACAGTCAAAATAATTCGCATGTGGACGCACTATGATGGATAGAGATAATATATTAATTAATGAAAGCATCAAATAGAAGTATTTTCTATTTGATGCTTTCATTAGTTGTATGTTTGGATAATTTATAAATTCCAAACAAGCGGAAAAATGGAGGCATAAAAAAGGGGGTAAAAAACTGGAATTTAAAAATTCACTTTACGACAGTAACGTCTAAAAACCTAACATCACCAGTCCGTATTATTGGACAACACTTGATTTATACTGGAACCAAGACAAGGAAATGACCTTGCCTTGGTTCTTTTTTTCATAGGAAAGACCTTGTTGCATTAAAGTGTAAAAGTGATGAACTTTCCTATGAAACAAAAAACGCTCCGCGAGGATCACATTGCGGTGGGTCACGACAAGCGAGATTCTTTGTTCATTTTTCTAATAGACATGGGAGGTAGTCATATGAGTAGAAGAAGTGATGGTTCTGGAATTTTGGCAGGAGGTATTGCTGTAGGATTTATCTTGGTAGTTGGTTTGATTATGGATGCTGGTACACCGAAATGTATAAAGTCCGGTTGCGATAATGATCAGGCAGAGGGAAGCAACTATTGTTACTATCATAAGCTGTATACCGGAAGAAGTTCTTATAAATCAAAATCGTCCAGCTATAGCAAAAAAAGCGGAAGTAGTGTATCGCAGAGTTCTTCATCGCAGAGTACATCTCCGGTGACAGGTAGCAGTTCAAACAATAGGAAATCTTATTCCGGTTCGTATACGTCCTATGATGATGGATACGAAGATGTATATGAAGAAGATGATTACGATTGGGATAGATATTATAGCGATGATGATTATGCAGACGGAGTAGATGATGCGATGGATGAGCTGGATTGGTAAAAAAAGTAGGCAGTAAAGAGACGCGAAAGCTAGCTGAAAAACTTTGAGGAGGAAACCATTATGGGAGGAAGAATGATTGCAGTAGATTTTGACGGTACGATTTGCAGAGATTGTTATCCGAATATTGGTGAGGCGAACGAGTCATTGATTCGCTATTTAAAAGAAGTGCAGCGTCAGGGAGACCGATTGATTTTGTGGACTTGTCGCAAGGGGGAAAAGCTGGAAGAGGCAGTGCGGTTTTGTGAAAAACGAGGTTTGGTATTTGATGCAGTCAATGAGAATTTGCCGGAAACGATACAGGCATTCGGTGGTGATTCCAGAAAAATATTTGCAGACATTTATATTGATGACCGTTGTGAAAGACCTTGGGAAGTGATGCAACGCCGCTCGCCGGCATAGGGATTGATATTTGGAGAGGAACGAGGGGGATGAAAGTGATGAAACAGACGTTATTTTATCTTATGACAGCGATGTTTTTTGCAGTAGGAAGTATAGCATTCGTGGCAGCATGTATGGCGCGTGACATTTTTGAACAGAACGGGGCAGATGTGATTGTGATTTTTGCCGTTTTGAGTGTACTTTATTTTGCGGGAATGTTGTTTTTTGACCATCGGAACAGTGCGAAAAAACTGGTAAGAGGTTGACAGTGAAAGACAGAAAAACTACAATATATAGATGAGAGACGCGACAGAAACCACTTTGTGCACAGATGCGCCGTTAACGCGCGCAGAACAAAAGCTGTGCTGAGGTAGGAATTTGTAGGCGTGGAGTGTGCGAAGCACACTTTTGTTCGAAAGAAGATGGAGAAGGTACAAACAGATAAAGAGGAGACAGCATGAGAAAAAAATATTTTTTGGCAATCATAGCAGCGCTTGCCATTGGTATGACAGCGCCGGCACCGCTGAGCGTGTATGCGACGACCGTAGATGAGAGTGATGAGGAGGATGCGGAAGGAGAACAGTCCACAGAGATGGCGGACGATGACACGGAAGACGAAGATGTGCAGGAGGAAGATGCAGACGATGAAGTGGTAGTGGATGAAGGCGATTCTGACTCGGATGATGCACCGGCACAGACGACACCGACGACTTCGACAGCAAAGTCATCCGACAGTAGTCTGTCCCATATGAGTATTGCACCGGGCAGTCTGAGTCCGGCGTTCTCGTCAGGCACATATGAATATCAGGCATCTGTGGATGCAAATGTGACAGCGATATCCGTAGCAGCAAAGCCGAACAGTAGTAAAGCCGTGATTGCAGCAGTGAGCGGAGCAAAGTCGTTATCAGCCGGAAAAAATACGGTAAAGGTCATTGTAGAAGCTGAGAATGGAACGACCAGCACTTATACGATTACCGTGACCTGTGGCAGCAGCGCAGCTACAAGTACGACACCGGCACCTGAGACCGGGGCAGAAACGGATACGAATGCTGTTGAGGGCGAAATTACAGAGACCGAGATAAGCGGTGAGATTTCGACAGATGATAAGTCAGAGAAAAAAGAGAGTGACAAAAAAAATAAGGTGACGTTTGACAGCAATGGCTATTTGATTTATGAAGGTGAAGCATATATTCCGTCGGAAATGATGCCGGAGGGAGAGTATGTATCACTGGATAAATACAACAAGCTATACGATCAGGCGCAGGAGCAGAAGACTTCCTACATGCGGATTATTATTATTCTGGTGATTGTACTGCTCGTAGCGTTGATTGTGATTTTGAATCTGGCATTGAAGCTGCGTGATATGCGTCAGGATGCGATGCTGGGAATCGTACCGGGTGAAGATGATGAGATTCCGGTAAAACGAATGAAAGCAGATAAGAAGGCGGATAAGACCCCGGAGATGAGAAAGCCCGGAAAAGCGATGGAGGCAGAGCACGTGTCACCTGCGAAAGCGCAGCCTACCGTGAAAAATCCGATACCTGCAAAGCCTGCGACAAAGCCGCAGGTGAAAGAACCGGTTGCTTCGAAAGCACCGGCAAAGACCAAAATGCCGGAAAAGAAAGCTGCACATGCAGACAGCGATTTGGAAATATTAGATTTAAATGAGTTATAACTTGAAAAGGAAAGGTAATGTCGTTTTATGAGTAAGACCTATACAGCCAAGGCAAAGAAAGCGTTATCCTTGGCAGGCAGAAAGTCCCGAAGCTTGCATCATAATTATATCGGGACAGAGCATTTGCTGCTTGGGTTGCTGCATGAAGGCAGCGGCGTGGCAGCCTGTGTGCTGATGAATAATGGTGTAGAGGAGGAAAAACTCGAACAACTGATAGAAGATTTAATCGCACCGTCTTCGGATGTGATGATTATGGATCATGACGGTTATTCGCCGAAAACACAGCGCATTTTAGAGCGTGCGGAAGCGGAGGCAGAACGGTTTCATTCCGAGCAAATCGGAACGGAGCATTTGCTGATTGCGATTATCAAAGAAGTGGATTGTGCGGCATCTCGTTTGTTGAACACAATGGGAGTCAGCGGACAAAAATTGTATATCGATATTCTCGTGGCTATGGGAGAGGACACCGCACAGTATAAAGATGAATTGCAGGGCGCGCGCGGAGGAAAAAAGGCGCGCAGTGCGACTGCAACGTTGGACAATTATTCACGTGATTTGACCGAACTGGCACGTGAAGGAAGTCTGGACCCGGTAATCGGCAGAGAAGAAGAGATAGATCGTGTGATACGAATTCTGAGCCGCAGAGGAAAAAATAATCCCTGTCTGATCGGAGAACCCGGTGTGGGAAAAACAGCGATTGTAGAAGGGCTGGCACAGCGAATTGTGAATGGAATCGTGCCGGATACCGTAGCTGAAAAGCGTTTGCTGACATTAGATTTGTCAGGTATGGTGGCAGGGTCAAAATATCGCGGTGAATTCGAAGAACGTATTAAGCGCGTGATTGCTGAAGTTCAGCAGGCAGGAAATGTGATATTGTTTATTGATGAGCTTCATACGATCATCGGTGCAGGCGGCGCTGAGGGTGCGATAGACGCTTCTAATATTTTAAAACCGTCTTTGGCGCGTGGCGAGATTCAGCTCATCGGTGCGACTACGATTGAAGAATACCGAAAGTATGTGGAAAAAGATGCGGCACTGGAGCGTCGATTCCAGCCGGTAACAGTCGAAGAGCCTACGATTGAGCAGGCATTGGACATTTTGCATGGACTGAAAAGCCGTTATGAGGAACATCATCAGGTGGAAATCGCGGATGATGGTATAGAGGCAGCCGTGCGAATGGCGCATCGCTATATCAATGACCGCCATTTGCCGGACCAGGCACTTGAGTTGATTGATGAGGCATCTGCGCGGATTCGATTGTCGGTTTGTAAAACACCGGCAGAGCTGCTAGAGTATCAGGAAAAAACGCGTGAGCTGGAACAGGCATTTGTAGATGCTGTGGCAGTTGGTGACATGGATGCGGCATCTGAATATATGGATGAGCGCGCCCGTGCAGAGGCTGCATATGAAAAAGTGAAAAAGAAACTGGAGCGAAGCCGTACACGCAAAAAATTGGTTGTTGGTGAAGCTGAAATTGCAGAAGTGGTTTCCGGTTGGACAAAGATTCCGCTCAAGCAGTTGACAGAAGGAGAGGCAGAACGTTTGCGCCGTTTGGAAAAGACACTTCACAAGCGTGTGATTGGGCAGGAAGATGCACTCAGTGCAGTAGCACGTGCCGTTCGACGCGGACGTGTAGGGCTAAAAGATCCGAATCGTCCGATTGGTTCTTTCCTGTTTCTCGGACCGACCGGTGTGGGAAAGACCGAGATTTCGAAAGCATTGGCAGAGGCTATATTTGGCGATGAACAGGCGATGATTAGCGTGGATATGTCAGAATATATGGAAAAGCACAGTGTTTCAAAGATGATTGGTTCGCCGCCCGGCTATGTGGGTTTTGATGAAGGCGGTCAGCTCAGCGAAAAGGTGCGCAGAAATCCGTATTCGGTGCTTTTATTTGACGAGATTGAAAAAGCGCATCCGGATGTATTTAACATCTTACTACAGGTGCTCGACGATGGTCGAATCACGGATTCACAAGGACGAAAAATCGATTTCAAAAATACGATTATTATTATGACCAGTAATGCCGGTGCACAGTCGATTGTCACACCGAAAAAATTGGGCTTTGCATCCGTGAATGATGAAAAGCAGGATTATGAGCGGATGAAAGCATTGGTGATGGAAGATGTGTCGCGTATTTTTAAACCGGAATTTTTGAACCGTATTGATGAGACGATTGTTTTCCGTATGTTGAATAAGGATGATATGAAGCAGATCGTAACGATTCTTGCGAAGACTTTGATTGAACGTTGCAAGAGTCAGATGAACATTGATTTGGTGATTACCGATCCGGTGAAGAAGTATATTGTCGAAAAGGCATATGACCCGAAGTATGGCGCGAGACCGCTTCGCCGTATGATTCAAAGCAAAATAGAGGATCAGCTTGCAGAGGAGATTTTGTCCGGTCGTGTCAAAAAGGGTGATACGGTGCGTGTGTCACTGAAGAAAGATATGCTTGTATTTGAGACAAAGGGCTAGTCAAATGCCGGAGATTCATTTATAATGAGAATATGATTCATCATATATTTGACATCATTTTATACTAAGAAACAGAAGAAAATCAGCAATCTGTGCAAGTGCGGTTGCTGTCATACGTGGGAGGAAAAAAATGAGTGTAGTAAGTGAACTGCTCCGTTCAGAAGCAGACGGAACGATCAGCTTTGGAGACTATAGTTTGGGAGCGAAGGCAAAGCTTGATAATTTTAACCATTCCGGAGATGTATACAAGGTAAAGACATTTTCTGAGATTACAAAGTTAGAGAAAAACGGAGTGTTTGCCTATGAATCTGTACCCGGTACAGCCGTAAATGCATTTGGTGCAGATGAGAACGGTGTTTGTTTTCAGGTAGAAGGAACCGGTGATGCAGAAATCACACTTGGACTGGAAGAAGAGACTTCTTATGAAGTGACGATTGGCGGAAACGCAGTCGGAACAATGACGACAAATCTGGGTGGAAAGCTGACGATTTGTGTAGAGATGAACGGCGAACCGGTAGCTGTGTGTGTGAAAAAAGCATAATAAAAGATAAGGTTTACTACATGAAGAACTTCTAAGTCCTCGGGCTCAGAAGTTCTTATGTTTTATTTCATTTCATAGGAAAGACCTTGTTACATTAAAGCGTGAAAGTATAGTGTTTTCCTATGAAACAAAGCACTTCGTGCACAGATGCGCAGCTAACGCGCGCGAAACAAAAGCTGTGCTGCGGTAGGAACATGTAGGCGCGGAGTGTGCGAAGCACACTTTTGTTTTTTATATTCTATTTATAGGAAAGGAACGATATGGCAAAAGGAAAAACAGCAGTATATTTTTGTCAGTCATGCGGATATGAGTCTGCGAAATGGATGGGACAGTGTCCGGGGTGTCGGGAATGGAATACATTCGTGGAAGAATTGGTTGATAAAAAGTCGAGTGGAAAAAGTACGACAAAAATGTCCGGCGAACAGCGTAGACCGCAGACGTTGGCATCCATAGAGGTGAAAGATGAGCAGCGAACCGCAAGCGGAATGGAAGAACTGGATCGTGTTTTGGGTGGAGGCATTGTATCCGGTTCGATGGTGTTAGTCGGTGGCGATCCGGGCATCGGAAAATCGACTTTGCTATTACAGGTGTGTAAAAATCTGGCGGATCAAGGTGTTTCGGTGTTGTATATATCCGGTGAGGAATCCTTGCAGCAGATTAAATTGCGCGCACAGCGAATCGGTACATTTACAGATCATATGAAATTGTTTTGCGAGACGGACTTGGATGAAATTCGTCAGATTATCAGTATTGAGAAACCGAAGGTGGTGGTCGTTGATTCCATTCAGACGATGTACCACTCACAAGTCTCATCAGCACCGGGCTCGGTGTCACAGGTGCGTGAATCGACAGCCGCTTTTATGCAAATCGCGAAGGGTGACGGCGTGACAGTCTTTATTGTCGGTCATGTGACAAAAGAAGGTGTCGTGGCAGGTCCGCGTGTATTGGAGCATATGGTAGATACGGTGCTCTATTTTGAGGGAGATCGTTATGCGTCTTATCGTATTTTGCGCGGTGTGAAAAATCGATTTGGTTCGACAAACGAAATCGGGGTATTTGAGATGCGCGGAGATGGATTGCGGGAAGTAGAAAATCCGTCGGAATATATGTTGAGCGGAAAACCGGAACAGGCGTCCGGTTCGGTGGTAGCTTGCTCAATGGAGGGAAGCCGACCTATTTTGATTGAAATACAGGCATTGGTTTGTCATTCGAATTTTGGTATTCCGCGTCGGACGGCAGCAGGTACCGATTTTAATCGTGTGAATTTGCTTATGGCAGTTTTGGAAAAGCGACTGAATTTAAAGATGTCGGAGTGTGATGCATATGTAAATATTGCAGGCGGTATTCGAATGAATGAGCCGGCGATTGATCTGGGTATTGTGTTGGCACTCGTATCAAGCTTTAAAAATCGTGTGATTGATGAAAAAACGATTTGCTTTGGAGAAGTCGGACTGAGCGGCGAGGTGCGTGCCGTCAGCATGCCTGCGCAACGTGTGGCAGAGGCGGCAAAGCTGGGATTTACGACCTGTATTTTGCCGAAGGTATGTCTGGAAGGGCTGCAAAAGCCGAAGGGAATGCAACTGATTGGTGTGAGTAATGTCCGAGAGGCACTGGATGCGCTCGGATAGTAGATAGGAAGGAGAAGCTTGCGAATGAAAGAGATACTTATTACAGAGATGAATCCGATTCGAATCGGACAGACGGAAAACGTTGATGCTGCTACAGGGTGTACGGTTTTTATTTGTGAAAACGGGATGCGAGCCGGTCTCGATGTCAGAGGCGGAGGACCGGCATCGAGGGATTCACAGTTATTAAACCCGCTGATGGCGGCTGATTCTGTGCATGCGATTGTGCTCGCCGGAGGAAGTGCATATGGACTCGGAGCTGCAAATGGGGTAATGAAATATCTGGAGGAAAAAGGCTACGGTTTGGATGTTGGTGTGACGAAGGTTCCGCTTGTTGTACAGTCTGATTTATTTGATTTGACGGTCGGAGATACCTTTGTGAGACCGGATGCCGATATGGGTTATGCCGCTGCAAAGAACGCGTTTGAAGAGCCGAATTATCGCGATGGAAACTATGGTGCGGGTTGTGGTGCGACGGTCGGTAAAATGGCAGGAATGGATTATTGCATGAAGACAGGTATTGGCAGTTACTGTATTTCAATCGGAGAACTCAAGGTTGGTGCAGTGGTAGCATTGAATGCCCTGGGCGATATCTATGATTGGAAGAACGGAGCGCAGATTGCAGGTCTTTTGACGGAGGATAAGAATGGGCTTAGAAGCACGGTCGATTTTATGAAGTCCCATATTGCACCGGTGGAGAACAAGTTTGTCGGTAACACGACTATTTCGATTGTGATGACGAATGCTTTTTTTGAGAAGGCGTCGCTTTGTAAAATTGCGGGCATGGCACATGATGGATATGCCAGATCGATAAATCCGGTTCATTCTTCTGTGGATGGAGACAGTATATATGCAGTTTCAGTTGGTGACGTAAAAGCAGATCAGGATGTAGTGGGAATGCTGGCTGCTGAAGTGGTGAGTGAAGCGATTATTCGAGCTGTCGATTCGGCAGAGAGTAAATACGGATTCCCTGCACGCAGAGATTTATAAGTTTTTGAGTTAGAAAAAAGACTTTGTTACATTTGTATTGTTCACAAACGTAACAAAGTCTTTATTGTTGTTTAATAGAAAAATACTATTAAGCAAAAGTATTTCGTGCACAGATGCGTGGCTAACGCACACGTTTGCTTTT
>JAGAOE010000029.1 GCA_017623885.1 Eubacterium sp. | reverse complement strand
TACCCCTGCCAGTTCAATATGCTCCATCACAGCAGGGACAAAGGCGTGCAGACCATCGCTGATCGCATCCGCTTCACATTCCATTGCATGATTCAGAAAACGGTCAATCAGAATCGGTCTGTCAGGAGTGACGCCAACTGCGGCATCCATATATTTCACCAGATTTTCAGGATCATAAACAACCTCCATCCCACGGCCACCCAATACATAGGAAGGGCGTACCATAACAGGATACCCGATTTTTTCTGCAATCGATAAAGCATCCTCCGCAGTCACTGCCATACCGGATTCCGGCATGGGAATTTCCAGTTTATCCATCATGGCACGGAATTGATCTCTGTCCTCTGCCAAATCGATGACAGCGGGAGAAGTACCGAGAATCTTTACACCATTTTTCTCTAATTCTGCTGCGAGATTTAACGGTGTCTGACCGCCAAACTGTGCAATAACGCCGAGCGGTTTTTCTTTGTGATAAATACTGAGTACGTCTTCCAAAGTCAAAGGCTCGAAGTAGAGCTTGTCAGAGGTATCGTAGTCAGTAGATACAGTTTCCGGATTACAGTTTACAATGATGGTCTCAAAGCCGAGTTTTTTCAGCGCCAGTGACGCATGTACACAGCAATAATCGAATTCGATACCCTGTCCGATACGGTTCGGGCCGCCACCGAGAATCATAATCTTCGGCTTGTCTGTGCTGACCGGATTTTTGTCAGGTGCATTGTAAGTAGAGTAGTAATAAGCGCTGTCCTTTGTACCGCTGACATGAACGCCCTCCCACGCTTCTTCAATGCCGAGTGACAGACGTTTTTCGCGGATGTCAGCTTCGGGAATCTGTAAAATCTGGCTCAGATATTTATCAGAGAAACCATTCTTCTTTGCAGAAATCAATGCTTCGTCAGAAGGCAGAGAACCCTTGCCTGCCATGAGTGCTTCTTCCTCTTCGACGAGTTCTTTCATCTGCTCGATAAAATAGTGTTTTACCTTTGTGATATCGTAGATTTCTTCTACGGTAGCGCCCTTGCGAAGTGCTTCATACATGATGAAGTGGCGATCGCTGGACGGATGTGCAAGCATCAGAAGCAATGCATCCTTTGTTTTGGTGTCATAGTCTTTGGCATGACCCAGACCGTAACGACCGGTCTCTAAAGAGCGGATTGCTTTCTGGAAAGCTTCTTTATAGGTCTTACCGATACTCATGACTTCGCCTACGGCGCGCATCTGAGTGCCGAGCTTATCTTCGACACCTTTGAATTTTTCAAATGCCCAACGAGCAAATTTGATAACGATATAATCTCCGCCGGGAACATACTTATCAAGTGTACCGTATTTGCCGCATTCGATATCCTTGAGTGTCAGACCTGCTGCGAGCATAGCGGATACGAGCGCAATCGGGAAACCGGTCGCCTTACTTGCCAGAGCAGAAGAACGAGAGGTACGAGGATTGATCTCGATAACACAGATACGGTCAGATACCGGATCGTGTGCAAACTGGACATTTGTTCCACCGATTACTTTTACGGAATCAACGATGCGGTATGCCTGATCCTGCAAACGCTTCTGCAGTTCTTCGGAGATGGTAAGCATCGGAGCAGAACAGAAGGAGTCTCCAGTGTGTGTACCGAGCGGATCAATATTTTCGATAAAGCAGACGGTAATCATGTTTCCTTCTGCATCACGAACGACTTCTAATTCTAATTCTTCCCAACCGAGAATAGATTCTTCGACAAGCACCTGACCTACCAGACTCGCCTGAAGACCACGTGCACATACGGTTTGTAATTCTTCCTTATTATATACTAGTCCGCCGCCGGCACCGCCCATTGTATAAGCAGGACGCAATACGACCGGATAGCCGAGACGGTCAGCGATAGCCAGTGCTTCTTCTACACTGTAAGCAACTTCACTGCGTGCCATTTCTACGCCAATTGCATCCATTGATTTTTTGAACTCTACGCGATCTTCACCGCGCTCGATAGCGTCTACCTGTACACCAATAACCTGCACATTGTATTTGTCTAAGACACCGGCGTTAGCCAGCTCTGCACAAAGATTTAATCCGGACTGTCCGCCGAGGTTCGGAAGCAGTGCATCCGGACGTTCTTTTGCGATGATCTGCTCTAAACGTTCCACATTTAAGGGCTCGATATAGGTCACATCTGCGATTTCGGGATCAGTCATGATAGTAGCAGGGTTGGAATTTACCAGTACGATTTCATATCCTAGCTTGCGCAGTGCTTTACATGCCTGCGTGCCAGAGTAATCGAATTCACACGCCTGTCCGATAATGATCGGACCGGAGCCGATGATCAGGACTTTATTGATGTCTGTTCTCTTGGGCATAAGTAATCTCCTTTATGTTATATAATAATTATTTTTTTTTATCCCATCTATTATAGAATAAAATTGCAAAATAACCTATAGTAAATTTAAGAAAATTCAAGAAAAATGCAATTTTTTTTGTTTTCGGCAGATTCTATGATACAATAAATGCAGTGAAACAGAGAAAAAAATGTGTTAATGACTGAAAATTCGGAAAATAACACCCAAAACAGTGAAATAATGCAACTGAAAGGAATAAGAAATGGAACGAGTACTGGTGGCGATGAGTGGCGGTGTAGACAGTTCGGTGTCGGCAGCGCTTTTAATAAAAGAAGGTTATGAATGCATCGGTGTGACGATGAAGCTCTATGAGCAGGAGCAGGAAGCGGATGAAGCGGAGAATACATGTTGCGCATTGTCAGATACAGAAGATGCGCGAAAAGTGTGTAATGAATTAGGGATTGACTATTATGTGCTGAATTTCAAAGAGGCTTTTGCCGAACAGGTAATGAATCGATTTGTGGCATCCTATGAGGCGGGAGATACGCCGAATCCTTGTATAGACTGTAATCGATATATGAAATTCGACAAGCTCTATCAGCGTGCAAAGGAATTGGATTGTGATTATATCGCGACCGGACATTACGCACGCGTCGCTTATGACGAACAGAGTCAGAGATATCTGCTCAAAAAATCGAACAATCTGGCAAAGGATCAGAGTTATGTGCTGGCATTTTTGAATCAGGAGCAGTTGGCGCACACGATATTTCCGCTGGGAGCTTTTAATTCAAAAGAAGAGGTGCGTGCGGTTGCAGACCAACATGAGTTTGTCAATGCAAAAAAACATGACAGTCAGGACATTTGTTTTGTGCCGGACGGGGATTATGCAGCATTTATCAGTCGTTATACCGGAAAAACATATCCGCCGGGAGATTTTGTGACAATGGATGGAAAAAAACTCGGTGAGCACAAAGGGATTATCCGCTACACAATCGGTCAGCGAAAGGGGCTTGGGCTGGCGCTTCCGGCACCCATGTATGTGTGTCGCAAGGATATGGAAAAAAATGAAGTGATATTATCTGCGGAAGATGCATTGTTTACGACGACTTGCATTGTAGCGGATTTTAACTGGATATACGAACAGCCGGAGGAGTCGATGCGTGTGACCGCAAAGACGCGCTATCGGGCGAAAGAAGCGCCTGCGACCGTGCGTGTATTGCAGGATGGAAAGGTAGAGCTGGTGTTTGATGAACCGCAGCGAGCGATTACGACAGGGCAGGCAGCCGTTTTGTATGACGGAGAAAATGTCGTCGGTGGCGGAACGATTGTATCCGTGTAATGCAAATAAGGTGTAGAGCTGGTGCGAAGCAGAAATCGAAAAATCCGAGTGTCGGAGACTTTGAAATAAGGTCTTGACATTCGGATTTTTGCTTTTAGTTTTTTAAAAGAAAAATAATTAAGATGATATTAGCTGTTTTGAGCAGCAGAAATACGAGACTGCTTTAATGCTTTCCGTTTACGCGCTTTCTCAAGACGCATACGGAAACGTCTGGTCGTATTCTGAAGCGGTACGTCCGGTATAAAGTGACGAATACTCTGCTCATCAAACGGATAGCGCTGATCCATCGATGACATCAAATCGGTGATTTCGATGACGCCACGCAATTTTGGACTGCTCAGGTCGTAAATCGTATTTGTTTCAAAATCAAGAACACGCGGATGGAACTGATCGCCCGGAGTCTCGGAAATAATCATGCCGCGACGCTGTGCGGACAGCTCAACACACTGTCCAATCGGTAAAAATGCAATCGCTGATGATAAGGCATCTACGACAGAAGCATCATAGAGCACGGGGCTTTGCTGCAAGTGACGCAATGCCTGAACCGGTGTGACCGGCTGATAGTTTAACTGCATGGCAGTCATGCGGTCATATTTGTCAGCGACCATAAGAATTTTTGTCTGCATATGAAAACCGACCGTGTTGAGCTTCGGGTCTTCTTTGCGCGGAACCTGCAAAAATTCAGCCAGTATCGTGAATGTAATCTCAGACAGTCCGAAAGGATTTGTGTCCTGTTTGAAAAGACGGAATGCTTTGGTACGATACTGCTCAATCGATAACAAATCTACGCTGGAGAGTTCTTCTTCCGGCTTGGACATAATCTCCTTTGGAACATATAAGTATCCGAAGTCAGCCAATAGAGCCGCTGTGATCAGATTGGTAGTCGTCTCCGCAGACAGATGGAGTGCATGACTGAGCATTGCAGAGAGAATCGCAGTACATACCGCATGCTTATAATTATAGTCTTCATTGCTTCGAATCATCTGTGAAAATGCAATAGGATGATTTAATGTACCGAAGCGATTGTAAATATCAGAAACAAGGGTAGGTAAATCTGCCGGCTGCTGACCTTTGCTGATGGCAATCAGACTGTCGCGCAGGCGGAACATATAGGTCGTCTGAAGCTGTTCAAATTCCTGCTCCTCAGCAGAAAAAGGCGGTAGAGGCTCTGCGGGCTCTAAAATCATGACGCCAAGCAGTCCGAATTTTTGGACGCTGGCAATAATCTGCTCGGTCAATACGAGACCACGCTCGTAGAGCAGGACACCTTGTTTGTTATAAATTTGTTTTGCGAGGCGCATACCGGCCTTTAATTGTTCAGGTTTATAAAACTTCATCTTTACATTCCCCTTCTTTGGATCATAGTAATCGTTTAACAAATGAGACATCATTTCATGGATTTATGTGCCGCAAGAAATGATGATTCGTTTTCATCATAAACATTTAAAGAGTATATCATAAAAAGTAAAAAAAAACAATGCCGTGACATATAGTATGTGTTATACTGATAACGAAAAATGTTACTTGTTACACAGGAGAAAAGAATGAATCAAAGACCGGTAAAAAAATCATGGTATTTGTATAGAAAAAAACTTACATTATGTATACTGAGTCTGGTACTGGTATTTTCCGGTATACATACGGTTTTTGCAGAAAAAACGACAGAAGAGAAGCTGAGTGAGACCGGGGATGTGATCTCAGAGCTTCAGAAAAAGTCACAGGAAGCAAAAGAACAGTTGGAGAATGCCAAAAAAGAACAGCGTGAAATCAATGAGAAGCTGGATGAACTGCACGCGAAGCTGGAAGAAATGCAACTGATTTTGCAGTCGATTGATGACAAGATTGTGGCAAAAAATGCGCAGATATCAGAGACAGAGACAGAACTGGCTCAGATGGAGGAATTGCGTCAGCAGCGTTATGATGCGATGAAAATTCGCATTCGTTTTATGTACGAAAATTCAGACCGTTCGTTGCTGGATACGTTGTTTGGGGCCTATTCCATGAGTGATTTTTTGAACAGAGTGGAGTATTTTTCGCAGGTAATGGATTATGACCGTGCGCAGTTGACCGAGTATCAGAGCCTGTTAGACGGACTGGCAGAAAAACAGGATACTTATCAGCTACAAAAGGAAGAGCTTGTTGCATTGCAGGAAGAACAACAAAAAGAAGTAGACAAGTTGTCCGAAATTGTAGCGCAGACGCGGACACAGTTGGATCTTGCAAAGGAAGAGACTGCCGGTGCAAAGCAGGAAGTGAGCGAGCTGGACAGTCAGCTCGAAGCCCAGTTAGCATATGAGGCAGTGCTTGAAGCGCAGAAAGCAGCCGAAGATAAAGCGCGCATGGAAGAAATCAAGCGTCAGGAAGAGGAACTGCGGCGTCAGAGAGAAGAAGAGGAACGCCGTCGGAGAGAGGAAGAAGAGCGCAGACGGCAGGAAGCAGAAGAAAACGGAACAGAACCGGAGGATATCGAGGATTCCCAGCCGGCATCCGCTGAGGATTTAGAATTGCTCGCGTGCATTATCCAGTGTGAGGCAGAGGGTGAACCTTATGCAGGAAAGCTGGCAGTAGGCAGTGTGGTCATGAACCGTGTGGCGAGCAGCAGTTTCCCGAATACGGTTATGGGTGTGATTTATCAGCCCGGACAGTTTTCGCCGGTCGCGAGCGGACGAATGGCAGCACGACTGGCAGCCGGTGCGAACAGTGAATGCAGACAGGCTGCGCAGGAAGTGTTGAATGGAAATATTACGGTTCCGTACTTGTATTTTCGCGTAGATAACGGAACGATTGACGGATATGTGCTGGGGAATCATGTGTTTTATTAAATGAAGTTTGCGAAACTGCTCATATCGGGCGCTCATCTGAGAATGCTTCTATTCACAGCCAACTCCCTCAACTTCGCACTCGTCGCCTTTGCAAGGCTCCGGTCCCGCTCCTTTCGGAGCTAAGACTGCTCATTTGGGGGAGTAATAGTTGATGTTAAAGTAACAGTTCAGGCGCGCCATTCGCAAAAACGCCTTTGCAAGGCTCTCCGCTGCGATGCAGCTATTTTTGCTCATATCGGGCGCTCATCTGAGAATGCTTCTATTCACAGCCAACTCCCTCAAATTCGCACTCGTCGCCTTTGCAAGGCTCCAGTCTCGCTCCTTTCGGAGCTAAGACTGCTCATTTTGGGGGAGTAAATAGTTGATGTTAAAGTAACAGTTCAGACGCGCCATTCGCAAAAACGCCTTTGCAAGGCTCTCCGATGCGCTGCAGC
>JAGAOE010000201.1 GCA_017623885.1 Eubacterium sp. | reverse complement strand
CTATCGTACATACAAATCCGTTTAACGTAGAGAACGAAGCATTTACCGCATTAAAAATGACACGTGTTATCGTTCCGGGAATGGGTTCTGTCAATAAGCTTGGCAAATACGTGAATGCGTATGTAGAAATCGGTGTAATCGTAGCATTATTGGTTGTATTAGCACTGTTTGTAGTGCTTCGCTGGACAAAGCTCGGTCGTGCATTCTATGCAGTCGGCGGAAATCAGCAGAGTGCATTGATGCTCGGTATCAATGTAAAGCGCACAAAATTTTTGGCACATCTGATTTGTAGCTTGCTCGCAGGTATCGGCGGATATGTATACTTCCTTCACGTAGGTTCCGGCTCTGCATCACATGCAAGCGGTATGGAAATGAACGCGATTGCTTCTTCGATTATCGGAGGAACGATGTTGACAGGTGGTGTCGGAAATATTATCGGTACATTCTTCGGTGTTCTTTCACTGAGTACCATCCAGAATATCGTGTCTTCCGCAGGTCTTGATCAGGCATGGTGGACAGGAATCACAGTTGCAGCAATGCTGTGTATCTTCCTGGTGGTTCAGAGTGTGATTATGGCACGTAAAAAGAAAGCATAAAAGCGTGCGATAAAATTAAATGAAAGCAATTAAAAAAGTAAAGCTGCTGTGGAACAGATGATATACGCTGTTTTGCAGCAGCTATTTGCATATTCCGAAAATATAAGGTATACTAATGGCTGAGTGTGCGAAACGAAAAATGTTTCGCGATTTACTGCGGCGGAAGAAAATTGTGTCCGGATAAAATCGAGACGGGCAAGGGCATATATGATGTGATACGCCATAAAATAGATATCAGCAGCAATAAGGGAGTAGAAGAGATGATTTGCAATAATATTTTGGAAGCAATGGGGAATACGCCTATCATACGTCTGAACCACATGGTGGGAGAGGACAGCGCGCAGGTACTTGTGAAATTTGAGGGACTGAATGTTGGAGGCTCGATTAAGACAAGAACCGCGTATAATATGTTAAAGGACGCAAAGGCGCGCGGACTGATAAAGGAAGATACGATTATTGTTGAGCCTACCAGCGGCAATCAGGGAATCGGTTTATCGTTGGTCGGTGCGGTCGAAGGCTATCGGGTGCGTATCATTATGCCGGATTCGGTGAGTGAAGAGCGCAGAAAATTGATGGAGCATTATGGTGCAGAAGTAGTGCTGGTGCATGATGCGGGAAATATCGGAAAAGCGATTGAGGAATGTCTGGAGCTGGCATTACAGATGGCAAAGGATGATCCGCGTGTATTTGTTCCCCAGCAGTTTGAAAATCCTGCAAATCCGCAGGTACATAGAGACCAGACCGGTCTGGAAATCTTGGAACAGGTGGATGGACCGATTCATGGCTTTTGTTCCGGCATCGGAACAGGTGGTACGATTACCGGTATCGGAGAGACCTTAAAAGAGAAAAATCCGGACATGGTGATTTGGGCGGTAGAGCCGGAGGATGCAGCGATTTTATCCGGCGGCTCCATCGGTACACATATACAGATGGGAATCGGAGATGGCGTGATACCTGAGATTTTGAATCAGGAGATTTACGGAGATATCTGCATCGTGACAGATGATGAAGCAATTCAGACTGCACGTGATCTGGCTTGTAAGGAAGGAATCATGTGCGGCATTTCCAGCGGAACAAATGTGGCGGCAGCACTTCGTCTGGCAAAGCAGCTCGGCAAAGGAAAGACCGTCGTTACGGTGCTTCCGGATACCGCAGAGAGATATTTTTCAACGCCTTTATTTCATGAGATTCAGTAGGATGCTTTGTTAGAAATCGCAGGAGGTGCGTATGCAGTATCGCAAGGAATGGCTGGTATTAGAAGCAGATGACTATGTAGATGAACTGGAGCATCGGCAGCCGACAGAAGAGTTTTTGTTTTATCAGGCAGTCGCGAGTGGAAACGTGGATGCAGTGAAGAAAAATTGCGAACAGCAACGCTTTATGGAGAGTGAAGGCGTCGGTGTACTCTCGCGTGATCCGCTCACGAATATGAAATACCATTTTGTCATAACGACGGCGATGGTGACGCGCTTGTGCAAACAGCATGGAATGGAGCTGGAGCAGGCATTTCGTCTGAGTGATTTTTATATTCAGAAACTGGACGATATCAAAACAGTAGAGGCAGTGCAGGCACTTCACGATGAAATGGTCATTGATTTTACAGAAAAAATGCGCAGACATTTCCGCGTGGATACGAACTCGAAGCATATCAATGCTTGTAAGGAATATATCTATGCGCATATCAAGGAGCGTATCACGATCGAAGACCTGGCAGACGAATTTGGTGTATCCGCCAGCTATTTGTCACGTTTGTTTAAAAAACAGACCGGTATATCGGTGAGCGCATATATTCGGGAGCAAAAAATAAAAATTGCGAAAAATCTGTTGCGCTTCAGTGATTATTCAATGATAGACATTGCAAATCGACTGTCGTTTTCTTCGCAGAGTCATTTCATACAGCAGTTTCGTGAATTGGTCGGTATGACGCCGAAAAAATATCGCGACATGTATTATATGGTGCAGTGGGAAACAAACGAAGAAGACGCGGCAGAATTTATGCAGACAACCGAATGAACGTGTAAGAACAAAAGTGTGCTTCGCACACTCCGCGTCTACAAGTTCCTACCTCAGCACAGCTTTTGTTCCGCGCGCGTTAGCTGCGCATCTGTGCACGAAGTGCTTTTATTTCATAGGAAAGTTCGTCACTTTCACACTTTATTGCGACAAGGTCTTTCCTATGAAATAAAAAAACGGAATCGCGTCCGGCAAAAGCCTTCGCGATTCCATTTTTTGTTTTATAATACCAAAACAATTTCATTTTCTGTCAGCAATTGCTCTTCTGTAATGTAATTGCCGGTCAGGGGTGCACCGTTTAAGGTGAGAGAGGAACAACCGGACTCCTTGTGATTCGGATTCTTTATGATGATATGTAAATGCTTTCCGCGGAAATTTTTATGAATTTCCAGACAACCCCATTCCTTCGGAATCGCGGGTGCAAGGCGGATGCCGTTCATATCGGGGCGAATGCCGAGAATACCTTCGACACAGCCGACCATAACAGTCGAAGCAGTACCGGTCAGCCAGTGTACATGTGAACGTCCGAAGTGAGGACTTGCACTTCCTTCTGTAAACTGTCCGTAGCAATAAGGCTCTAAATGACGGATATCTGCACGGTCATTTTGCGCAGCAGGTGCATTTTCCATAAAGTAGGTAAATGCGCGCTCGCCATGACCGCGAAGTGCTTCTGCCAGAATCAGCCAACCCTGCGACTGTGAGAAGATACCGGCATTTTCTTTTGTGCCCGGATTGTAAATCACGGCGAGTGCACCGTCAAAGGCATGAGCGTGATACGGAGGGGCCATGAGCTGCGCACCGTAAGCGGTGTTGAGGCGTTCATAGACATTTAAAAGTGCTGCATCAGCCTGTGCTTCTGAGGCAAGGCCGCTGATGACGGACCAGCTCTGCGGATTTAGCCACATATTTGCTTCGGGGTCAGTAGAGACACCGATGCGTTCTCCTTTTTCTGTAAATCCACGAATAAAACGGTCATCATTCCAGTAGAGAGTCTGAATTTTTTCTCCGTATTCGTTTATTTTTTCATCTAAAAATGCAAGATAAGAATCGTCGCCTTTGACTGTAGCAAACTGTTTTAAAATGCGCAGTGCGTAGTAGAACTGCATAGCGACAAAGGACGATTCACCGTCTGCGCCTAAACGCAGACAATCATTCCAGTCTGCATAGAGACCGGCAGGTGTACCGTGCGGGCCAAGGTGTGTCAGTGAAAAATCGATTGCGCGCTTGAGATGCTCATATACGCTGGCTTCATCCTTGTCTGCAAAAGGAATGATTTCATCTAAAAATGCAGTATTTCCGGTCTCTGCGATATATTTGAACACCGTCGGGAACAGCCAGAGCGCATCGTCCGCACGGTATGCCGGATGTCCGGTTTCCTTTGCGTAGCTGAGGTCTTCGGGTGTGTTTTCCTGACCGGGTGTATGTGTAAATTTTACGAGCGGGAGACCGCCGCCGTGATGCACCTGTGCGGAGAGCATAAAGCGTATTTTTTGAAGCGCCATCTCAGGAGCCAGATGAATAATACCCTGAATGTCCTGCACGGTATCGCGATAACCATAACCATTGCGCAGTCCGCAGTAGATAAAGGACGCTGCGCGAGACCAGATGAAGGTCATAAAACAGTTGTAGGCATTCCAGGTATTAATCATGGTATTAAATTCCGGACTGGGTGTTTTTACTACAAAATTTGAGAATTTTTGTGCCCAGTCGAGAGCCAGGTCTGTACATTCGCCGTCTACCACTGCTTTCGTCTGTTCATACGACTGAATAATCGTCGCTGCTTCCTGCGAGGTTTTCATACCGAGTAAAAAGGCGATGTGCTTTGTTTCGCCGGGAGCAAGTGTGAGCACCGTCGAGAGTGCACCGCATGAATTTTCGTTATAGCTGGTGATGTTACCGAGGTCGCCTTCGAGGACTCCGATTGGGTCTGCATAGCTGTGATAAGCACCCAGAAATGCCTGCTTGTCGCCACAGTATGAAGTGACTTTTGCACCGGCGAGACCGAAAAAGCGCTCAATCACAGTTTTTTCATCTACCATTTCACCTTCGGAAAGTGTGTCGAGATTTCCGTGAATCTGATGCATGATGCGGTCATTTTCAAATACAGTTTTTGTGATAAAGAGTGAATACTGGAGATTTATCTGATCCTGCTCATAGTTCGGATGATTGGTAAATTCAGCATATCCGGTCAAGGTCAAATCGCGTGCTTTGGAAGACTGGTTTGTAACAGCTACAGACCATACTTCATATTCTTTTCCAAGCGGTACATAATAGCAGGCTTCGGTGTGAATATCTGCATAATCAGAAATCATTTTTGTATAGCCGATGCCGTGACGGCACTGGCTGTGATAGGTTGCAGGGTCTTTTGCTACCGGCTGCCAAGAGGCAGACCAGTAATCTTTGGATGCATTGTCCCGGATATAAATATAGCGTCCGGGCTGATCAAAATTGTTAAATACATAGCGAAGAATGCGGCCGTTTGCACCTGATTTGGCAAAGCTGTATCCGCCGGCATTGTTCGAAATGATTGCGCCGTATTCCGGAGAGCCGAGATAGTTGACCCAGGGGGCAGGCGTGTTCGGGCGTGTGATTACATATTCGCGTTTTTCGTCATCAAAATATCCGTAATTCATAGCTAAAAGTCCTTTCATAACTATTCAGTACCTTCATAGTTACGATTCGCAAATCCATGAAAATCAGCTGCGCTGATGGGATTTGCTCACACTTGAATCATTTTCTTACGGACAAAACAGCAAGTGTTTTGTCCTGTACTGAACAGTTACATCCTTTCATAAAATAGATAATGTTTATTGGTAGTCAAGCATTTAAGCAGGTGTTGCACTGAGTGTGATCGTGATATCAAGTACTTCATTTGAGAGCGAAGCGAACTGCTCTTTGGAGAGAACGGCACGCTTGCCATCTATAACCGGCAACTGCATCCCATCACAGATTGCGCTTGTGACAGTATAGGCGCCATAATCTTTGCGGTCAGGATTCAAATAAGTGACTGCAAAATGTTTTCCGCCGAAAGTGAGCTGTGTATGAGCGAGGTTTTGTTCGTCAAATTGCTCGGCGAGTAATTTCGGACAAATCGTGAGGTCACCGTGTGAACCGCGAATACCGAACACTTCTGTAATCATTGTGAGCAGATACCAGCTTGCAGCACCGGTCAGATAGTGGTACATACCGCGACCATCTGCACGGAAATATTCCGGAATGCCGGGATAAATGCAGCTTGTCTGGAAATTTAATGCGGTATCAGCAAGTGTTTTTAATGCTTTCCATCCTGCTGCCGCAAAGCCGCGCTGATAGAGCGCATAGGCATACATGACCGTCATGTGAGAGAATACCGCTCCGTTTTCTTTTTCACCGTAAGCAAAACCAAACATGCGTCCTAAATCAAATTTCAATTCCTGAAAATCGGTGTTGAGGCGGTAGCCGCCGGCTTCTTTTTGATACAAGTAGTGGTCTGCTGCAGTGATGATTTTTTGAATTTGCTCGTCGCTAGCGACACCACCCATGATGGCAAAAACCTGTCCGGTCAGCATCATGCGAATCTGATCACCAAATTTTCCTTCTACAGCGTTACCGTGATTGTCGTAGTAGCTGTTGAACCAGCCTTCATCGTCGGATATATCCATCCATTCCTGCTTGCGCAAGTGCGCCATGAGCCAATCTGCTTTTTCGGTCAGATTGTCAGCCAGTTCGCTGGTAGAGAACGGTCGTGCCTCGCCGCTGATCTGATGCATACATGTATAGGTATAATTCTTTAATGCTTCTAATTTTTTTGCAGGGTCATCATAGATCGAACCATCGACATTTAATAGCAGTTCGATTTCGGATAAAAGGGTGACTTTGGGGCTATCCATTTTGCGCAGTAAGTCAGCGAGTGTGCGCAGGTTGCCGGCGTAGGCGCAGGTGAATGCCACACTTTCACCGTTTTCATCTGCCATATCCAGCGCATCATTCCAGTCTGCGCCACGCAACTGATAGATGTTGTGCGCGCCGACCTCGAAAAATGCGGTGAGGTGCTGAATGAGTAAATGCTCTAAAATACTGCCTTGATATACATCGCCGGAAACGGTGCGCTGTTGATTGCCGTAGGCATCATTCCAGTCGCTGTCCTGTGCAGTGGCACGCATTGCCTGTGCGTCCTTGAAATAAGGAACTTTGCTGTTTAAAATATCCAGATCACCGGTCTGGTCAATGTAGAGCTTGGTCGTGATGAGCGGCCATAATGCATGATCCATCCAGACACGAGAAATGCCGTTTCGGTCTGCGATAAACGGAATTTCTACGCTGCCGATAATGGTCGCATTTGTTCCGTCAATGCGGACACCGGCATAGTTGTTTCGTATCATTTTACCGACATCATGCGGGTCCATCAGCAAGAGTGAGAGACAATCCTGCCACAAATCTCTCCATCCGCGTCCACCGCGTCCATAGTCGTGATGCGGCAGGAACGAACAGCCAAACAAACGGCGCAAATAAGGCTGAAAGCTGACCCATTTCAGAAAACCGTCAAAGGAATCATCGCCGGTATGGACATCGATATTTACGGTTTCTTTCCAGTACATTTTTGTCTCATGCAAGCGGTTATAGATTTGTGTGTCTGTGCGATATTTTTCGCAGACAGCTTCGCAGGCACTTTGTGACTCGCTGCTTCCGAGTAATACGATGTACGAGCAGCTTTCCTGCGGCCGGAGTGTGCGTGTAGGAAATTGCAGTGCACCCATTGCTTCTTTTCCGTTTACGACGGTGCCGGCAGCGACGCCTGTCTGATTTTCATAGACTGCGCGCGGGCGGGTGAATGTACCGCCTTCGCCGATAAATGTCTCTACAGTCGGGAAAAAGCTCTGCGGCAAATTGCCTTCGCCGTCAGTTCCGCATACATAATAAACCTGTTCATTCTGACGGTGACCGCGCTCATCAAAAGACATCGTAGGGCATACAAAGACACCGTTTTGTGTAGTATGTATTCTGTGAAGCAGTGATGTTACGTGGCGATGGTCGCGCAGGTTGTCAGCACTTCTTCCATAAATGGGAATCGCAGCGTAAGCAGTGATTTCCATTTCTTTATCTGAGGTGTTTTGTAATGTAACGTGCATGATTTCTACATTATCATGACACGGAATAAATGAGGTGAGTGTGGACTGCAGTCCGAGCTTGCGGCTGGTGCGCAGCAGGGTATGCCACATCAGACCTGCCTGAAGCTGACTGTCGTCCTGCTCATCGGTAAATTTGACTGCTTCCTGTGAGGCAGATGCTCCGGCTGCAGAATATACATCCTTTTGATTGACTACACACCAGAAATTTCTGCCGGAACGATTGTTGTGCAGATTTTCGACACTGGTCGGTTCTAATAAGAAGCGTTCCTGATCTAATTTGCAGTCACCGCCCAGATTCGGAGTGATGGCTGACTTTAATCCGGTTTCTGATGCTAACGGAAAATATAAGGCGCTGATGTTTTCCGGCTGATTTATATAGAAGCTTCCGGCTTTATCGATGAATTGAATGTTTGTATTTGTTGTGTTCATGGTATTCATAAAAACTCCTTTCTAAATATAATGTAAACATTTCTCGTATGTTTTTTCTGAAACTGCTTGGCTCTGAACAGTTACAGAATATAAAAAAATGTCAAATAAAGAAACAAAATAGCTGTCAAAAATATCAAAATGATGACCTGAAAATTTTTTTTGTTTAGGTCATGAATCTGATATTTTGTCATGGATTTGTAATATATTATTTTTCCTTTGCTCACTATAATGCAAAGCATAAACAAACGCGCCGGTTGCAAAAAAAGTAATCAAATAAGCGTGTTGTTTACGAATAAAAGGAGGATAAAAAGAAATGAAAAGAAAACTCATTGCAGCATTACTTGTAGCAAGTATGTGCGCAGGAACTCTCGTAGGTTGTGGCGACAAAGCAGACACAAAGGAGAGCGGTGCAGCCGCTGAGGCAACGGAAGAACAGACAGAAGAGAAGGCAGAAGAAAAAGAGGCAGGAGCGATTTCAGAAGAAGTAGCTGTTGCAGAAGAAGGAAAAGTAATTAACATTTATTCATGGAACGATGAGTTCCGTACACGTGTGGAAGCCGTATATCCGGAAGTAGTAGAGACTTCTGAGGATGGTACAGTTACTACATTAAAGGATGGAACTGAAATTCACTGGATTGTAAATCCGAATCAGGACGGTGTGTATCAGCAGAAATTAGATGAAGCATTGATGGTACAGGGCACTGCAGAGGCAGATGACAAAGTAGATATTTTCTTGTCAGAAACTGACTATGTAAATAAATATACAGATGCAGATGCAAATGTAGCGATTCCGTTAGAAGATCTGGGAATCAATCCTGAGACTGATTTAGCAGACCAGTACAGCTTCACAAAGACAACCGCATCGGATCAGAACGGTGTGCAGAGAGGTTCTACCTGGCAGTGCTGTCCAGGTTTGTTAGTATACCGTCGTGATATCGCAAAGGATGTATTCGGTACAGATGATCCGGAAGCTGTTGCAGCAAAGGTAAGTGATTGGGACACAATGAAAGCAACTGCAGAAGAATTAAAGGCAAAAGGATATTTCGCATTGTCATCTTATGCAGATACCTTCCGTTTATATGGAAACAGCATTGCAGAGTCATGGGTAAAACCGGGCGAGACAACCATTACCGTAGACCCTCAGATTATGAATTGGGTAAAGGATTCAAAAGAATGGTTGGATGCAGGCTATGTTGACAAGAACATCAAGGGACAGTGGAATGATGACTGGAACCGTGCAATGGGTTCTTCTTCAAAGGTATTTGCATTCCTGTTACCTGCATGGGGAATTGACTTCGTGTTAAATCCGAACTGGGATGGCGAAGCAGGCTCATGGGCAGTAACCACTCCTCCGCAGGAGTACAACTGGGGTGGCTCTTACATTCACGGATGTGTAGGAACTGATAACCCGACACATGTAAGAGAGATTATTTTGGCACTGACTGCAACAAAGGATAACTTATTAAAGATTTCAAAGGATTATGCAGACTTTACCAATACCCAGAGCGGTATGATGGAAGCGGCGGTAGATGACAGCTTCGCATCTGAATTCCTCGGCGGACAGAATCCGTTCTACTACTTCTCACCGGTAGCACAGAACATTCAGATTGCACCTTTATCTGCATATGATCAGGGATGTGTAGAATTAATCCAGAGCTCATTCAGTGATTACTTACAGGGTCAGATTGACTTCGATAAGGCAAAAGAGAACTTCGAAACTGCTATTATGGAGCGTTATCCTGATATCACAGAGGTGAAGTGGCCCGAATAAAACAAAGCAATATCTGTGGAGCATTTGCTCCACAGATAACATAAAAGGAGCAAAAACCATGAAGAAAAAACGTAAAACGAACAGTTATGCAAAGTGGGGATATTTCTTTATTTTTCCATTTTTCTTATGCTACTTTATTTTTTCACTCATTCCGTTGGTGGATACGATCCGCTATAGTTTTTATGAATTTTACCGTTCCGGTATAAAAGAAATTGGACCGAATTTTATAGGCTTAGAAAATTATGTGAGTCTGTTTCAGTCAGACTTACTGAAATATACAATGAATACACTGATTATGTGGTTAATCGGATTTATTCCGCAGATTTTGATTGCGCTGTTGCTCGCTGTCTGGTTTACAGATATCCGCGTCAAGATACATGGAAAACAGGTGTTTAAGGTTATCATGTACCTGCCGAATCTAATTATGGCATCCGCATTAGCGATGTTGTTCTTTACGATGTTTTCAGCGAGCGGCCCTATCAATTCAATTTTGCTATCGCTGGGTGTAGTAGATGAAGCGATTGATTTTATGAATTCTGTGTTTGGTACGAGAGCGTTGGTCGGCTTTATGAATTTCCTAATGTGGTTTGGAAATACAGCGATTATGTTGATGGCAGCGATTATGGGAATCAGCCCGGATATCTTTGAGGCGTCAGAGATTGACGGATGTACAAAGAGTAAGCGGTTTTTCCATATTACATTGCCGCTCATCCGACCGATTTTAGCATATACACTCATCACTGCAATCATCGGTGGACTGCAGATGTTTGATGTACCGCAGATTTTGACAAATGCAAAGGGAACACCGGACCGCAGCTCATTTACGCTTATCATGTTCTTAAATAGTCATTTGCGCAGCAATAACTATGGTATGGCAGGTTCGCTGTCTGTATATCTGTTCGTAATCAGTGGTATTTTGTGCTTTATGGTATACCGTATGACGAATCATCCGGACCCGGATGGATTAAAGGCAGAGGCAAAACGAAAAGCAAAATTAGCAAAGAAGGAACGGAGGAAATAGTCTGATGAAAAATAAAAATGCGCGTGTATGGAAAAATGCAGCAGTACATCTGACGCTTGTTATATTATCGTTTATGTGCTTGTTTTTCTTTTACATATTAATCATCAATGCAACTCGTTCGCATGCAGATTTGCAAAAGGGATTTTCGGCATTGCCGGGAACACATTTACTCGAAAACTTTAAAAATGTTGCAAATGACGGAACATTTCCGATGCTTCGCGGTATCTTGAACAGCTTGATTGTATCCGGCTGTACCGCAGCACTCAGTACCTATTTTTCAGCATTTACCGCTTACGGTTTGTATACCTATCAGTTTAAGCTCAGAAATGCAGCGTTTACGTTTATTATGGCTATTCTTGTCATGCCTACACAGGTCACCGCAATGGGCTTTTTGCGACTGATTACAAAGCTGGGTATGTATGATACGTTGCTTCCATTGGTGATTCCGGCAATTGCATCACCTGCTGTGTTTTACTTCATGTACAGTTATTTGCAATCCTCCTTGCCGTTGTCATTGGTGGAGGCAGCCAGAATAGATGGAAGCGGAGAATTCAAAACGTTTAATCGAATTATTATTCCGATTATGAAACCTGCGATTGCAGTACAGGCAATCTTTACATTCGTAGGTTCATGGAATAACTATTTTGTTCCTGCATTGGTATTGCAGACAAAGAAAAAAATGACAGTGCCAGTGTTGATTGCGCTGTTGCGTGGAGCAGATTATATGTCATTTGATATCGGAAAAATATATATGATGATCGCCGTAGCGATTATTCCGATCGTAGTGGTGTATTTGCTTCTGTCAAAATATATTATCGCAGGTGTGACGCTTGGCGGTGTAAAAGAGTAAGGGAAAAGAAACTATATATTGGGGGAAAAAACAATGATAAAAATAAAAGGAAAACAATTGCTGGCAGGTGTGTTGGCAACAGCAGTTTTATGTACGACAATGATGCAATTGAATGTGAGCACGGTATTTGCAGCCAAAAAGACAAAAGCAGAAAAAATAGCAGGAAGTACCTATACAAAAAATGATTTGATATGGGAGGACCACTTTGACGGTGATACGCTTAATACAAAGTATTGGAATTATGAAGCGCATGAACCGGGCTGGGTAAATGCGGAATGGCAAAGCTACCCGGATGAAGAGACAAATAAAAAGACCGGAAATATTTATGTAAAAGACGGTAAGCTGACCATACAGGCAAAAAAGACGGTAGCAGAAGACGGAAGTGTCAGCTATACATCCGGCCGTATTAACACACAGAACAAAGTAGACACAAAATACGGACGCTTTGAAGCACGTATCAAAATGCCGAGCGGAAAAGGATTTTTGCCTGCATTCTGGTTGATGCCGACGGATGAGAATCTGTACGGACAGTGGCCGAAATGCGGTGAAATCGATATAGCAGAAGTGCTTGGTGACAAGACTGATACGACACATGCGACGTTACACTTTGGTGAACCGCATACACAAAGACAGGGTACTTACACGTTAAAGAATGGTGATTTTTCAAAAGAATTTCACGTGTATGCCTGCGAGTGGGAGCCGGGAGAAATCCGTTATTATCTGGATGGAGAGCTTTTCTATACCGAAAATGACTGGTTTACAAAGAGAGAAGGATTTGATGAGGTGACATATCCGGCGCCGTTTGATCAGCCCTTCTATATCATTTTAAATCTGGCAGTCGGCGGAACCTGGGTCGGCTATCCGGATGATACGACGGTGTTTGATGAGCGAGCACAGATGGTCGTAGATTATGTCAAAGTTTACCAGAAAGATTCGTATAATGAGAATGTAAAAAAACCGGAAAACAAAGTAAAATTACGCAAACCGGATAAAAACAATAATTATGTAAAAAACAGTAATTTCTCGAAAAAGGAGAAATTAAACGACGGTAAAAATTGGGAGTTTTTATTGGCAGGTGAAGGAGATGCATCTGCAAAAATAGAAAACAAAGCGTTGCATATCGACACAAAAAACGCGGGAGAATTAGACTACAGTGTGCAGGTCGTACAGGCAAACATTCCGTTTGAAAAGGGCTATCAGTATGCACTGTCTTTCGATGCCTATGCAGATGAAAACCGAACGATGATTACCGGAATCACTGCGCCGGACAACGGCTACATTCGCTATATGAATGACACAAAGGTAGAACTGACGACCAAGAAAAAAACGTATCGTTATACATTTGATATGACTGCAGCAAGCGATGCGAACGGACGTGTAGAATTTAATCTGGGAAATCAGAGTTCGGTAGCATCTGTGCATATAACAAATGTAAAAGTCGAGAAAATAAAGAAATTATCGCTTACAGAAGAAAAGACCGTAAGACCGGACGGTAATTATGTATATAACGGTGCATTTCAGGAAGGTGCAGACCGCCTGAGCTATTGGACGATAAAAAAGACAAAAGGAACGACCGCAAAAGTAACAAACAAAAATAATATTCGTCAATTAAAGGTCAAAGTAACAAAGGATGCAAAAAACGAATCTGATGTTGCGGTGAAACAGACAAAACTCGCATTAAGGGGAAAAAAGACATATGTCTTGAGCTTTGATGCAAAACGTACCGGTGCAAAAAATCAGAAAATGAAGGTGAAAATTGCCGGACAGACGTTTACCGCAAATCTGACATCAAAGATGACAAACTACAAGTTTGAGTTCCAGCCGAAAGCAGGAACAAAAAGCGCAACATTGGCATTCCTCTTGGGAACAAAGGGAACGACCTATCTGGATAACGTGTGCATTATGGAAACAGGTTTGCTCATTAACGGAGATTTTTCTGCCGGACTAACTGGTTTTGAAGCGTGGGCGAATAATGCGAGTGATATTTCTTATGTCGTAGATACCTTAAAAGAGGACAGTGCATTTTGCATGGATATCAAAAATACCGGTGATCAGGACTGGCATATTCAATTAAAACAGACCGGCGTGAAGCTGGAGAAAAACCAGACTTATAAAATATCATTCCGTGCGAAATCAGATTTGGAGCGTGACATTAAATTTGCGTTCCAGCGAAATGGTTTAAAACGCAAAACAGCAGACGGAGCAGAGGACTGGACAGTATATTTTGCAGAAGAACAGATTCCGTTGACGAAGGACTGGAAAACCTATGAATATATCTTTACGATGCCGGAAGCTGACGATGCAGATACGAGCATGAGCTTTAATTTCGGTGCAATTGCAGGAAAACAAATCGCAGAAAAGCATACCGTGTGTCTGGATGATATTGTACTTGAGAAAACGGATGAAAAAGCAACGGAAACGACTACGTCAGCATCAGGCGGCGGTTCTTACAGCGGAAGTTCTTCCGGTGGAAGTACACCAACCGTACCGAATCTGACAGCGTCAGTGAATACATGGACACTTCCGAACAATGCAATGGTGATTGCAGAAAGAACTGTTTCCGGTGTCACGTATAAAATAAGTGATTTGTCCGGTGCACAGGACAGTGTCGCACAGGAAATTCCTACTTCGATTGCAGTGTCAGAAGTCAGTGCGTATGATAGTTATCGTTTTCAAGCTTCACTGACAGCAAATGTTGCAAAAACAGTCACTGTAAAGGCGATGAAAGGAAATGCAGTGATTAAGTCAACGGAAGTATCGTTGACAGCAGGAGCGCCGCAGACCGTGACATTGGATTTGAGTGGTGCAGAGATATTGGCAGCACCTGCAAGCCTGTACAGTTTACGTGCAGCAGAGATGCGAAGCGCAGGAAATACGCAGAATATTTCGATTGTAATCGAGATGGGAAAGCATGCAAATGATGACTATACAGGAGCTGACAATGAGAACGGTGCAAGTCTGGTACAGATCAATTTGCGAAATGCCAGCCTGTGTGATACGAGTAACAAAAAAGCGATTCCGGTAGGAAGCTGGTATGTGTATGCTGAGAAGTCATCGAATGAAGAAGAAAATGCGAAAGGCTATATTGAAAAAGCAGATGTATCTGGAAAAGTAAAGCTGACAGTGAAAAATATTTCTACTGCATCTGAAGGATGGCGTGCGACTTATGAGTCGAAAGGGCTGGATTGGAGTAGCGGGTATTCCTTAGAAGCAGGTGTTTATCAGTTTGCAGTAAATGCAAAGGCAGATAAAGCTTGGAACATGGAATTGATGTTTGGAGATCCTGTGGATGATGCAAAAAGCTATGGAAGCGAGCGTGTGACACTCGGAACAGAAGATGCGACAAAGGTCGCAACATTTACATTGACACAGCCGGCGAAAGTAAAGCTGATGATTAAATTGGCAAACATCGCAGATGCAAATGGCGCGAACGAAAATAGTGGTGATGTGGAAATCGTAATTAATCAGGTGAAATTAACAAAAGTCGCTTCTTATGAAGCGTCGGTTGTGCCGCCGCAGGGTGATGGAAACCAAAATACACCCGAAGCAGGAGAAAATCCGGAAGGTGGAGAAACACAACCTGCCAGTGCACATGTGATTACAATTTCAGAAGTAAGTGTAAAAGAAGTGACAGAAGGTGCTATAGAATTGTTGAATAGTGTACCTTCAGCGGATACATGGAGTCAGTATGTTCATCTCGGAGAAGGTAATGCGGATGGAAGCATTCAGTTTGAAAATGGCGTAGCTATAGCCGATATTTTGGCAATGGGAAGTGCAGATTGGCAGGTGCAGGTGAAATCGCCGACAATTGCTTTCGAAGCAGGAAAAACTTATACGATAAGCTTTAAAATCAAGTCGACAATGGATCGAAATATAAAAATAGCGATTATGGCAGACGGTGACCAATGGTATGGAGGAGCTACCGTTACGCTGCAGGCAAATAATGAAACAATCGTGACAAAGCAGATTACATTGCTGGCAATGGATGAGAGCCATACAAATGCTCCGTCAATATTGCAGTTCAGTATGGGACTGGTAACGGATGAAATGTAATTTTAAAAGGTAATCCTTATAAATTCCTTAAAAAGTTCTGCTAAATTATTGGTGACAATAATTTAGGAGGACTTTTTATGTTAGAGAAAAGTAAGGGTATTACAAATTTTCAGTTAAAGTATATCGCAATGATTGCGATGGTGTTGGATATCGTAAGAGATAACGAAAACAATCTTTGCAGTGCGCAAGAAAACTGCTATAATAAAAATATATAAGTCGAAACCACAAAACAGGAGGGCAAAACGGATGGACGGTTATAAGGAAATGCAGGCGCGCTTGCACCGCTATGAAGAGGACAGCGTGATTATACGCGAAGGAGAAGAAAGACCAGTGATGTATAAAATCGTCTCCGGAAAAGTAGCAGTATATCTTCATTACGGAACAAAGGATGAGTATTTGATTGGCATTCTCTCAGAAGGACGTTGTTTTAATGAGCGCGGGGTCTTGCACAAGTCTCCCAGTATGTATACGATGGTGGCTGTTTACGACGCATTGATACTGAGCGTTTCAGAGAGTGAGTTTGAAGATTTTTTGCGTCATAATATTTCGAATGCGATGGATATTATAAAAAGTTTGACAACCGAGATTGTAACTTTAAAAGGAAATATCGATATGTTGATGGAGGAGATGTCGCATGGCACATTAGAAGAAAAACGACGTGCAGAAAAATTTGAGTCACAGATAAAGACATTCTTGAAAACCGGATTAGAGTTTATCGAAAAAACAGAAGCAGTCAGAGAAAATAAAAACTGATGTCAATATCAAATGACTGATAAATCAGAAGAAGGAACAGAAAAATACGAAGACAAATCAAAACCAGCGGCAAACTGAAACGTGAGCCGCTGGTTTTTTTGTTCATTTTAAGTTTTACAGCAAATGTGCGCGGAGTTCTTCGCCGGAAAGCGGGCTCAGATAAGCCGGTGCAATATCAAATACGCTCTTGCAGCCGCTGACACCCTCTTTTGAAAGACGATAAATCGCACGTGCGAATGCGAGAATAACAGATGATGTAAACTCCGGATTAGAATCCAGCTTTAAGCTGTATTCAATCACATGATGATGCTCTGTGGTTAGTCCGGTCACACCTGTGCGGAAAACAAATCCGCCATGCGGAATACCTGCATGTTTCTCCATGAATTCTTCTTCAGAGATAAAATGAACAGTCGTGTCATAATCTGCAAAGTAGTTCGGCATAGATTTGATTTCCTGCTCAATACGGGCGAGATCTGCGCCTTCTTCGGCTACTACGAAGCATTCTCTGGTGTGCTTCTGTCTCGTCGTAAGGGTCGGATTTTCTCCGTTACGAACAGAGGACAGCGCTTCTTCTACCGGAACGGTATACTGCTTGCCGTTCTTTACGCCGGCAACACGGCGAATTGCGTCTGAATGTCCCTGGCTCACACCCTTGCCCCAGAAGGTATAGTCGTTTCCTTCCGGCAATACAGCAGAGCCGTACAGTCTCATAATAGAAAACATTCCGGGGTCCCAGCCGCAGGAAATCATGGCTACATGTCCATGCTCTTTTGCAGTCTGATCGACATTTGCAAAATGCTCCGGTATACGAGCATGTGTGTCAAAGCTGTCGATGACATTGAAATATTTTGCATATTCCGGTGTCTGCTCCGGTAAATCTGTCGCAGAACCTCCACACAATACTAAAACGTCTATTTTTCCCTGCATATTCGGTATTTCATCAACAGAATACACAGCCACACCTTCTGTCGCCGGGTGAAGCGATGCAGGATCTCTTCTTGTGAAAATACAAACCAGCTCCATATCGTCGTTCTGGCGAATGGCACTTTCTACACCTCTTCCGAGATTTCCATAACCTAAAATTCCAAGTTTCATTCTTTTTTCCTCCAATCTGAAAATGCCTTTTTTCTGTACCATTATAATAGAAAATATGTTACAGGGCAATTTTTTTTTGAGAAATTGAGTGTCAAAATCTCAATTTTAAAAATCGAACTGTCAAATGGCATAACAATCGTGTATAGAAACATAAATGTTTACTTGAAATAAGGCTTCGTGGTACAATAAAAAAGATTGACAACTTATAGGAGGAACACATGAGTATTTTAAATGTAGAACATTTAAGTCACGGTTTTGGAGACCGGGCTATTTTTCAGGATGTATCTTTCCGCTTACTCAAAGGCGAGCACATTGGTCTCATCGGAGCGAATGGCGAAGGAAAATCTACCTTTATGAATATTATTACCGGAAAATTAATGCCAGATGAAGGAAAAGTCGAATGGGCAAAAAATGTACGCGTTGGTTATCTCGACCAGCATACCGTGCTGGAAAAGGGTATGAGTATTCGCGATGTGCTGGCATCTGCCTTTGATTTTTTGTTTGAGATGGAGAGCCATATGAATGAGCTTTGCGAAAAAATGGGCGAGGCATCTCCGGAAGAACTGGAACAATATATGGAAGAATTAGGTACGATTCAAGATTTATTGACGGTGCATGATTTTTATCTGATCGATTCGAAAATCGAGGAGGTTGCCCGCGCACTTGGCTTGCTTGATCTCGGCTTGGACAAAGATGTCACTGATTTGAGCGGCGGTCAGCGTACGAAAGTATTGCTCGGCAAACTGTTGTTGGAAAAACCGGATATTCTTCTTTTGGATGAGCCGACGAACTACCTGGATGCGGAACACATTGAATGGCTGAAACGTTATCTGAACGAATATGAAAATGCGTTTATTCTGATATCGCACGACATTCCGTTTTTGAATAGTGTCATCAATCTGATTTATCATATGGATAATCAGGAGCTGAACCGCTATCCCGGTGACTATGATAAATTCCAGGAAGTCTATGCGATGAAGAAGGCGCAGCTAGAGGCAGCCTACAACAAACAGCAAAAAGAAATCGCGGAGCTGAAGGACTTTGTCGCCCGCAATAAAGCGCGTGTTGCCACGCGAAATATGGCGATGTCGCGTCAGAAAAAACTGGATAAAATGGATGTCATCGAGCTTGCCGGTGAAAAGCCAAAGCCCGAATTTCAATTCCGTGAAGCACGCACGCCCGGACGCTATATTTTCCAGACTGAAAATCTCGTGATTGGTTATGACGAGCCGTTGTCATCACCGCTGAATCTGGAAATGGAGCGTGGTCAGAAAATTGTTTTGACCGGTGCGAACGGTATCGGAAAGACGACATTGCTCAAAAGTATACTCGGACTCATTCCGCCGTTGGAGGGAAAAGTAGAGCAGGGCGATTACTTGAGCATCGGTTACTTCGAACAGGAGATGGATCAGAATATTTCTACGACATGTAT
>JAGAOE010000002.1 GCA_017623885.1 Eubacterium sp. | reverse complement strand
ATCGTATCATTTTCATTTATGATCGGTATCGAGCCCAATTCCAACAGTCGGAATAACGTATTCTCCAAATTGATACGCCGCTGCTCATGTTCAAAATCTGCGCCGGTCAGCAAAATCTGCGCTACAACGTGATTATAGTCTGTAAACAGCTTGTCATATGTGTACATCAGCTCACACTGTCCGACCGCTGCTGCCGCCTGCTTTGTCGGCATATCTGTCGGTCGCTCTGTAAGACCAAGCTTTCCGATACCCATTCCGATCGCACCGGAAGATACTAATATCACCTCATGACCTGCATTTTTCAAATCACTCAATACTTTTACCAGCTCCTCAACATGACGAATGTTCAAGCGTCCTGTCGGGTATGCCAATGTCGAAGTTCCTACCTTTACTGTAACTCTCATCACAATTTCCTCTTAACTCTTTTCTACTATCTATTATAACGGAAACCGCTCCGTTTTTCTATACATCTTTTTCTAAATCGCATTTATCAGCGCTTCTCGAATTTCACCCACCAGATACAGCGAGCCGCAAACGATACATCGATCTTTCTCATCCAGCTTCTGTATCACGGACACCGCCTGTGCTACATCTGCACAAGCTTCTGCCGGTATGCCTTTTTGCTGTGCAGCTTTTACTAATTGTTCTGCTGCCAGCGCACGTCCGTCGTCCGGCGTCAGGGCATACAACTGCTTCACGTAAGGTGTCAGCAAATCCAACATCGTATCATAGTCTTTTTCTTCCATGACACCCATCACACACACATAGGTCTCATTCGGATGCAATTCTGCAAGACTCTCCGTCAATGCGCGCATACCATGTACATTATGCGCTCCATCCAAAAGAATCCAAGGTTGTTCCTGCACCAGCTCCATTCTTCCCATCCAGTGCGCTTCCTTTAATCCTGCAAAAACAGCCTGCTCGTCAATCTGCGAAAAGCCCTGTTCGCGCAAAATGTTCGCCGCTTCGATTGCTGCAGCCGCATTGGCACGCTGATATGTGCCGGGTATGCCAATCACGTATTGCTGTCCGTTATAGCTGCCATCCTTTGCCACACTTCCGCTCAAGCAATACGGAATCTCTAATTTTTGACAACAGTCCTTCAGCACTTGCTCGGAAGCAGATTCCTGCTGCATCAAAACAGCCGTTGTTCCCTTTTTTAAAATACCGGCTTTCTCTCCTGCAATCTGCTCCAGTGTATCTCCCAAACGCTCGGTGTGTTCCAAACCAATACCGGTAATAATCGATACCAGCGGTTCCGGAATCGCATTTGTGGAATCCAGTCTTCCGCCCATTCCGGTCTCCAGCAATACCAAATCCGGTTTCTGTTCCTTAAAATACAGCATCGCAATCGCCATACAGTAATCAAACATCGTCATGCTGATGCCCTTCGATGCCATCAGTCTGTGATTTTCACTCATCACGACACGCCCCAGACGTAATACTGCCTCCTTTGAAATCGGCTCTCCGTTGATGCCTATACGTTCTGTAAAGTCATGCAAATGCGGCGAGGTAAATACGCCCACGCGCAATCCTGCCTGCTCGCAAATACTGCGCAAAAAAGCAATGACCGAGCCTTTTCCGTTCGTTCCTGCCACATGCACAAATGTACAATCCCGTTCCGGGTGCTCCAACAGCTTTAATACAGCCTGCGTGCATTTGATACCTGACACTTTGCCAAAACGCCGACACTGTGAAATATGAGCAACCAACTCTTCATAAGACATCGCTGCCACATTTCCGTAACAAGTACTCGGGGTCTGTATGTACTCCATCAAAATATCTTTTGACTCACAATATCCAGACAGCTTCGGTATCATCTGACAGTCATATGCGACCCCGATACGCACCAGCTCCGGATGCAATAAAAAATAGCGGTCATAATAGCCTTTTCCGTATCCGCAACGCGATCCGTCCGAAGCAAATGCCACACCCGGAACCAATACCGGCGCACATTTCCAGTCTACCGGTGCACGACCGTCATCGACCGGTTCGAATACATGAAATGCACCTTCTTCCAGTTCGTCCCGACTGTTTACCTCATAAAATTCCATCTCACATTCCGCTTCCGGATTCACTCTTGGAAATGCCAGTTTTTTTCCTTTTTCCCAAAAACTGTCAATCAGTTCCCATATATCTACTTCACTGCCTACCGGCGCGTAACAATAGATACGTGGTGCCTCATTCAAAATCGCCATATATTTCAATGCTTCGCAAATATCATGCGAATCACATGCGCGCACCTCTTCGGACAATGCATCACGTGTCTCTTTTTTTAATTTCCGAATTTCTTTTTTCTTCTCTGCTCGCTCCATTTTTTCTTACCCAAGTAACCTCTCCTAGTCGTTACTGCCTCTCTGTGTTTCTTCGTTTGTAACTAGCTATTTCTGTCCTAGTTACCTTCCTTAATTTTTCCTTCATAATAAGCACCCCCTTATATCTAGGAAAAAACAGCAGGTTCTAAATAGTTCTAAATGTACCAGGTCCCTAAGCATAAAAAAGACCTTATCTGTATGATTATAGCACAGATAGGCTAAAAAGTCAATACCT
>JAGAOE010000200.1 GCA_017623885.1 Eubacterium sp. | reverse complement strand
CAATCATAATCGTAAGCAGGCCAAGCTGTATATACTTTGCAACAGCTAACTTCTTTGCACGAAGCAATATCTCTACAATCAGCCATGCAATCACCGTAAAGAATAATACTGCCATGATATACCAGTCTGCGATATCAAACACACCGGTTTTTGTGATCAAATACAGAACCGGGCAGATAACAATCGATAGTATCGCCGCCTTGTGAATACCTCTCGTCACATTTTCATCATGCTGACGCATGTATTCCTGTTCATATTTATCTCCCATTACAACACACTCCTCTTTTCTAGCCTTCCATATTTAACTGAGCCATCATCTGCTCTAATAAATTTGCCATCTGTTCATAGTCAAAGCTATCTACCGCCGCTGTTAATTGCGTCCGCAATTCTTCCAGCTCATATCCCTGCGGATAACGGTTACAGAACTCTCGCAACAGCTCAAAATCCACATCGTATTCATTGACTGCCTGCAAAAATTGTTCTGCATCTGCGCGGTAAGCGTCAAGCTCGCATTCCTCTTCCTGAACTTTCGGAATCATTTCCTGCACCTTTTTATGCGATAACAAACGATTAAGATCATCACATAATTGGATATGCTCTTTCATCATCTCTTCCAGATGTCCCAGGATGTAGGTGATATTTTCTCCGGCTGCAGCTTTCTCCATCTCCGCTGCCAAAAATGCCATATGCACCGCGCCAACGATACGCGATGTACTCTTCAATGCATGCACATGTATCTTGAAATCATTCCAACTGCGCTTTTCATATTCCTTTTGAATCCGCGCACGGTTGTCCACGGAATCATTCAGATAGCCTTGTATATTCGACAGCACATCGCTCACCGTTCCCGACGAATAGCGAAGCGCGTCTTCCAAATCCATATCTGCAATCGACAACTGCTCAATCAGCTCATGTAACTGCTCCTGCTGCTGCAGCTCTTCCTCTGCGGTAACAGCTTCCTGACCGGTAATCGTCACCAAATCCTGCGGCAAAAATTGAATCAATGCTTCTTCTAAAAGCTGCGCCTGTACAGGTTTTGACAGGAAACCTTGAAATCCCATGCTCAAATACTGCTGTTTCATTCCCGCCACAGCATTTGCTGTAATAATAAGAACCGGCGACTCGTAATTAGGGCCTTCTTTATCCTTTCGAAGTTCCTTCAATGCCTCTACACCATCCATGTTCGGCATCAAATGATCCATAAGAATCAAATCATATCGCTTATCCATGCACCGCTCCAGACACTGGACACCATCCGAAGCCGTATCAATCTGCACCTGTGTCTGCTTTAGCAGGGAACAAACCACTGCCTGATTCAATTTGTTATCATCAACAACCAAAATCTTCGCATTCGGTGCAATAAAGCTCTCTTTATATTTACGATCCTGTGTCAGACGCTTTTTGTACAACTCATTCAATTTACCCATCGGGTCTTCGCTCACGACAGCTTGAACCAGTTCAAATGAGAACGTAGAACCTTTTCCGAACTCACTTTCCATCTCCAGATTGCTGTCCATCATATGCAGTAGCTGCTGGGTAATCGATAAGCCCAGTCCGGTTCCCTCAATATGATGTGCACGCAAATCTCCGCCTCGCTGGAAAGATTGGAACAATACATCTTTACTTTCCTTGATACCGATACCGGTATCTTCTACTGCAATTTTTAAAGTAATGTGACGCATATCCTTCTTTTCGGCTTTTACATGAAGGGTCACACTTCCTTTTTCTGTATATTTTACTGCATTCGTCATAATATTTGTAATAATCTGACGAATTCGCACTTCGTCTCCATACAAGACATTCGGAATCGTTTCATCCACATCCAACCGTAGCTGTAACTGCTTTTTCTCCAGACGCGGCTGAATGACTAAAATAATATCATAAAGGAGTGCATTTAACTCGTAGCGCTCCGGCATAATCTCCATTTTGCCGGATTCGATTTTCGATATGTCGAGAATATCGTTAATCAGCGATAACAGTGTCGTGCCCGCGCTCTGAATATTCTGCGCATAAGCACGTATCTCATCTTCTTTTGCTTCTCGCAAAATCATCTCATTCATACCAAGCACCGCATTAATCGGTGTTCGTATCTCATGTGACATATTTGCTAAAAAGTTGGATTTTGCTTCGGCGGCTACTGTCGCCTCCTCACATTTCATCTCGACGATTTCCAGCAGGTCATCCAAGGTATCTTCACCCTCTCGCGCTACGCGATCGGTAAATAAATCCTTTGACTGCATGAACAGCATCAAGCCGCTCGCCGTCAGCATCAGACATAATATGTAAAAAAACTCAACTCTGCTATAGGTATGATATAAAATTCCCACACCGCTGAGTGCCATTGTCAACATACTGAAAAATATATTCATGGCTGTAACGAATATATTTAATTTTATATTTTTGTAAATCGTACATTCCACCAACACGAAAAACATGCACGCAGGCAACATACGGTCGGAACCACTCTCTAACGAGTAACACAGGTATATCACCATTCCCGCCAGAATCATCGACGCTGCTTGCACAAAATTCGATATCTTTTTGACATCTTTTGAAATTATCACACGCGTGACAATCAGCATCACTAATGCAAGTACTGCTTCCATCAGCCAGCGCGCCCGAGGTATATCATAGTTTGCATGTAACACAAACACGACCATCATGCATTCCATAAGCAAAACATACCATGACAGTCTTCGTTCTTTTTGGAAATCTCTCATGATAGTCTCACCCCTCTCGGAACTACGAATTTCACGCTGGCAGGACAAACTTCAATCGTCCATTCACCCGGTGCAACAATCGATTCTCCATCCAAATTTGCTACAATCGGTCCTTTATCGATACGCGAAATCGTCATTTTTTTTGCAGTTCCCACATACGCGTGTTTTCTCACATAATCACTATTTCTCGCCATCAGCTTTGTCAAAATCTGCACAAACGGCGCTCTGCCCTTCGCCGGAATCAATACATAGCTTCCAAGTCCGTCATTTGCGATAAAGCCTTCCGGCATACAAAGCGAACCGCCGAGCACGCATCCATT
>JAGAOE010000199.1 GCA_017623885.1 Eubacterium sp. | reverse complement strand
TTCACCGCCAACTCCCTCAAATGAGCACTCGTCGCCTTTGCAAGGCTCCAGTCTCGCTCCTTTCGGAGCTAAGACTGCTCATTTGGGGGAGTTCCTATTTCACAGGTATGATAGCCATTTCTAAACATTTGCTTACATGCGAGCATGACGCATCTGTTTGGAAATGGGTATCGGCTGTGAATAGGAAGGTTTTTGTGAATTTTATTTAATTTTGGTTGCAAATTAGGTGCATCCATGTTACAATCTACCTACAAGCAGCTCGTAAGAGCATTTTTTTTCACCAAGATTGTTAAAAAATTAACAGCTAATAAAAAGAAAAGGAGACGAAACAATGGCAAACAAAGTAGTAATCGCATCAGCATGCCGTACTGCAATCGGCAGAATGGGTGGAGCATTAAGCAATACTCCCGCAGCAGAATTAGGTGCAATCGTAATCAAAGAGGCAATCAAGAGAGCAGGTGTGAAACCTGAGCAGGTTGATGAAGTACTTATGGGTTGTGTAATTCAGGCAGCTCAGGGACAGAACGTAGCTCGTCAGGCTTCTATCAAGGCTGGTCTTCCGATTGAGGTACCCGCAGTTACATTGAACGTTGTATGTGGTTCAGGTCTGAAGTGTGTCAACGAAGCAGCAGCTCAGATTCTTTCAGGACAGGCTGATATCGTTGTAGCAGGTGGTATGGAGAACATGTCAATGGCTCCTTACGCAATGACCAAGGCTCGTTTCGGATATCGTATGAATAATGCAACCATCATCGATACAATGGTAAATGATGCATTGACAGATGCATTCAACCAGTATCACATGATGATTACTGCAGAGAACGTATGTGATAAGTATGGCATCACTCGTGAAGAGTTAGATGAGTTCTCAGCAAACAGTCAGCAGAAGTGTGAAGCTGCAATCGCAGCAGGCAAATTTGACGATGAAATCGTTCCGGTACCTGTTAAGGTTAAGAAAGACATCGTTGATTTCGTAAAGGATGAGGGACCTCGTCCGGGAACTACCGCAGAGTCTTTAGCAGGCTTAAAGTGCTGCTCAGGCAAGCAGGGCGGACTGATTACAGCAGGTAATGCTTCTGGTATCAACGATGGTGCAGCAGCAGTCGTTGTAATGAGCGAAGAGAAAGCAAAAGAATTAGGAATCACTCCTATGGCTACATGGGTAGCTGGTGCGCTTGGCGGAGTAGAGCCTGAGATCATGGGTGTAGGACCTGTAGCATCTACCAAGAAAGTATTTGAGAAGACCGGTCTTACCATCGATGATATCGATTTAGTAGAGGCAAACGAGGCATTTGCAGCACAGTCTATCGCAGTTGCAAGAGATTTGAACTTCGACATGAGCAAAGTAAATGTAAACGGTGGAGCTATCGCACTCGGACATCCGGTAGGAGCTTCAGGCTGCCGTATCTTAGTTACTCTGTTACATGAGATGCAGAAGAGAGACGATGTAAAGAGAGGTCTGGCTACCTTATGTATCGGTGGCGGTATGGGATGCTCTACCATCGTTGAGAAGTACTAATATACATTATTAAAAGAAAAACAAACATATTTATAATTTGAAGGAGGATCTATCAATGAAGGTAGGCGTTATTGGTGCAGGTACCATGGGACAGGGCATTGCAAAGGCATTTGCTCAGGTAGACGGATATGAAGTAGCACTCTGCGATATCAAGCAGGAGTGGGCAGAAGGCGGTAAGGATAAAATCGCTAAGGGATATGCAAGATTAGTAGAAAAAGGAAAAATGACTCAGGAAGCAGTAGATGCGCTTCTTGCAAAAATCACTCCCGGCTTAAAGGAAGATTTATGTGCAGACTGCGATTTGATCGTAGAGGCAGCATTTGAGAACATGGAAGTAAAGAAGACTACTTTTGCAGAGCTTGACAAGATTGCAAAGCCTGAGTGTATTTTCGCTTCTAATACCTCAAGTCTTTCTATTACAGAGATCGGAAATGGTCTGACCCGTCCGATGATCGGTATGCACTTCTTCAATCCTGCAGATCGTATGAAGCTCATCGAGGTTATCGCTGGTGTGAATACTCCTGCTGAGACTGTAGACGCAATCAAGAAGATTTCTGAAGAAATCGGAAAGACTCCGGTACAGGTAAATGAGGCTGCTGGTTTCGTAGTAAACCGTATCCTGATTCCGATGATTAACGAAGCTGCATTCATCAAGATGGAAGGTGTTTCAGACATCGCTGGTATCGACACCGCTATGAAGCTTGGTGCAAATCACCCGATGGGACCCTTAGAGTTAGGTGATTTCATTGGTTTGGATATCTGCCTTGCAATCATGGATGTTCTTTACAACGAGACCGGTGACAGCAAGTATCGTGCATGTCCTCTGCTTCGCAAGATGGTACGTGGCGGAAATCTTGGTGCAAAGAGCGGCAAGGGATTCTATGTATACAACGCTGATCGTACAAAGACCCCCGTTGATGCACAGTAATATATGAACTATAGGGCTTTCTTTGAAAAGAAAGCCCACGTATAATAAATAATTCAAAGGAGTGTAAATCATGGACTTTTCTTTAGACAAAAAGCATGAAATGGCCCGCTCTTTATTCAAAGAGTTCGCTGAGACAGAAGTAAAGCCCCTGGCACAGGAGACAGACGAGACAGAAGTATTCCCCGCTGAGACTGTTGCAAAGATGGGTAAATATGGATTTATGGGAATTCCTGTACCGAAGGAGTACGGCGGACAGGGATGTGATCCTCTTACATATGTAATGTGCGTAGAGGAATTATCAAAAGTTTGTGGTACTACAGGTGTTATCGTTTCTGCACATACTTCACTGTGTATCGATCCGATTATGACTTATGGTACAGAAGAGCAGAAGCAGAAATATGTTGCTCCCTTAGCAAAGGGTGAATTGCTCGGTGCATTCGCATTGACTGAGCCCGGTGCAGGTACTGATGCACAGGGTGCACAGACAAAGGCTGTATTAGATGGTGACGAGTGGGTATTAAACGGATCTAAGTGCTTTATCACAAACGGTAAAGTGGCAGATGTATATATCGTAATCGCTATTACCAGCATTACCGAGGATAAGAGAGGCCGCAAGAAGAAAAACTTCTCTGCATTCATCGTTGAAAAGAATGCACCCGGATTCTCATTCGGTACAAAAGAGAAGAAGATGGGTATCCGTGGATCTTCTACATACGAGTTGATTTTCGAGGATTGCAGAATCCCGAAGGATGCATTACTCGGACCCGAAGGAAAGGGATTCCCGATCGCAATGCATACATTAGATGGTGGACGTATCGGTATCGCCGCTCAGGCACTCGGTATCGCTGAAGGCGCATTAGATCGTACCATCGAGTATACAAAAGAGAGAAAGCAGTTTGGTCGTTCTATCGCTGCTCAGCAGAATACACAGTTCAAACTGGCTGATATGGCTACCAGAATCGAAGCTGCGAAGTTATTAGTATACAAGGCTGCAATGGCTAAGGCTACACAGAAAGTTTACTCTGTTGAAGCTGCTCAGGCAAAATTATTTGCTGCTGAGACTGCAATGGCTGTAACCACAGAGTGTGTTCAGTTATTCGGTGGATACGGATATATCAGAGAGTACGACGTAGAGCGTATGATGCGTGATGCAAAGATTACCGAGATTTACGAAGGAACTTCAGAAGTTCAGCGTATGGTTATCTCTGGTGCATTATTGAAATAGTCGCGACTCTAGCGGATTGAGAATGGCGAAGTGTTTTTGAGTCAATCCGCCCAGGATTAAGAATAAAAATAAGGAGAAAAAATACATGAAAATCGTAGTATGTATTAAACAGGTTCCTGATACAAAGGGTGGCGTAAAGTTTAATCCCGATGGAACACTTGATAGAGCAGCTATGCTTGCAATCATGAATCCGGATGATAAAGCCGGCTTAGAGGCAGCACTTAGAATTAAAGAGCAGAACGGCGCAGAAGTAACTGTATTGACAATGGGTCTTCCCAAGGCTGATGACGTACTTCGCGAGGCGTTAGCTATGGGTGCTGACAATGCAATCCTTGTTACTGACAGAGTATTAGGCGGAGCTGATACATGGGCTACCTCTACTACTATTGCAGGAGCAATCCGTAATATCGATTATGATTTAATCATTACCGGACGTCAGGCTATCGACGGTGATACCGCACAGGTAGGACCGCAGATCGCTGAGCACTTAGGACTTCCTGTTATTTCTTATGCTGAGGATATCAAGATTGATGGCGACAGCGTAATCGTAAAACGTCAGTACGAAGACAGATATCATATGTTAAAGGCAAAAATGCCTTGCTTAATTACAGCATTATCTGAGTTAAACACTCCCAGATACATGACTCCCGGTGGAATCTTTGATGCTTATGAGAAAGAAGTGACCGTATGGGGCAGAGCAGACCTGAAGGATGTTGACGATGCAAACTTAGGTCTGAAGGGTTCTCCGACAAAGATCGCAAAGGCTTCTGACAAGGTTCGTAAGGGCGCTGGTGAAAAGGTAGCGCTTGATCCTACAGAGTCTGTAAACTACATCATGAGCAAATTAACCGAGAAACACGTTATCTAAAAAAGGTGGTGAAACGAAATGGGTTTAGAACAATATAAGGGCGTATATATCTACGCACAGCAGGTAGACAACGAGATTAGCTCTATCGCATTTGAGCTTCTCGGAAAAGGAAAAGAGCTGGCAGCAGATTTAGGAACAGATGTTACTGCTGTCCTTCTCGGATCAAACGTAAAGGGATTATGTGATAAGCTCGCTGAATACGGCGCAGATAAGGTTATCGTAGTAGATGATCCCGAATTAGAGACATATAGAACAGAGCCTTATGCACACGCATTATCATCTGTTATCAATGAATACAAGCCTGAGATTATGTTAGTAGGTGCGACTGCTATCGGTCGTGACCTCGGACCGACTGTATCAGCAAGAGTAGCAACCGGTCTGACTGCAGACTGTACCGTACTTGAGATCGGTGATTTCCCGCTTGTAGCTGCTCCCGGAAAAGAAGATGAGCAGAAGCACAATCAGTTACTTATGACTCGTCCTGCATTTGGTGGAAACACCATCGCTACAATCGCTTGCCCGGATAACAGACCGCAGATGGCTACTGTACGTCCCGGTGTTATGCAGAAGATTGCTCCGATTGCAGGCGCAAAGGCTGAGATTATCGAGTACAACCCCGGCTTTACTCCGAACAACAGATATGTTGAAATCCAGGAGATCGTAAAGGCTGTTGGACAGGTAGAAAATATCATGGATGCTAAGATTTTGGTATCTGGTGGACGTGGTGTAGGAAGTGCAGAGAACTTCAAGATGTTAGAAGAACTCGCTGCAGCACTCGGCGGAATGGTGAGCTGCTCTCGTGCAGTTGTAGAAAACGGCTGGCTGGCTCCTGATTATCAGGTAGGACAGACCGGAAAGACCGTTCGTCCGAACGTATACTTCGCAATCGGTATTTCAGGTGCAATTCAGCACGTTGCCGGTATGGAAGAGTCTGATTTGATCATCGCAATCAACAAAGATGCAGATGCTCCGATCTTTGATGTAGCTGATTATGGTATCGTAGGAGATTTGAACAAAATCGTTCCTTCTCTGACAGAAGCGATTAAGGCTGCAAAATAGTAAAACATTAGTTTTCGAAGTAATACATGAATAAAAATTTGCCATATGCACATGCTCTATAAAAAGGAGCGTGATGTATATGGCAATTTTTTTCGGCTCAAATCGGGCGTATAAAGACACAATAGGAAAGAAATCGTACAGCAGAGAAGATGGGCGGCGGCTCTGGCTTTACCGGTTATTTCTCATGGTACTTTTGGTGGCAGTGCTTGCAGTAGCAGTTTCGTATGTGATTTATGTAATGAAAGCACGATCGGGAGAGAACTTACAAAATGGAGTCGTTTTGGCGCAGACGCAGGAGATTCGATGGGATGGTGAATTGATATAGAATCGTGTACTAGAAATTTGCAGAATAAAGACATGGAATAAAGAGAGGAAGTGTTGACTTGTGTGGAGTAAAATAAAGACAATAGGTGTGGGAATCGTTATTTTTTTCGGCTCCGGGTTTTCGATTATGGCGTTTCATAATGACATTTCTATCGTGGACTTGTTTGCACAAATCTACACACAGGTCATCGGTTATGTGCCGAAGCAGATGGGTGGATTGGAACTGGGCTATTCGATTGGACTGGCAGTAGGAATCTTGCTCTTTTTTGATCATTTTAGTTTGAAAAAGAAAGAGAAAGATCCGACACCCTTGCAGGTAGAAGTATGCAAATATGAGAAGGATGTGCAGGATGCAATCACACAGATTAAGAGCAAAAGTAAGCAGAGGAACCAGAAATGACATGGATATTATTTTTTCTATTCGGAGGATGTGCTGGTTCGGCAATCGCAGGGGGAGTCTACGCATTTTTGATGAAAATCGGTGTGTATCCGCGCATGATCGGGCAGACACATACAGCAAAAGAGATACGATTTTATGAGTGGATGATCGCATTAGGAATTATCGCAGGAGGCGTTTATACAGAATTTCCACAGCTTACACTGCCGATTGGTTATTGGTTTGTAATCGTGTGGGGCGTATGTGCAGGAATGTTTGTCGGATGTATTTCGGCAGCGTTGGCAGAAGTGTTGAGTGCGTTTCCGGTGATGTTCCGTCGGTTGAAAATACAGAGTGGGATGTCGTTTTACATGGCGATGCTCGCTGCCGGAAAGACAGTGGGGTCGCTGGTGTATTTTTGGAATGGGTTGAGATGATATGGATGGTGTGTGTTGAAAAATATTTTTCGTTATTCGTCTTTTTGTCTAATAGATTTTTGACTTAGTAGGTGCTATACTAGTAGTTGCTTATCAAACATTTCGATATAGGTTCTCTTGTTCACAGACAAGGGAGGTATTTCAACTGAACTATTCGAATCAAACATTTTTACAATCAGAGCTTCAGACTGCGAGCGGACGAATTCCATATAACATGACGAATGACTATATGTTCCGTGTCATTTTGCAGAAAAATCAGTTCGTTTTAAAAGGTCTGATTGCATCTTTGCTTCATTTGGAGCATCAAAACATCAAAAATATCTATATTACAAATCCAATTAAGTTAGGTGAACAAATCGACAGTAAAGCATTCGTGATGGACATTCATGTCATCTTAAACGACGATACGTTGCTGAACTTAGAAATGCAGTTGCTCAATACAGGCAATTGGGTAGAGCGTTCGCTCAGCTATCTCTGTCGGATGTATGATCAACTACAATCCGGTGATGATTATGCAGAAGCTAACACAGCAATACATATCGGCTTTTTGGACTTCACATTATTTCCTGATTATCCGGAATTCTATGCACACTATCAGATGATGAATACGAAAAATCACCATGTTTTCAGTAGCAAATTTCAACTCCATGTGTTAAGCTTAAAACACACAGAATTAGCCACCGAAGAGGACAAACGCCATCAAATTGACAGATGGGCGAGACTCTTTCGAGCCAAAACATGGGAGGAACTGCGTATGGTAGCACAAAGTGATAACTATATGAGTGAAGCCGCTGCTGAAATTTATCGGATGAACGCAGATGAAATCATCAAAGAACAATGTCGTGCACGTGAAGATTATTATCGTCATGAACGTCGCATGAAAAAATCTCTGGAAGAAGCCAAACAAGAAACTCAAGCTGCGAAACAAGAAGCTCACGATGCCATTCAACGTGCTATGAT
>JAGAOE010000198.1 GCA_017623885.1 Eubacterium sp. | reverse complement strand
GTTACCTGGAATTAAATTAGACATAATGTACTCCTTTCTGGGAACAGGAACCATCAGGGAACATTATAAACTGAAATGGAATTTCTGTACGACTAAATTCCATTTGGGAAAATGAGAAGTGGAATTTAGAATTACACTCAACAATCCATACAATTTTTGGTAAAAAAGTATAATAATAAGCTTATTTGTTGCCGATAAAAAAGCAAAGAGCATAAAATTGATGTTTTACGAGATTGGTTTCGTAAGGAGATTCAAAATGGCTACAGAGCAGATGAGGGATGAATATATACGTCAACGTATTCAATATGAAAATCTGCGGCGCGCAAATAAGTTTTTTGTAGGTGCGCTTTTTGTTGTGCCCTCTCTTATGCTTATACTTGAACTTTGTCGTAAGGAAGAACTGTGGCATTATGGTAATACCTGGATATGGATGCCTGTAGTGGTTGCAATGTTTGCATCTATGATTTTTGCTGTTCATCAGCGTGCTGCAGATCGCAGAGGGGATCATCGTCACTTTATATATTTGATATGGTTCATCTATTTGATTGTGACGGATTTATTGGCATTCAATCTGCAAAGTCCTGTAATTGCCCAGATTTTGTTATGGAGTGCGACGTTAAAGTTTATTACCTGTTATATTTCCAGCGGAAGAGGTGTGATGGGTGGACTGGTTATGCAGACAGCGACAGCAGTCGGTCTGATTTTTTACTATAGACTCGGTGCAGAAATTGTCACTTACAATTTTATGCTTATGTATGCATGTCGCGTATTATCCAACTATGCATATCGACTGTATGTACAAAAGACGCAGGATCAGTGGACGATTCGTCTTGCAAATCGGCAGTCTGAGCGAGACCCGATGACCGGATTGCTCAACCGTCGCGGATTTGACCCGCGTGCAGAACGAAACATCAAGATTTCGAAGAAACGTAAACAGGCAGTTGGACTGATGATGGTGGATATCGATAACTTTAAAAAGTATAATGATACGTTCGGACATCCGGAAGGAGACAAATGTATCATTGCGGTGGCACATCAGATTCAGCAGTTGGCATCCGAATGTGGCGGAGTTTGTGCACGTATGGGTGGAGAAGAATTTGTATTTATGATCTGTGGTGTACAGGAAGTAGACTTCTTGCAGATGGCAAACAGATTACAGATGGCTGTTGAGCAAATGCAGATACCGCAGGCAGAGAATAATTTCTATCCGTATGTGACGATCAGTATCGGATTGGATTACAGAAAACGTTTGACAACAGATACATGCGATGATATGTATCATACAGCGGATCAGGCGCTATATCGCGCAAAGGAAGCTGGAAGAAATTGTATTTATATGAAGGAGACGCGTGTAGACAAAATGGTGAATCGCTATTTTGCATAGCGTAGATGTAAGAAATGAAAAATATTTTAAAAAATAAGTATTACCTGTACATGACAGAGTTTTTTGCCGGAATGAGTGTGATGGCTGTAGAACTGGGTGCGAGTCGTCTATTGGCGCCGTATTTCAGCTCATCCCAAATCGTGTGGACGATTATTATCGGAACAATCATGATAGCTATGGCACTCGGAAATATCTGGGGTGGACGTTCCGCAGACAAAAATCCGAATCCGGACAAGCTGTATCAGCGACTGATGGTTGCAGCGATATGGATTGCGGCGATTCCGCTGTTAGGAAAATATATTATTCTGGCGATATCCGGCTTACTGGTTTTGACTGTCAGCAATCACTTTTTGGTAATCGCAGCGTTTATCGCGTGTATGGTAATTTTTGTTTATCCGTTATTTTTACTCGGAACAGTAACACCGTCTTTAGTAAAGTATACGGTAGATTCACTGGAAGATAGCGGAAGCACCGTAGGTACGTTGGGTGCATTTAATACGATAGGAAGTATTATCGGAACATTTTTGCCGACATTTGTGACAATACCGGCAGTAGGTACGGCGATAACCTTTTTGATTTTCTCCGGTGTGCTGCTCTTGCTTAGTTTGATTTATTTTATCAGCAAAAAGAGTGGAAAAAAGATATGCGCACTGGCATGCGTGTTGTTTTTGCTTTGTTCCGTGTTCGGACATTCTGACAGCTTTGCTTTTTGGGAGACAGACCTTGCTTATGAAGGCGAGTCCATTTATAACTACTTACAGGTAAAAGAAACGGATAGTCGGGTGATTCTTTCTACAAATGTGCTGTTTGGTGTACAGTCTGTAAAGATGAAAGAAGACGGATTGACCGGAATGTATTATGATTATGCACTGGCAGCTCCTTTTTTGGCAGGTGTGATGCAAAAAGACAGTAAAAGTGATGTGCTGATTCTCGGTATGGGAACCGGCACTTTTGCTACACAGTGTAAAAATTATTTTTCGGATGCTTTCTATATAGAAGGTGTAGAGATAGATCAAAAGATTACAGATTTGGCAGGAGAATATTTCGATTTACCGGATGATGTCGCAGTAACGACTTACGATGGGCGGGCTTATCTGCAAGCAGTAGATAAGCAATACGATGTGATTATGGTGGATGCATATCAGGATATCACGATTCCGTTTCAGATGTCTTCGCAAGAATTTTTTTCAGAAGTCAAAGCGCACTTAAAGCCGAACGGTGTGATGGTCGTGAATATGAATATGAAGTCGGATGGAGAAGACAGTATCAATGCGTACTTGTCTGATACGATAGCAAGTGTATTTGATCAGGTATATACCGTCGATGTAACGGATAATACAAACAGAGAATTGTTTGCATCAGACAATCCGCAGATGTTGGAGCTGATGCAAGAAGGCACGGCAGTGCTTACAGATTCACAGTTGTCACAGATGATGCAGACGGTGGCGGATTCTATGATAAAATATGAAGCCGGTTCACGAATTCTGACTGATGACAAGGCACCGGTGGAAGTGTTGGGCATGCGTGTGATAGATGAGATTATTGCCGATGAAATCGGATATTTTAAGGATATATTCAAGGAAAACGGAATACAGGGGATTTTGCAGTCTATGTAGAAAAGTGGCATCAAAAAAGATGCCTCTTTTTTTTCAAGGAAATGCCGTGTGGTGTTAAAATACAAACGTGTACGTTATTCTTGTGCATAAAAATGAAATCGTATATAATAGGAGCAGACGTTGCAAACTAAGGATATGCGATAAATGACAGAAAGGAAGAAACGAAATGAAAAGAATCGGTTTATTAACAAGTGGTGGTGACTGTCAGG
>JAGAOE010000028.1 GCA_017623885.1 Eubacterium sp. | reverse complement strand
GGAAATGTCTTATGAGTGCAGTGGTGGTGAACTTGTTACAGAGGGTATTTTGTGCCGTTATGTTGTTTCATAGAAGGATGATCATTTGAGAGAGCAAAAAAATGTCTGTCTTGCGTTTTGCAGGACAGACATTTTTGTTTCGTTTTTTACTTTATCTTATATGCCACATCACAGCGCGAGCGTCATATTTTTGGCAGCCGCCGAATAGTTATAATTAAGAGACTGTCGAAAAAAAGATGGAGGATACATGCGTTTATGTGATTTGGAGCAAAAAGAAGTGGTCAACGTAGCAGACGGAAGAACGTTAGGCTGTGTATCAGACATCGAGTTTGATCAAAGATGCGGACAGATTGAAGCAATCATTGTACCGGGACCGGGGCGTTGTTTCGGACTGCTTGGCAGAGAATTTGAACTTGCCATTCCCTGGAAATGCATTTGTCGTATCGGTCCGGATACGGTGCTGGTAGATATTGATGTGGACAAATGTAAGCATAAAAATTAGAAAGGAAGACTCATGATGTGAGCCTTCCTTTTGTGTTGTTATTTTGTAATTTTGACTTTCTTTACGGTGCTCCATGTGCCGTAAAGCTTGTTTTCTTCAAGTGCGTCATATTTCCATGCTCTTACACGAACATAGTAGGTTTTGTTCTTAGCGAGTTTGTTAAAGGTTACCTTCAGAGTCTTGGCGTTTACTTTTTTCGTTTTTACGCCTTTGCTGAAGTTTTTGTCTGTCGAATACTGGATTTCATAGCCCATTGCATCCGAAAGCTTCTTAAAGACGACCTGTGCTTTTTTGCTTGCAGTATTTTTCCAAGAAGAAACGGTAACTTTTTTAACGGTGGTGACATAGAGATTTACCTTACCCATATTTTTGTAGTCTAAGGCATATTGGTCACCCCAGATATCATAGGCATTATCGCCGGTCACTTTAATGTAATAAGTACCTTTATTTAAGGTTAAGACTTTAGAAGTAATCGCACTATTGTATTTGCATTCCAAATTAAAGGCGTCAATCACCTTGTTTTTGGAGTTATAAACAGTTACTCCGGTATAGTCGAGCTCATACTTTTCGTCGCCTTCAAATGCATTTTCGATAGAAGCGCCGATATTGACAACTGTGTTATTGCTTGCAATATCAAATGCAAACCAAGCAGTTCTTGTGGTACCGCTCAGGAAACCAGCCTCAGATTTGTCGACAGCTATTTTCGCTGCATTAGCCTTTGTTGTGTTCTTGCTTCCGGCAACATCTAAATATTGAACAGCTACTGATAATGAAAATTCGCCGGTGCTGATTGTATCATATTCAGCAGAGTTTTCTGTATTTTCTTTTGCAAAATATACCCAGTAATCTCCGGCGTCCAGGCACAAGTGCTTGGTTTTGAATTCGTCTGCCCAGACGGGTTCTACGGTATCGCCGACAGCAATTGTTTTACAGCTTTCTGTTGTGTATACTGCAAAATGTTCAATGGTTCCTAAATTGCTCCAACCATCAGCACAGACATTGGAAGAACCGGATATAGCCACGTAGCCCGGCTTATCTAACTGAAAATGAACGGAATTGCTATAGGTGCCGGCTTCTACCTGATATACAATCGGTTCGATACCGGATATATCAGAGATGTCATCCACTTCGTTTACGGGGATTGTTTCTGCCGCATAGGTTGTTTGCGTAAAGAAACCGATGGTAAGTATCAATGCTAAAATAGGTAGTAATAGTTTGAATTTTTTCATAATCTAACGTCTCCTTTGTGTTGTTGTGTTGACAGTTTCATAAGTTATCTAATATTTTATCATTTGTGTTAAAGAAGTGCAACTATTTAAGGGGATTATTAACGAAGTGCATACAAAAAAGAATGTAAAATGAAAAAAGCAGATTTTCGAAATCGTTTGACATTTATTGGAAGAATTTCTATAATTAAAATTAAGATTACAAACTATGGGAGGAAGCATATGAAGTGTCCGTATTGTAGCAGTGAAAATACACGAGTGATTGATTCCAGACCGGCAGATGATAATAATTCGATACGCCGTCGTCGTTTGTGTGATGAGTGCGGAAAACGTTTTACGACATATGAAAAAGTAGAGACGATTCCACTTATTATCGTAAAAAAAGATAATAACAGAGAACAGTATGACCGTTCAAAAATTGAGGCTGGTGTATTGCGTGCATGCCATAAATTGCCGATATCAGTTGCGCAGATGAATCAACTGATTGATGACGTAGAGACAGAAGTATTCAATCGCGAAGAAAAAGAGATTCCCAGTATTGTGATTGGAGAGCTGATTATGGACAAGCTGAAAGATTTAAATGCTGTCGCATATGTGCGCTTTGCCTCTGTTTATCGTGAATTCAAGGATGTAGAGACATTCATGAATGAATTGAAAAAAATGCTTGTGTAAAAACAGAATAAGTCAAAATAAAAATCTTCGGTGCATAACCGGAGATTTTTTTTCGCATAATAAAAGCAAGGTATCTAATATCATTCCGCCTGTTCTCAAAAGTTATGCCAAAAACCGATGAATATCGCAGAGTATGCAAGTGCATAATGCAGGATGCATGTCGGAAAGAGGCTGATAAACGTGGCGGATATTACCTGAGAAACAAATGTGGCATTTGAAAATTATGAGGAAAGAGAGGGAATCAGAATGATTTTAACGGAAAAAGAAAGAACCGTAATCGAAGATTTGCAGACACAGGAAAAAGGGCTGGTAGAAAAGTATCATCGCTGTGGAAGCGAAGCAAAAGACCCTGTATTACAGGATTTGTTTGGTGAATTAGAAAAAATGCAGCAGAAGCATTATGATACGTTGGGACAGGTACTGACCGGAGCTGTGCCGACCTGCGATTGCAACTGCAGTGCGGGTGCGGATTATGCGCCTCGGGCGACCTATACGGGAATGTCTGAAACTGCAGACAAAAAGAATGACTGCTTTTTGGCGACAGACTGTATCGGTTCCGAGAAATTAGCTGCTACAGAGTATAATACAAATGTATTTAACTTCCAGGAGCCGGAAGTGCGAAAACTCTTGGCTGATATCCAAATCGAAGAGCAGAATTATGCGGAGATGTTGTATAAATACAAAACCGTTAATTCGATGCAGTAAAATGAGCTGTTTTGTAAACAAATAAGTGTGAATAAAATGCACGGCTGTAAATTCAGTCGTGCATTTTTGGTTTCATTAAAGTGTGAGACGCAGAAGGAATTCCATGTTGCCAAAATAAAGATTTGTGATAAGATAAAAGGTGTTGTGTAGAGCGTGAGGAATAGGAGGAGAATGGCATGCGAAAATCACTCTATCCGTGTGAATATAAAAATTCCACTTATGAGATAGATTTCCAACATTGGAGAAACAAGGGCTATCGCGGCGTGATTTTTGATGTGGATAATACGTTAGTACCACATGGAGCACCGGCAGATGCACGTGCAAAAAAGCTGTTTGAAGATTTGCAGGAGCTGGGATTTTCGTGTGTTCTGCTGTCGAATAATAAGGAACCGCGCGTGAAAATGTTTTGTGAAGCGGTGACAAATGCGACTTATATATTTAAAGCAGGGAAGCCGAAACGCGGCGGATATGAGCAGGCAATGCAGCGTATGGGGACAGATCGTGACACGACGTTGTTTGTCGGTGATCAGATATTTACAGATGTATGGGGAGCCAATCGTGTAGGAATCTATACGATTTTGGTAAAACCGATTCACCCGAAGGAAGAAATACAAATTGTTTTAAAACGATATTTAGAACGTATCGTATTACATTTTTATTTAAAAAAGGAGAAAAAAGGATTATGAAAATTGCAATCGGAAATGATCATGCAGCAGGAGAACTGAAAGATGTGATAATGGAACTGATTCTGTCTATGGGACATGAATTGACAGATGTTGGTGCAGCAGCAGGAGAAGCAGTGGACTATCCGATTCCGGGAGAGAAAGTCGCAAGACTGGTGGCTGCGGGAGACGCTGATTTGGGTGTTTTGATTTGCGGAACCGGTGTGGGTATTTCACTGGCAGCAAATAAAGTAAAAGGTATTCGTGCAGCGGCTGTGTCTGATACCGCGACTGCACGTTTGATTCGCGAGCATAATAATGCAAATGTCATTGCGATTGGTGCACGTATTGTAGGGTCTGAATTGGCAAAAGATATTATAAAGACATTTTTGACAACACCGTTTTCCGGCGAAGAACGCCATCAGCGCAGAATCGATATGATTAGCGCCGTAGAAGAAAATTTTGGAAAATAGGAATGGATGTGTGTCGGTGAGGTGGTTTCTGGCATTTTGAGACACGATTCGCAAAAAAAACTTGAAAAACGTTGTCGTATATAGTATCATGTCTACTATATGGTGTGCAATATAGTGATTGCCACCGATACAGATATCGAAGGAGGATCATTTTATGATTTCAGCAGGAGATTTCCGCAATGGTGTTACCATTGAATTAGAGGGAAACATTTATCAGATTATTGAGTTCCAGCATGTAAAGCCCGGTAAGGGAGCTGCATTTGTTCGTACCAAATTAAAGAACATTAAGAGTGGTGGTGTAGTAGAGAAGACATTCCGTCCGACCGAAAAGTGCCCGACTGCTCGTATTGATCGTAAGGACATGCAGTATCTGTATGCAGATGGCGATTTGTTCTACTTCATGGACGTAGAGACCTATGATCAGATCGCATTAGATTCAGCATCTATCGGTGATGCATTGAAGTTTGTAAAAGAGAATGAGATGGTAAAGATGTGTTCACACAATGGAAACGTGTTCGCTGTAGAGCCGCCGTTGTTCGTAGAGCTTGAGATTACCGAGACTGAGCCCGGATTCAAGGGAGATACAGCTACAGGTGCTACAAAGCCCGCGACTGTTGAGACAGGAGCAGTTGTATCTGTACCGTTATTCGTAAATCAGGGAGATGTGATTAAGATTGATACCAGAACCGGTGAATATCTGTCACGTGTATAATCTGAAATAAAAGAAATTACTAAGAAACGCCGAAAAACGTTGATTTTTCGGCATTTCTTTTTTGTGCAAAAGTTACAAAAACTTGATGAAAATTTGCATTCCCGGAGCTTTACAGATGATTTTGTTTGATAATACTACAAATCCCGTAATTGCTCTACAATACTACGTTTTGAACTGTGGCGGTACAACACAGAAGGAATCAGCCAGCCGAGCAATGCAAAACCGGGAAGTGAAATTAGAACCGGAAGAATGGTGAATGCAGGGCTGAAGAACCAAAACATTTTTTCTAAGAGCTTTCCGATTAGCGGATTTAAAACAAGTGAGAAAATCAGTGCAGACACCGCTGAGCTGAGTGCATAAAATAATCCTTCGTAAATGAGCATCGTTTTTAGTTGTACATGAGTCATGCCGACAGCTTGCAGCATGGCAAATTCTTTTGAGCGGGATACAATGCCTGTCGTGATTGTATTGAAAAAATTCAAGATGCCGACGATAGCGACGATCGCACAGAGCACTCCGCCTAATAGTAGGAACATGTGACGATAATTTTCAAATTCAGCACGTAATGTGGATTTACTTTCATACATCAGCTCTGACATCTCATTGGAAGTGGCTGATGTAAGATAGGTTTCTGCTGCTTTTTCTGAAACGATATCAGGTGTATCAAACAGATAAAACATCGGAATCACAGCCTGTTGACTGTCCGCTTTCAGATTTGTTACCGGTAGAACAAGATGGTAACCGGAGGTACGATAACGGTGACTCATCGGAGTGGGAACAATGACATGGGCACAGACTGTGTAGTGGATATCGTGACTTTTTGTGATACGATATTCCAAGAATTCCTCAGGTGTGTTTTCCGTACTTGGTTTGCCGGTGCGGATGTCAATATAACCATCCTCGTCGATATAGGTGAGTGTCAGTTCGGAGCCGATGGACGGATATTGTTCAGGGTTTTCTACGTGTCCGTAATCATCTGTGTAGACACCGATTGCAATCTGGTGGCTATCTGCCTGAAAGACAGGTGAGAGTTCGCCGTTTGTAACAAATAGTTTTTCGAACAAGGACTCGTCATAGCATTCAATGAGTGTATTGGTCGCAACAAGGTTGCCGCGGCGCTGTTGCAGAGATAATACCGTATCTAATTCGTCAGAGGAATAGTAACGCGCCATATCCTGTCGCCAACTGGCTTCATCCATCCAACTGATAGGAAATGCACCGTCTATCGTATATCCGCAGCCCGACAGGGAAGCAGATACGTTTGACTTGATTTCATCGATCTGTGATTCAGACAAAAACTGATTTGACGAAAAGCCGTCCTGAAAATAGTCGGAACTGGAGACGATAAAGTCGGCACAGCTTTCTTTTGCCAAGTATTTTTCGGTATGAAAACCATTGGTAAACGAGAATAATATATTGAGCAAAACGACAGAGAGCGCAAGAGAAATTACGACTAAAATAGTTTTGCTTTGATTTCGCCCTAAATTGGCAAATGCCATCTGATAAACCTTGGCACCGCGTGTGGAGCGGTGTTTCTTTTTTCTCTTTGAGACCATGAGGTATTTTTGTGCCTCGACTGGAGATACTTTTGCAGCAATCCTTCCTGGACGATAGCAGGAGAGCAATACCGTGATGAGTGCAAACAGAGCGGAAGCGACAAAGATAACAGGAGAGTTGCTAATCAATGCCGTAGTTGTTCCTAAAGAAGTGTTTGCTATAATACCCGGTGTCAAAACTGCGCCGACAGCATATCCCAGTAACAGTCCGATCGGAATACCGACAACACATAACAGCAGCGCCTGCTGTCGTATGATGCTGTGTAATTGACGCGGAGTCACGCCAATGGTTTTTAACAACCCGTAAAAACGAATATCTTCAGTGACTGAAATCTGAAAAATATTGTAGATAATCAGATAGCCGGTGAAAACAATCAGTGCAAGGAATGCAAGGATTGCCATGACGATGGAAAAATCAATATTATGATTTAATTGGCTGTTCGTATAGCCCCAGTTTACGCCGATTCGAACGGCTTCATCGCCACTTGATCGATCCCATGAATATCCGAAATCCAGATTCACCTGTTCCATTTGTTTTTGGATATTTATTTTAGATCTCATCATGACATTTAAGTCAGTTCGAAACTGTGGTGTTTCCGTGGATGCATAGCTTGATATTACTTTATTTACATAGTCTTCGGAGACATTGATAAAGTGAACCGGACAGAGACTGTCATATTCCCACCAACCGGTGAGCGTAAAGGTGTCCGTTCGCTCGACGAAATTTTGATTTTGGTCATGGACAAGATAGGTCAAAGTGATTTGTGCACCCAGTTCGGGCTCTACACCTAGTAGCTTCAATGCTTGGATGTCCATATTGATTTCGTTTTCGCGCTGTGGGCGAGTTCCGGTAGTCGGTGTAACAAAGCTCCACTTGGCACAGTTTTCGTCCATATAGCTGACTTCGGCAGAGGACTTGGAAAATACACCATCATTTATGTAGCCGATAATCGTGCGCTTGCCGATGGCGTCTACATTCGCGTGCTGCGAAATCGCTTGTATCTGTTCAGCGGTTACTTCTTTAAAGGTTCCATGATTGTAACCGCCGATTTGGCGGAATGTGTACATCTCAAAGTTTGAATTAATGGACATTGCAATGGTAAAAAGAGAAGTAAACAATAAGGCCATCAGACTAATTGCGATAATTACAATGATGTTACGTTTGCGGGAGGTTTGCAGACATCGCCAACCGAAACGATAAATATATGCTTTGTTTTTTACGTTCATATGCGTCACCTCCTGCTAATTTCGGGTGACGATTCGACCGTCTTCAATGCGAATGATACGGTCTGCCATCTGTGCGATTTCCTCACTGTGCGTAATCATCACAATCGTTTGAGAAAATTTCTGACTGGTTACTTTTAAAAGACTCAGCACATCTTGGCTGGTTTTCGAGTCCAGATTTCCGGTTGGCTCGTCGGCGAGAATAATCGCGGGAGCGCAAGCAAGTGCACGGGCAATCGCAACGCGCTGCTGCTGACCGCCGGACAACTGATTAGGCAATGCATCCAGACGCTGATCTAAGCCCAGTGTTTGTGTGATTTGTTGTATATAGGCATTGTCTATCGATCGTCCGTCCAGCTCGATTGGCATTACAATATTTTCATAGACATTCAGTACCGGAACGAGATTATAGGCTTGAAAGACAAAACCGATTTTTCTGCGGCGAAAAATGGTGAGCGCTTCTTCTTTTAAAGAAAAAATGTTTTGTCCGTCAATAGTCACCGTTCCGGCGGTAGGACGATCCAGTCCGCCCAACATATGCAGGAGTGTCGATTTGCCGGAACCGGATGTTCCGACGATTGAGACGAACTCGCCTTTTTCTACGTTCAGAGAGACGCCATCCAGTGCATGCACGATGTTGTCTCCGGAGCCATAAGTTTTTTTCAGGTCTTGTGCCTGTAAAATGTTCATAATGAATACCTCCATAACAAAAAAATCCGTATGTATACAAAGAAAATCATCCTTTGCTACATACAGATTATCGCATAGGAAACTTTCTACAATCTTTCAGGCGAGAAATGAATTCTAACAGTTTTGAAAGATTTGAAGTGGCAAGCTGCTTATTTTGGCAAAAAGACAGAAAGAGTG
>JAGAOE010000197.1 GCA_017623885.1 Eubacterium sp. | reverse complement strand
GTAAACCGGTACTCCCCATTCTCCGCCCTATTTATCATCCCTACAACTCCTCTGTGTTAGGCTGGGTGCTTGCCGATTTACAGCCGGCATTGTTTTGCGATGTCTTAGAGGACTACGCTATCGCTTCAGACAGTACCTTCTATGTCACCATCGATCAACATGTCTATGTCTATGAAGACCACGCCCTGTCTGAAATCACGGATGTTCCCTGGCAGGCAGAGGCACTCTCCGGTGAGACACTCTATGATGACACCTGGGTATACCCCTCTGCAAATGGCAGTCCTACACAGTATGTCACCAGACCCTTGCATCTTGCAAACTGCTATATTACACAGAGCATTCCGACATTTGGAATTTTTCCGAAAGTCAATTCCTTTTTCAACATACTGGCATGGATGATATTACTGGTCATTTTCTCCGGTCTCTGCTATACTTTGTATTTGGACCGCACCGTAAACCGTCCGGTCAACATTCTTTTAAAACGACTGAAATGCATTTCCGGCGGAGATTTTAGTGCCGACCCCATGATTGAATGGAGCAATGAATTCGGCGATATCGGTCGCGGCATCAATGAGCTCTCCGGCAGTGTTCAAAAGCTGATTGATGCAAGAATCGAAATCGAAAATGAAAAACGCGAATACGAATATCAGATGTTACAAAGTCAGATTAATCCGCACTTTTTATATAACACGCTCAATTCCATCAAATGGATGGCATCCATCCAAAATGCAACCGGAATTCCTGAAATGACGACCGCGCTCTCCCGACTGCTGAAAAGCATCGCCAAAGACAGCCGTCAACGTATTCCGTTGCAAACAGAGCTGGATTTTTTAAACGATTATTATACCATTCAAAAATACCGCTACGGCGGTACGATTACGATGGATGTTCAAATCACAGAAAACAGTCTGTTAGAAAATGAAATTCTGCGATTTACGCTTCAGCCAATCGTAGAAAATGCTATTTTTCACGGCATCGAGCCAAAGGGTGCTGCCGGAACGATCGTCATCCGGGTCTATGAAAGCGACCAACAACAGGTATGCATCGACATCACTGACGATGGCGTCGGAATGGATGAAGCTACACTTTCCGGTCTCCTGACAAATGAAACGAAATATGCTTCCAATTTCTTCCGTGATATTGGCATTTCCAATGTGCACAAGCGCCTGCAGTATGAATACGGCGATACTTACGGACTTTCCTTTACAAGTGAAATCGGCGTTTTCACGACTGCTACGATTACACTTCCCCATAAACGATGTGACAGCGACTGTTCACACCCCGAATCATTAGGAGGAACCCTGCATGTATAAATTATTGATTGTAGATGATGAACCACTCGTTCAGGTCGGTATCAAATCCATGATTGACTGGCCATCCCTGCAAATCGAAGTCATCGGCACAGCTGCCAACGGCGAAGCTGCCTTACATATCATAGAAACGCAAATGCCTGACATTGTCATTACAGATATCAAGATGCCCATCTTATCCGGTCTGGAACTGGTGCGCATCTGCCGAGAGCGCTATGGCACGCTCCCCGTGTTTATCATTCTGACCAGCTACGAAGATTTTGCGATGGCAAAGCAGGCGATTTCTTATCAGGTGACCGATTATCTGGTAAAACTGGAATTAGATGCGCAAATGCTCAGCGACAGCATTCGGCGTGCGATTTCCCAAGTTAATGAATGTAAAACCGTTTCAGAACCAGTAAGTGCTCCGTCTGAGCCGTTATTAGAACGCTTTTTTATCCGTCTGGTAAACAACTTGTTTGAAAGCGAAACCGAATTCGAGCTCCAAAAGGAAGAACTGTCCGTTTCATTTTCTGCACACGGAAGTCTCGCCGGTTATTTCCAGATTGACACACCTTCGGAATCCACGATGGACGCGAAACAGCTTCTGAATCTTTATAGTTCAACGCTGCAAATGTTCATCCAGCTCATCGGCAAATACATCGACTGTACGATTACTCCACTGGATGCCAGACACTTTTTAATCGTATTTCCGCTGACTGACGGAAACGACTACAGGCAGGATATTTTGCGTGCCTTGCAAGGCACCTGCTCAATGCTCAAAAATTATTACAACGCTACGATTCATGCCGGAATCGGTCATCCAATCACAAACCCGTTTGAATTGTCCGCTTCCTTTTATGAGGCAAAGCAGGCTTTAACCAATGCTTCAGATGACACACCTTTTTTGTTCTATGAAGATTTGCCGACGCATGCGCTCTCAAAAAATGTTTTTAATCTGAGTATTTTTAAAGATGACATACGCATTGCCTATGAGGAACTGAATCAGGAAAAGCTAAAAGATATCTTCACTACGATTATCGAATTATTTAAACAAAACACCGCCCACTATGTGCAGGCAATGGATGCCGCCGGAAGTGTTTTGTATCTGACGATTTCCCTGCTCTCTGACGGTGAGCAAATCGTCAGCAATATTTTCCGTCAGGAGCCAAACGGTTATCGCTCGCTGTATCAGCTCCAGACGACAGACCAGATTATCACTTGGCTTCAAACTTTGTGCGACGGCTTATGTACCTATTTTGAAAATGAGAAAGATGATTACAAAAATCATGTTGTAAGCAATGTCAAAACTTATATTCATCAAAATCTGGATCAAAAACTGACATTGAATGAAGTCGCTGCTACCTTTGGCATCAGCTCTACTTACCTCAGCAGCCTGTTTGGAAAATACTCTGATTTAGGATTTGTGAATTATGTCAATTATGCCAAAATAACCGCCGCAAAAGAAATGATGCGCGAAAGCAATGACAAAATTTATGAAATCGCAGAACGCCTCGGTTTTGAAAGTGCCTTTTATTTCAGCAAGGTATTTAAAAAAGTAGAAGGCTGCTCGCCGCGTGAGTTTCTCCAAAAGCTGTAGCATACCACCTTAAAATACCAACAAATCAAAAAACCTATTGCAGAAACCTTACGATTCCTATTTAACCGTAAGATTTCTGAATAGGTTTTTTATTATTCCTTACCAGTTCTGAATTTCTTTCCAGACTTTATCATGTTCCTTTGTCTGATATTCTACAACGTTGTCCGCACGACCTTCGGGCGATAGCCTTCTGCTTCCAATGCTTCCATAATCTGCTGTTTGTGCTCTGTACCAAAACACTCTAAGGTAATGCGAAGCTCCACTGCCGCATTTCGATTTGTGCTCACAAACTGATTGTGCTCCAGTTTGATAACATTTCCCTGTATGCCTGCAATCAGACCAGATACTTTACACAGCTCACCCGGCTTGTCCGGAAGCAATACCGATACCGTAAAGATACGGTCTCTGAAAATCAATCCCTGCTGTACAACAGAGGACATTGTGATGACATCCATATTACCGCCGCTGAGAATTGACACCACGCGCTTATTTTTCGCTTTCAGTTTTTTCAGTGCCGCTACCGTCAGCAAACCTGAATTTTCCACGACCATCTTGTGATTTTCCACCATATCCAAAAAAGCAACGATCAATTCATCATCCTCTACCGTAATGATGTCATCCAGGTTCTTTTTGATATACGGGAAAATATTCTCGCCCGGTGTTTTCACCGCCGTACCATCCGCAATTGTATTTACGCCGGATAAGGTCGTCACTTTATTTTCATGAAAAGACACCTGCATACAATTTGCTCCGGCAGGCTCGACACCGATAACCTTTATTTTCGGATTCAACAGCTTTGCAAGTGTAGAGACACCGGTCGCAAGTCCGCCGCCGCCGATCGGGACTAAAATGTATTCTACAAGCGGAAGCTCCTTAAATATTTCCATTGCAATCGTTCCCTGACCGGTCGCTACCGCGAGATCATCAAACGGATGTATAAATGTATAGCCATGCTCTTTCGCCAGCTCCAATGCATGTGCACATGCCTCGTCGTACACATCTCCGTGCAACACGACCTCTGCACCATAGCTCTTTGTACGGTTTACTTTAATGAGCGGTGTCGTCGTCGGCATGACAATCGTCGCTTTGCATCCATAGCATTTTGCCGCATATGCCACGCCCTGTGCGTGATTTCCAGCAGATGCCGTTATCAGACCTCTGGTGCGTTCTTCTTCGCTCAGGGTACTGATTTTGTAGTATGCGCCGCGCACCTTATAGGCACCGGTAAACTGCATGTTTTCCGGCTTTAAATATACTTTGTTTCCGGTCTGGTTACTCAGATAATCACTGTAAACCAGTTTTGTCTCCAGTGTGACCTCACGAACCTTTTCGCTGGCTTCCTCAAATTTATCCAATGTTAGCATTCTTCTTCATCCCTTTCTGATGCTCTGTCAAAGAGCGCATTTACAAAATCATTCGAATCGAATTTCTGTAAATCATCGATGGTTTCTCCGACACCGATATATTTTACAGGAATTCCCAGCTCAGACTGAATCGCTACCGCGATTCCACCCTTTGCCGTTCCGTCCATCTTTGTCAAAATAATACCCGTAATGTCTGCCACCTCTGCAAACTGCTTTGCCTGTGCAAGTGCATTCTGACCGGTCGTTCCATCCAATACCACCAGTGTCTCACGAAATGCCTCCGGGTATTCACGATCGATAATGCGGTTAATTTTTCGCAGCTCTTCCATCAGATTTTTCTTGTTATGAAGTCTGCCTGCCGTATCACACAATAAAACATCTGCGCGTCTGGCTTTTGCTGCTGCCACTGCATCATATACGACTGCCGCCGGGTCTGCACCTTCCTGTCCGCCAATCATCTCTACGCCGGCACGTTTTGCCCACTCTTCAAGCTGACTGCCTGCCGCTGCACGAAACGTATCTGCCGCCGCTAATACGACTTTCTTTCCCTGCGCATTCAATTTTCCGGCAAGCTTTCCGACCGAAGTCGTTTTGCCGACTCCGTTCACACCGATTACCATCACCACTGACTGCTCATTTTCAAAACGATAAGCAGTCTCACCGACATCCATCTGTCGCTTGATACTCTCGATTAACAATTCCTTGCAGTCTGCCGGCTCTTTGATATGCTGCTCTTTTACCTGTTGCTTCAGATTCTCAATAATCTGCTGCGTCGCATGAACGCCCAAATCACCCATCACCAGAATCTCTTCGATTTCCTCATAAAAATCATCATCAATATGAGAAAAACCGCTAAATACATTATCAATTCCTTTTACGATATTATTTCTGGTCTTTGTAAGACCTTCTACCAGTCTGCCAAAAAAACCTTTTTTCTTTTTTTCTTCTTTCTTTTCTTCCTGATCCATTTTTCTCCCCTCTTATCTAACAGATATTTTTAGGTGTTTGCGAAACTCCTTATTAACCTTATCGTGTTGTATTGGAGTTTCGCAATTGCATGCTAACAGACACGTGATTTCCGTATCTGCCTTACATTCTTAACTTACTCATCTAAATCCGCCTCGATCAGATTTACCGAAACAAGTGTCGAAACACCCTTCTCCTGCATCGTGATACCATACAAACGGTCCGCCGCATTCATCGTTCCGCGTCGGTGCGTGATAATAATAAACTGCGTATTCTTTGTCAGCTTATGTAAATACTTCGCAAAACGGTCTACGTTCGAATCATCAAGTGCCGCCTCGATCTCATCCAAGAGACAAAACGGTGACGGCTTCAAATTCTGTATCGCAAACAGCAATGCAATCGCCGTCAGGGACTTTTCTCCACCGGAAAGCTGCATCATATTCTGCAGTTTTTTTCCGGGCGGCTGTGCAATGATACGAATACCGCATTCTAATATATCATGCTCCTCGTCCTCCACAAGCTCCAGCGTTCCTTTTCCTCCGCCGAACAATTCCTTAAACGCTTTATCAAACTCTCTTTGAATATCTGCAAATTTTTCTGTAAACTGCTTGCGCATACCTGCGTCCAGCTCTTCAATAATCTGCATCAGGGTCTGCTCTGCCTCAATCAAGTCATCATGCTGTGTCTTCAAAAACGTATAACGTTCATTCAGCTCTTTAAAATCCTCAATCGCATTCACATTGACATCGCCGAGCTTTCGAATTTCATCCTTCACACCTGCAATCAGCTTTTTCAGTTCCTGCAGCGTAAAGGTGTCCTCGCTGCGCAGTGCCATTGCATTGTGATACGTCAGCTCATATTCATTCCACATATAAGAAGTCTGATATTCTTTTGCTTCTGCCAGCTTCTCCTGTCCGTTATTCAGACGGAAAATCTCTTTTTCCAGATTGCTGATTTGTCCTGCAATCTCATCAATCTGCTGATAGAAGTTCTTATTGTTCGCAGACAATTCTTCTTTCTTTTCTAAAGAAGTCTTTAGCTGCGCTTCCAAACGTGCATAGCTGTCATCACCCGCAAGAATCGTCTGTCGGATTTGTTCAATCTGCTCCGTCTTTTTCTCAATATCAGTCTTTGCCTGTGTCAGACTCTCCTTTAACTGTGCAACCTCCTCATCCAGCTTTTGCAATTCGCCGTTTACACGATCCAGATTTT
>JAGAOE010000196.1 GCA_017623885.1 Eubacterium sp. | reverse complement strand
GAGCTGGTGAAAGAAGAACTGGCAGGTGTCGGTGCGATTCGTGCGACACTGAAAAAATATGTGTAGTCGTGCGTATATGACAAAAAACGAGAGCGTTTTTTGATAGCATACGTTTCAGAAAGCGAAAAATTAAATATAAAGAATAGTTAGTTTTTTCTGTAAGTTTATGGCAAAACGATATGTCAATTGTGAAAAATAGACAAAAAAAGAATTGATATTTAGTTCAAATTACTACTTTACACTAACATGTCAGCGTGGTATTATAATGTCATCAACTAACATGTCAGAGCGACACAAACAAAAAACGTGCCGCTCTGTACAAAAAACTAACTATTTTTTTTGGGAGGAAAAAAAATGAAAAAGAAAGTAATTTCAATGATGCTCGTTGGAGCAATGGCATTCTCAATGACCGCATGCGGACTGAGTGCAAAGGAAGAGCCTGCAAAGGAAGAGGCAGCAGCTACTGAAGAACCTGCAAAGGAAGAAAAAGCTGAGGAGCCTGCAAAGGAAGAAGCAGCAGAGTCTACAGAAGCAGCAGATACCAGCGAGTATCCTGCAGCAAATGATCCGGCAGTTACATTAGTAATGGCTGAGGTAAATCCTTTGGATACGATCGTAGGACAGATGGATAGCAAGTTTAAAGAGGAAGTTGAGAGACTTTCAGGCGGATCTATCACCATCGACCTTCAGGCAGCAGGTGTACTTGGTTCAGAGAATGACGTATTAGATACCATGCTCGGTGGAGCAGGAACCATCCAGATGTCACGTATCTCTGCATTCGCTCTTACCAGCTACGGCGGACAGAAATCATCACTGCTTTCTATCCCTTATACATGGAAAGACAGAGATCACTGGTGGGCATTTGCTGAGTCAGATTTAGCTCAGGAAATCTTACAGGAGCCTTCGGAGAATGGTTCAGGCGTACGCGGACTGTTCTACGGTGAGGAAGGATTCCGTCACTTCTTCTCTAACAAAGAGTTGAAAGACATCACCAGCTTACAGGGATTAAAGATTCGTGTGTCTAACGACCCGATTATGAACGGTATGGTAGAAGGCTTAGGTGCTTCTCCTACAGTTGTATCTTTCAACGAGCTATATTCAGCATTACAGACTGGCGTAGTAGATGCTGCTGAGCAGCCGATCGCAAACTACAAGTCAAATGCATTCCCTGAGGTAGCAAACAACCTGATCCTTGATGCACATACACTTGGAGCAGTTCAGGTTATCATTACTGACGAAGCATGGAACAGCCTGACACCTGCACAGCAGGAAGCTATGACAGAAGCTGGTAAGTTAGCATCTGCTCATTGTAAGGCAATCTCAGCAGAGGCAGAGGCAAAGGTTCTTGAAGAGTTAAAGGCTGAGGGATGTAACGTAGTAGAAGTTCCGGATATGACTCCTTGGAAAGAAGCTTGCCAGATGGTTATCGAGGCAAACACTGCTTCTCAGGCAGATCTGTATCAGCAGATTCTTGATTTTGCAAAATAAAATAGTTTCGTTCAAAGAACGATGTCTATTCTAAAAAATAAAAATATGTGAGTGTGAATGGGCACAGCGCCAAACTGGCTCTGTGCCTGTTACATCTTATAGAATTGTATGGAAAATGAAAGGAGTTTTGTCAATGCCTGCTATTTTTACAAAAATTGATAAAATCAAACCGTTATTTGACGCAGTTGACAAAGTGACATTGCTACTTTGCAAACTGTTGTTGATTGCAGATATTCTCATTACCGCTTATCAGGTATGTGGTCGTTATATTCCATTTATTGATGACCCGGCATGGACAGAAGAGACGATTTTGACATTGATGTCTTATATGGCGGTTCTTTCTGCGGCTCTTGCGATTCGTCGAGGCTCGCATATCCGCATGACAGCATTAGACCGTTATTTACCGAAAACACTGTTAAAGGTTTTGGATATTTTGGCAGATGTTGCGGTTCTGTTGTTGGCATTTATTATGGTTGTTGAAGGCTGGAATTATGCAATGACGATAGGTACAAAGGGTAGCTATGTCAGCATGCCTTGGTTATCACGCTTCTGGATGTACTTCCCGGTATGTCTGGCCGGTATCGCGATGATTGTATTCGAAGTCGAAGCTATTTACGCACATATTAAATCATTTTTCGCGAAGGGAGGAGAAGAAGCATGATTTTAGCAGCAGGTGTATCAAATGGAACTGCAGTAGCGATTTTGTTAATCAGCTTTTTGGTAATGATTTTGCTTCGTTTCCCGATCGCGTATGCAGTAGGACTTTCTTCAGTATTTTGTTTACTTAGTCAGGGTCTCCCGTTGTCTACCTTATGTCAGTTCATGGTGAAAGGTATTAGTTCCTTCTCACTGATGGCAGTACCGTTCTTTATCACGATGGGTGTATTGATGGGTTCCGGCGGTATTTCGGAAAAACTAATCGCACTGGCAGATGCCTGTGTAGGCTGGATGACCGGTGGTATGGCGATGGTAAATATCGTAGCATCTTACTTCTTTGGAGGTATTTCGGGTTCTGCATCAGCAGATACTGCTTCCCTTGGTTCTGTGTTGATTCCGATGATGGTAGAGCAGGGCTATGACGATGACTTCTCTACAGCAGTTACGATTACCTCTTCATGTGAGGGTCTGTTAGTACCGCCTTCACACAACATGGTTATTTATGCGACCTCTGCAGGTGGAATCTCTGTAGGAGCATTATTCCTTGCAGGATATATTCCCGGAGCATTGTTGGCAGGTTCTTTGATGGTTGGTTCTTATATCATCTCAAAGAAGCGCAACTACCCGAAGGGTTCTAAGTTCTCGATTAAGAACTTGATTAAGCAGTTTGCAGTTTCTTTCTGGGCTCTCGCAGCCGTTATCATCGTAGTATTCGGTGTTGTTGGTGGTGTGTTCACTGCTACGGAGTCTGCAGCGATTGCGGTTATTTATTCGTTGCTTGTATCGGTATTTATTTACAAGGGCTTAGACTGGAAGGGTGTATGGAAATCATTAAATGATTGTGTAAATACACTGTCCATCGTAATGATTTTGATTGCGACATCTTCAGTATTCGGAAACTGTCTGACCAGACTTCACGTGCCGGATATTGCAGCAACAGCGATTACCGGTGTGAGTGATAACCCGTATGTGATTGCGATTTTACTGAACCTGATTTTGTTATTCCTCGGATGTATCATGGATATGGCGCCGATTATCTTAATCGCGACCCCGATCTTACTTCCGATTGCGACATCTATCGGTATCGATCCGATTCAGTTTGGTATCATGATGGTATTGAACTGTGGTATCGGTCTGTTGACACCGCCGGTAGGAGCTGTATTGTTCATCGGTTCAGCAGTAGGAAAAGTAAAAATGGAACGTGTGGTAAAAGCGACCTTACCGTTCTATCTGTGTATGATAGTTACCTTGCTTCTGCTTACATTTATTCCTGAGATCAGCTTATTCCTGCCGAATCTCTTAGGATAAATCTGAGTAGTGAAAGAAGATTTAAGACGCGCAACAGTGTAGTCTTTGTAATGATTGAAAAAGGAAGAAAGTTTTTGGAAAACCTATAACATTGTATTCAAAAAACAGCGTAGCCCTTAGCATATTTCCGGCTAAGGGCTACCCTATTATAAGGAGGAACATATAATGGCAAAGGAAAGAGTGATTCAGTTTGGTGAAGGAGGATTCCTTCGTGGTTTCGTAGACTATTTTTTGTACAAGTTGAATGAAAAAGAGGTCTGGGAAGGAAAGGTCGTAGTCGTACAGCCGATCGAAAAAGGTATGTGTGATTTATTGAGCTCCCAGAATTGTGAATATAATTTGTACCTGAGAGGTATCGAGAATGGTGAGACGGTCAATGAGCGTTCACACATCGATGTCATCAGCCGCTGTGTAAATCCGTACACAGAGTTTGATGCATACATGGAGCTGGCAGCGAACCCGGATATGCGCTTTATCATTTCAAATACGACAGAGGCAGGTATCGAATATCTGGGAACAGAAAAATTAGAAGATCGTCCGGCAAAATCATATCCGGCAAAGCTGACACAGCTTTTGTATAAGAGATACGAACTTGGATTACCCGGATTTATATTGATTCCTTGTGAGTTGATTGATAACAATGCAGGATTTTTGAAAGAATATGTATTAAAGTACGCACAGCTTTGGAATCTTCCGGAAGGCTTTGTAACATGGATTAATGAGGAATGCGATTTCTGTAATTCACTCGTTGACCGTATCGTTACCGGTTATCCGAGAGATGAGGCAGAAGAACTCTGGAAAGAAATCGGCTATCAGGATAATTGCCTGGATACCGCAGAAATCTTCCATCTGTGGGTCATCGAAGGTCATCATGAAGATGAACTTCCGTTCAACAAAGCCGGTTATAATATCGTATGGACAGATGATGTAAAACCGTACAAAAAGCGTAAAGTTCGTATCTTAAACGGCGGACATACTTCTATGGTACTCGGTGCACATCTGTATGGTCTGACGACTGTTGGTGAGTGTCTGCAGGATGAGACCGTGTCTGCATTTTTAAAGAAATGTATTTTTGATGAGATCGTTCCGACACTTGGAAATACCGAGACAGATATCAACTTCGGAAAAGCAGTATTAGAGCGTTTTGCAAATCCGTTTATCAAGCATCTGCTCTTATCGATTGCATTGAATTCTGTCAGCAAATTCCAGGTACGTGTATTGCCGACTATTTTGGAATACAAGGAAAAATACGGTGCATATCCGCCGGCATTGACATTTTCTATGGCAGCACTTATCGCATTTTATCGTACCGATGCGTCAAATGACGGTGAAGAAATCATGAAATTCATGAAGGATGCATCTGTGGCAGACATCATGGCACGTCAGGATTACTGGGGTGGCGATATTACAGACATGACTGAGATGGTAGAAGGATACTACAACCTGATTCAGGAGAAGGGTATGAAAGCTGCTTACGAGCAGGTATTGTCTGAGAAAGAGGCGTACTAATTATGCAGGAATATATAAAAATTAACACAGCAGATAATGTAGCCGTAGCACTTCGGGATTATAAAAAGGGTGAGACCTTATGTGTGGATGGCGTGGATGTGACTCTGGCAGAGGATATTGCCAGAGGACACAAATTCACATTGACCGCACTGGAAGCAGGTGCGCCGGTGATAAAATACGGTTTCCCGATTGGTCACACAAAAGACGCGGTACAAATGGGTGCACACATTCATGTACACAATTTGAAAACCGGACTCGGAGATGATTTGAGTTATGAATATCATCCGACAAATGTTGAAAACCGTACATGTACGTTGCCGGAAGAAGACCGTTTCTTTATGGGATATGAACGTGCAGACGGAAAAGCCGGAGTGCGTAATGAATTGTGGGTCATTCCGACAGTCGGCTGTGTAAATTCAATTGCGGGAGCGATTGCAAATCGCTGTCAGGATTTGAAGTGTGAGAATATCGAAGCGGTCGTTTCTTATGCACATCCTTATGGATGCTCGCAGATGGGCGACGATCAGGAGAATACGAGAAAGGCTCTGGCGAGTCTGATGAAGCATCCGAATGCAGGTGGTGTACTCGTATTGGGACTGGGCTGCGAAAATTCAAATATTGATGTTTTAAAACCTTATTTAGGAGAATATGATTCGAGTCGCATTCGTTTTCTTGTTTGTCAGGAAGTCGAAGACGAGATCGAAGAAGGTGTCAAACTGATGCAGGAACTGGCACAGGAGGCACGTAAAGTGACACGTACAAAGGTATCTGTCGAGAAATTGGTCATCGGTATGAAATGTGGTGGCTCAGATGGTCTGAGCGGTATCACTGCTAATCCGGTAGTAGGGGAACTTTCGGATTTGGTGACAAGTGCCGGAGGAAGTACGATTTTGACAGAAGTGCCTGAGATGTTTGGCGCAGAGACGATTTTGATGGATCGTTGTATCAATGAAAAGGTATTTGAAAAGACCGTTCATCTGATCAATGATTTTAAAGATTATTTCAGACGTCATGACCAGACGATTTATGAGAATCCGTCCCCCGGAAACAAAGCGGGCGGTATCTCTACATTGGAAGATAAAGCACTTGGATGTACGCAAAAATCCGGTTCGTCAAAGGTTATGGATGTACTGACCTATGCACAGCCGATTGAAGTCGCAGGACTGAATTTGCTGAGTGCTCCCGGTAATGATCTGGTGGCAAGTACAGCCCTGGCTGTGAGCGGTGCGCAGATTGTGTTATTTACGACCGGACGTGGTACACCGTTTGCGAGTGCAGTACCGACGGTAAAGGTATCATCGAATTCGCAATTGGCGGGCAAGAAAAAGGGCTGGATTGATTTTGATGCAGGTCGCTTGTTACAGGATGGTATGACACTGGAAGAACTCGGATTAGAGTTTTATGAGTATGTATTGGCAGTGGCAAATGGTCAGAAGGTAAAGAGCGAAGAGGACGGATATCGCGATCTGGCTATTTTCAAACAGGGTGTCACGTTATAACAAACAGAATATCGATTAGATATACAGGGGGTATAAAAAATGAAAGCATTTATGGACAAAGATTTTTTACTTGATACAGATACTGCGAAGAAGCTGTATACAAATTATGCGGACATGACAAAGATTCCGGTATTGGATTATCACTGCCATATCAATCCGCAGGAGATTTGGGAAGACAGACAGTTTGAAAATATCGCGCAGGTATGGCTGGGCGGCGACCATTACAAATGGCGTCAGATGCGTACAAACGGTGTAGATGAGAAGTATATCACCGGAGATGCATCAGATCGTGAAAAATTCCAGAAGTGGGCAGAGACGATGCCCAAGCTCATCGGAAATCCGTTGTATCACTGGTCTCATTTAGAGCTGCGCTATTATTTCGGATATCAGGGAAATCTGAACGGAGATACGGCAGAGGAAGTATGGAATCTGTGTAATGAAAAGCTTCAGAGCAAAGAGTTTACCGTGCGTAATCTTATTCGTAAGTCGAACGTACAGTTAATCTGTACGACTGACGATCCGGTAGATACGTTGGAATACCATCAGAAGATTAAAGCAGATGACAGCTTTGAGGTACAGGTGCTTCCGGCATGGAGACCGGACAAGGCGATGAATATCGAAAAGCCTGATTTTGCGGCTTATATTCAGAAGCTGGCAGATGTTTCCGGCGTAGACATCAAGGATTTTGATTCTTTAAAGGATGCGTTAAATGACCGTTTGGATTATTTCGCAGAAAACGGATGTAGCGTGAGTGACCACGCATTAGAATATGTAATGTATGCCCCGGCTGATGATGCAACATTGGATGCGATTTTCAAGAAGGCATTGGCAGGTGAGGCAACAACCGCAGAAGAAAATTTACAGTATAAGACCGCGTTCATGCTCACGATGGCAAAGCAGTATGCAAAACGTGGCTGGGTAATGCAGCTTCACTACGGATGCAAGCGTGATAACAATGCGCTGATGTATGAAAAGCTCGGACCGGATACCGGTTATGACTGTATCAACAATTATGCGCCTTCTGCACAGCTCGCAGATTTCCTGAATGCATTATCTGCGACAGATGAAGTGCCCAAGACCATTATTTACTCATTGAATCCGAATGATGATGCAGCCATCGGAACAATCATCGGATGCTTCCAGGGCGGTGGTATCAAGAACAAGATTCAGCAGGGTTCTGCATGGTGGTTCAATGATCATTACACCGGAATGACAAATCAGATGAAGTCATTGGCAAATCTTTCTTCATTAGGAAACTTTGTAGGTATGCTGACAGATTCACGTTCCTTCCTGTCCTATACCAGACATGATTATTTCCGCAGAATTTTATGTCAGTTGGTTGGCGGCTGGGTAGAAAACGGAGAGTATCCGGATGATGACAAGCTGCTTAGTGAGATCGTGAAGGGCATTTCATTCAACAATGCAGTGGAATACTTTGGCTTTGATTTGAAGACTGTTTAATATCTTTTTATTGAGCGATGCTTTAAATCGTGATATAATCTCTATAGACGTGTGCGAACATGCGCGCGTCTAAGAGAAAGTAGTGAGGAAATATCTATGGAATATAAGTATGAATATCAGGTACAGCCTTCGGATTTATGGCAGTTTCATATGTACTACACGTATTCGTCATACTTGGCGATGATCAATGTTATATTTATATTTTCGTCTGTCGCATTGTTGTATGCATTGTGGGGAACATCACCCTGGTGGCTTCGGATAATATTGTTGCTGTTCTTGTCACTGTTTACTGTGATACAGCCGCTAGGCGTATACATTCGTGCCAAAAAGGCATTGAAGGACCAGCAGGAAACGCTCCGGCTCACGATTAATGAGCAGGGGATAGAGGTAGTAGTCGGAGACCAAAAAGAATACAAAAACTGGGCAGAGATTCAGGGGATTGTGATAAAGCCGACATTGGTTACGATTTATACAGATAGAAGCCATGGATATATTTTGACAAACCGTATTTTAAAAGAAACTAAAAAACAATTTCGAACATTTATGAAAGCAAAACGTAAATCTCGAAGATAGGTGATTACAGAACGTTTATCACACCAAGTATAACGCCACAGGAAGCTTTGACAGATATTCTTGTGGCGTATTTTGGCTAAATGAGGAAGCTGTTATGGAAAAGGTGAAACGAGAACAACAGAAAAACAAATTGAAATTTAGTAAGATAAAATCAGTGGTACTGGCAGGAATCTTGCTGTGTTCTTTGACCAGCTGTGCGATTTTACAGGAACAGGCATTAAAGGAAGAAGCGCAAGAGAGCTTCACCTATGAACAGTTTTCGGAGAAAAAGGAAAATGACAGGTTGGATATCTACCTGATTACAAAGGGATACAACAGTGCATATTGGGATTCGTTGCGTGCAGGTGCAAAAGCAGGTGCGCAGAATCTGGAATGCGATTTGTATGTTGCGGGTACACCGAACGAATCGCATCTGGAAATTCTGGCTGAGCTGATGCAGGATGCGATTGACGCTGATGCCGATGCAATTATCGTTTCGCCGGCAGATATACCGGAGATTATTGCGATGACGGACGAGGTCAAAAAAGCAGGGATTCCGCTGATATTTGTAGATACGGTATTGAATGGCAAAGCGTTTGACGTATGCTATGCCACAGACAATATGCAGGCAGGTCGTATGGCTGCAAAAGAAATGATCAAGCTGTTAGAGAAGGAAGGAAAGACAGAAACGGATGCGCTGTACATCGGAATTGATATCGGTATGGCAGAATCGCAGACGATTCTGGAGAGACTGGCAGGATTTCAGGAATATTGGAATAATTTTGCACCAAAGACATGGAAGGTTATCGAAGATATAAAAATAAATAATGGTAATGTAGAGCTGGCAGAAAAGCAGGGCTATGAATTTATGGATCAGCAGAGCCAACTGGCAGGGCTGGTCGGCCTGAATAACGGTTCGACGGTTGGCTTGGCAAAGGCGGTCGTAGCGCGTGAGCGAAAAGATTTGATTCTGGTGGGCTTTGATTATTCTGACGAGATGAAACAGTTGATTACAGAAGGCGAATACCGGGCAGCGAGCATTGTACAGCGCCAGTACGAAATGGGCTATGAGAGTGTGAAAGCAGCGGTGCAGCTTGCTTCCGGAAACCAAAGCACCTATCGGTATGTGGACACCGGGGTACAGCAGGTGGATTTTGATAATGTAAACAGTCCTTATATTCAGAAGATATTGAGTGAGATGTAGCTATTCATGGGGAAAGGAGACAGACGACATGGCGATAATAGGCAGGAAAAAAAGCATGAAACGCGTGTATGCAGTCATCGTGTCTGTATATTTGGCATTTTGTGTGTTGTTCCTTTCGACCGGCTTCGTCGATGCGCGAAAGACGGTGGTAGAGTATAATGCCAGTCAGGCAAAGCTGGTGAGCGGACTGATTGTAGAGAATGTGAATGTGGCGTTGGAACAGGTGGTGGCACAGATCGAGGAAGTGAGCTATGCAATTGCAGGTGGGACGGAAAACGACCCGCAGGTGATTTATGAGGCACTGGAGGATTATGCATCGCGCTCAATGGTGAGCAGTATCGGATATATCGACAGTTCCCTTTACGTATATGGTCAGGCAGGTGACCAGCAGGATCTCGTGAATCTTGGATATCTCAAACAGGCAATTGTCGCAAAGGAAACCGTGGTGACAGATCCGTTTCGCAGCAGATTGTCCGCAGCGATTGTGCTGACCGTGTTTGTGCCGGTTTACAAAAACAATCGACGTGCAGGTACGGTATTTGCGATTTTTCCGTTAGAGAAATTACAGGAATATGCAAATATGGACCATTTGCAGGGACAGGGAACTATTTATTTGATTAACTGCCATTCGCTAAACAGTATCGCATGTACAAACGGTGAATATACAGTAGCCGGAGCATGGAACAATCTTGCGCTCAAACAGGCGCGAATGAAGTTTGAGAGTCAGAAAGATTTTCAGTTTTACATAGCGAAGATGCAAAATGGTGTCAAGGGAGACACCGTGAGCTATGAGATAGACGGAATCAGCTATACCCAGGGATACGAACGTATCGAAAAGATGCCGGGATGGTATTTGGCGGTAGAGCTGGCGGATCATACGCTGTCCGAGTCGTTCCAGGCATTCCGGACAAAGCTGCTCGTCTATGCGCTTATATTATTGTTACTGACCGGTGCGATGGGCGCGATTCTCTTGACCTTGGAGTTTATGCAGAAAAAGAATTTTGAACAGCTTTCGACGACAGATGCGATGACCGGTTTGTATAACAAAAAGACGTTTACTGCAAAAGTAGAAGAATACATGGAAAAAGAGCGGGATGCAGGCGTATTGATTTTTGTCGATGTGGATGATTTTAAGGCATACAATGACAACTATGGACATCTGAATGGTGACATTGTACTGAAAAAATTTGCCAGAGAGATGCAGGAGACCTTTAGAGATCATGCATATGTCGGACGCTACGGCGGTGATGAATTTGTCGTATTCGTAAAGGATTCGCCGGGAAGAACCTACGTCAACAACTGCATGGATGAATTGCGCGTGAAGCTGTCTGCGATAGAGCTGGATTCATTCGGAAATGTGCCGCTCAGCTTTAGCTCCGGCGGCGCATGCTATCCGCAGGATGCACAGAGCTTTACTGATTTGTGCAACAAGGCAGACGAAGCGCTGTACTGTGTGAAAAAAGACGGCAAAGGCCGTTATTACTGGTATCAGTGAGAAGAAATGCAAGAGTTGCGAAAGAAGGAAGCAAGATATTATTTCCGTTGGGAGTAATAGAAGAACACGGACCGCATTTGCCACTTGGCTCGGACATTTTTTGGAGCAAAAAAATATGTGAGTTGGTGCGAGATGAATTGAAAAAGCAGGGTCAGGAAGCGTTGATTGCACCGGGGTATTATTGGGGCATAAACCATTGTACGGGCGCATTTCCGGGAAGCTTTTCATTAAAGCCGGAAACGATGAAACAGGTGTTGTTCGAAATTTTTGAGAACTTGAAAGCATTTGGTTTTTCGGAGGTATATTGTTTTAATTATCATGGCGATGCACATCATGTAAACACTATCGTAGAAGCGATTCAAAGAGCAAACGCAGAATTAGGAATGCGCGTGAAACTGGTATTGGAAGCGATGGATTTACAGTTGTATCAATGGAAGGGAACTGAGGAATTTCTGCTCGTATCAGAGCCGCCGTATCCGCTTGAATGGTTTGAGGACGGAGCAATGGAGGATGGATTGTTAGATATTCACGGCGGTGCATATGAGACGGCGGTGATGAATGATTTTCATCCGGAATATGTGGATTTAGAGTTAGCAAAGACATTGGAATCATCATCTCTTAGCATGACAGATTTGCAAAAATGGCTGATAGGCGGCGAAGAAACGAAAGCACTGGTTCCGCAGGGCTATGCCGGAAATCCGGCAGGATATGCAGCAGTCGCAAAACATGTAAAAGAGATGATTGCGTTGCAAGTAACGGACATTGCAGGACGGATAGTGGCGCATATTTAAGAGCGTATGAGGTGTTGCTATGCTGTTTTGATAGAAAAAATGAATAGACCCTCAAAAATATGCATATATTTAACAAACATATTTTTGAGGGGTCTTTTTTTGAAAGAATACATTGAAAAGCGAGCAATTGACATTGCAAATTATATTATTGAACATAATGCGACAGTGCGTCAGGCAGCAAAGGCGTTTGGAATCAGTAAGAGTACGGTACATATGGTTGTGACAATATAGAATGGTTAAGAAACAAGGTGGTTTGGGCAATTGAATAGGGGAAAGTAGGAGCACTCTCAGGTGGAAACCTGAGGGTGTTTTTGGTATAATGATTAATAGTTTGTAGCAAGAGTATTTAGCAGTTGCAGAAGTCGGAGAGGAAAATGGGAAGACGTAAGATAACATATAAAGAAGTATTGGAAGGAAATATTGAAAGAATATCAAAGTTTTATCAAACAGAGTAT
>JAGAOE010000195.1 GCA_017623885.1 Eubacterium sp. | reverse complement strand
ACAACAGCAGCAATTGAGACAGCACTTAAATGCTGTAGTAGCATGGGAAAATGCCGGCGGACAGCTTGAGGAAGTGCGCGAGGCGAATGTAACTAGGATTATCCAGCGGGAGAGCGAAAGAAATAAAGAGATAAGAAAGGCAATGCAACAGCAGATGGCAGAGGCACAGGCTGAAAGAGTGGCAGCGGGACAAGCGTATCAGGTGCCGGTAAAACGTTCTTTTGGCAAAAAAGTAAAGAGATGGTGGAATAACACATGGCATTGCGATGAAATCAGAAGCAGAAACAGCAAAGCTGATTATACAAGTCACAGAATGATGCAACAACTGCAGGAAAGACATTTACGAGACAGTAATGCGTATAACAGTCAGCCGCTTGACTTGCGAGCTTTGCGAGAGGCAAATAATGTAGATGACCGCGTGCTGAGAGCATTTATGATAGGACATCTGACAAATGAACAGAATGAGCCTTTAAATGAGTATGAAGCAAGAGTTAAGCGTGCAGATGCGAATTTTTTTGCAGACTATGTATCCGCAGATTTGCAACGTCGTATTCCGCATTTGGAGAGGATTACGAATGAATTATTGGAGTATAAATGGTCAGAGTCGATGCTTACACCGGATTACTTAGAAGAAGAAGCTGGGGTAATGTGGAAGAAAATGACGAGAATGACTTATTTCCAAAATATGATGAATGATCCGGTAAACAAACCTTATTTTGATGGGTTGCCGGAACTGAAACGGAGAATGATTCAAGAGCGTATAATAAATCGTTATGCAGTCATTGGTGAGACAATGAATATCGTGTGCGCTAATAAGGGTATTTCAATGGATCATGCAACGTACATGGAGGAAGGAGATGGTCAGGAACTCATGATTCAACTGCTCCCGATGATAAAGGAGCAGTTCCGAAACACGATGAGCACTACAGAAAGAAATGTGCGAGATGCAATCAATGAACATGTGCAAAGAAGGATAGAAGAGGAAAAAACAGACTTAAGGAATGCTGCAGATGGAGATAAAGCAATGGATGCAGAGAAAGCGAGTCTGCCGGATCTTAGTTTGAATGCAGGTTATGCGATTGAAGAATTGCTTAAATATCGTAAAATGATAGAAGCTCATCCGACAGAATATCAGCAACATGGGGAGTTGGTAGATAGAACATATAAACTGTTTTATCAGACACTGGATGCGATGAGCCGCTACACACTGGAAACAATGGCATCACAAGCGTTGCTTGATGAAAACAATGCATTCCAAAAAACATATATGCAGAAGCTTATGTTTAGAGAAGCAAATAAATATCAGCAGCGGTTTGTGGATCAAGCAGAGATTATTCGCCATCGTTCGGCTGGTTATGCAGACATTCTGAACCATCTGTTGCGTGGAAAAGAATTAAATAGTGAAGCGAAAAAGCTAATGCGGCGTATAGAAAATGGTGAAGAATAATATGCTGACAGGGGTTGGCTCATCAAATGAGAGGAAGCAATATAGATGAAATGGCGCAACAGCTTTTCGTTCGATGAAAGCTAGGAGAGCATAAAGAATGAGCAAGAATGATAGAAGGAATGAAATATCTCAGTTGATGGAGAACGATGAGTTGTCAACACAGCAGATGTTTCGTGATTTGAAAGATAATAAAGACATACAACGCCAGATGCAACAGCGTATACAGCCGGCAGAAGCAGAGCGGATTGCAGAAGGTCGACCGGAACAGGTGCGTATCCCGGCGCAAATGACAATGGCAGGTTGGATGCGGCAAACGAGTAGAAAACTTGCTGCGAGATTAAAAAATAGGCATGCAGATCATATCAGTTACGGAATACTGGAACAAATAGTAGAGAGAGAGCAAACTTTGGATCAGTCTTTGAACAGTATTTTGCCAAACTGGAAAGCATTAGAAAAAGAAAAACCGGATAGTACTCATGTGTTGAGAGCTTTTATGTATGGTCATAAGACAGACAAGAAAGGTCAGCCGCTGAATGCATCGGAACAGACATTAAAGCAGGTGGATCAGGAGTTTGTGCAAGATTATCTGTCGGATGACTTAGCAAAGCGTCGGGCGCATTTGGCGCGAATGGTAGAGGATTTGCTGGATATACATTGGACGTTAGATATGTTTACTTCAGAGTATATGCAGACCGGTGTTGGTGTGATGTATCAAAATAGTTGTAAAATGTCGATTTTTGAAAAAGTTATGAAAGACCGGACAAACAAACCGTATTTTGATGAATTACCGCAGAAGACAAAGGATTTACTTCAACGCCATGTGTTAAACCGTTATGCGATAATCGAAATGGCGATGTCGACGATACTGGGGACGAAGGGTATTTCCATGTCTCAAAAGAAATATATCGAAGAAGACGCATATTGTGAGGAAATGAAGGAGAATATGCCTTACATAATGGAGATTTTGCAACAGACTTTGCGAGATACAGAGTAGGAAGAAAGATTTTGGGTGTTTGAAATCAAAATAGATTGCATGAACGTGGATGTATCTGTAAAATAGGGAAGGGAAAAAAGTAAAAAAGAAGGAGAAGGAAAGAGCCGGTCTTGACAGGTATGTATAAAATCGGAAGTATTAAGATACAAAATGGATGAACTTGCAATTAGAAGAAGAAACAGACGAAGGCGGGAGCGGATGATTTTGTTTGTCTGCTATGGAGTGGTATTGCTCGTTTCGTGCTTTGTCATAGGATGGCTGGTGTATAGGCATCGTCATGAGAAGATTCGAATGAGCATGGAGCCTGTGCAACTGGAGCTTCCACAGCATATGAGCTTGCCGAGAGAAGTGACGGAAATGGAACGGCCGCCGTTAGATGTGGAGCTTTTGACGGTCAACGAGTATTCCAGACCGGGATTCGAACTGGAGGAAGTAAACGGAATCGTGATTCATTATACAGCGAATCCGGGTACTTCCGCGATGGATAACCGAAATTACTTTGAAAATTTAAAAACAACACACGCCACAAAAGTGAGTAGTCACTTCATTATCGGACTGGAAGGCGAAATCGTACAGTGTATTCCTTGTAACGAATGGGCGTATGCATCCAATGAGCGAAATGAAGATACGATTTCCATCGAGTGTTGCATTGCAGATGAGACGGGAGCATTTAATGAGAAGACGTATCAATCATTGATTGAGTTGGTCTCATGGCTGTGTTTCCGCTATGAGCTGTCATCCGATGATTTATTGCGCCATTACGATATTACAGGGAAGAATTGTCCGAAAAGTTTTGTAGAAGACCCGAAAGAATGGGATGAATTTCGGGAAGACATCAGCAGTTATATGGAGAAAAAGAGAAACAAATGAATGAACATTACCATGCGATATGTCGCGGAGAAGAGATTCGTGCAAATTTAATCGAACTAAAGAAAATGTGTAAAGACCCGAAGGTGGCACAGGAACTGATGGAGGGAGAAATTGATCCGTCAGTGATTGCCGGTTTATTAGGGGATGATGATGCCAAAATTCGAAAAAATGCAGCCCTGTTATTGGGTGAGCTGCGTGCGCAGGAAGACGTAGAGGCGTTGTATGCTGCTTATGAGGTGGAGCGCACGCGGTTTGTGCGAAGTTCCTATTTGACTGCGTTGAAAGCACTGGACGTGACGGATTATATTGATTCCTTACAGGAACGTTATGAAGAGCTGCTGGCATATGAACCGGCAGAAGATGAGCGCAAGCATGTGACAGAAGAGCGCGGGTTATTGCAGCAGCTTCTGGCACAGTCGGGCGTGATACAAAAACATACCTATACCGGGTGGAATCGAAAAAACGATGTGATTCTCACGACGGAGCGTCCGCTGCGAGAGCCGCTTCGCAATCAGTTAAAGGCGTTCAGCAAAAACGGAATTCAAGCGACACTTCATCCGATGGGAGTTATGATTCGAACAACAGAGCTGGATCGAATCAGTGGTCTTCGCACGTATCGTGAATTGTTGCATGCATTGAATGTGCAGCAGACACTGACAGGCTCACCGAAACAGATTGCATCTTTTTTGATGGGATCAAATATGCTGGAGCTGATAGAGAACAGCCATTATGAAGAAGCTCCGTTTTATTTTCGTGTCGAGATACGCGGCGTAAAGGATGCATCCGAAAAAGCAGATTTGGCAAAGAAGTTAGCACAGGAATTAGAGAGGCAGAGTGCCGGGAAATTGCAGAATTCAACGACAGACTATGAAGTAGAGCTGCGATTGACGCGAACAAAGGACGGCAGTTTTTATCCGTGTATGAAATTTTATACCATTGAGGACAAGCGCTTTCAGTGGCGAAAACATACGATTTCGGCTTCGATGCATCCCTCGCTTGCGGCTGCGTTAGTAGAGCTGGCACGACCTTATCTGGATGAGGAAGCAGTCGTATTAGATGCGCTTTGCGGTGTCGGAACGTTTATAATTGAGCGTAATTTACGGATGAAAGCGTATGACAATTATGCAGTAGACATATTTGGAGAGGCAATTTCCGGCGCAAAGTATAATGCGCAGGCTGCGAAGGTGACATGCAATTTTATTACCAAAGACTTTTTGGAATTTACATCAAAGCATAAAATGACCGAAGTATTTGCTGATATGCCACAGCGAGGAAAGAAGACGCGCGAAGAATTGGATGAGTTTTATGCAGGATGTTTTATGCAGTTTGCAAAGCTGTTGGATGCCGGTGGACATTTGTTCCTGTATTCCTGCGAAGAAGGGTTTGTGAAAAAGCATCTTCGTCTGCATCGGGAATTGGTGTTGTTACGCGCATATGAAGTGCGTCCAAAGGAACAGGGCATGTTTTATATTATCGAAAAGCGCGGATAGCGTATAAAAATGAATAAGAGTGTCATGGGTAGGCCTTATCGTTTATCGATAAGGTCTTTTTGTGTAATATGGAAATTCCTGTGATAGAAAGTGCTTGACAAAGTGATATCAAAGTGATATCATACACATATCGAAAGAAAAGAGGAGGAACAAACGATGAAAGAAAGAGCATTGGAAAAAAGCAAAAATGGTATGATGGCGATGTTGTTGATTTTCGCTTCCTATGTGGTGGCGATTGCTGCTATTATTTTGGGAGCAATCAGCTTTGAAAAGCAGCAGTCAGCTCCGGGATTGATTCTTATGATAGCAGGAATTATCTATGCATCCTGTGGATGGATTTTATTTTTAGGTTTAAAAGTGTTAAAACCGCAGGAAGCGTTGGTACTGACCTTGTTCGGTGATTACATCGGAACGCTGAGAGAGCCGGGTTTTTATTTTGTAAATCCGTTTTGTACAGCAATAAATCCTGCATCAGATACCAAGTTGAGTCAGAGTGCTGATGTGAAGGCGAATTCAAATAAGATGCTGCAGTTAACCGGCGAAGCGATGCATGCAGAGGTGAACTCTGTTGGCGGAAAGAAGATTTCTCTGAAAGTAATGACTTTGAGTAACAGTCGTCAGAAGATCAATGACTGTCTGGGGAATCCGATTGAGATTAGTATCGCAGTAATGTGGCGTGTGGTAGATACGGCGAAAGCTGTTTTTGATGTAGATAACTATAAAGAATATCTGTCTTTACAGTGTGACAGTGCACTGCGAAATGTGGTTCGCGTATACCCGTATGATGTCGCAGAAAATGTAGATACGACTGGTGACGGCGTCGCAGACGAAGGCAGCCTGAGAGGCTCCAGTGAAGTCGTTGCAGAGCGGATTCGTGCAGAGATTCAGAGCAAAGTGCAGGATGCGGGCTTGGAAATTATAGAGGCACGTATTACCTATTTGGCATATGCACCTGAGATTGCAGCCGTTATGCTGCAGAGACAGCAGGCATCAGCAATCATTGATGCACGAAAGATGATCGTGGACGGTGCGGTAGGTATGGTAGAGATGGCATTGGATCGTCTGTCTGAAAAAGAAGTAGTAGATTTGGATGAAGAACGAAAAGCAGCGATGGTATCGAATTTGCTCGTCGTTCTCTGTGGAAATCGGGATGCCCAGCCGATTGTCAATTCAGGTAGCCTGTATTAGTGGCTGATTCCAAAAAACAGGTACCGCTTCGTCTGTCGGCAAAGCTCTATAATGCCATAGCAGCCTGGGCAGAAGACGATTTTCGTTCTGTAAATGGACAGATAGAATACTTGCTGACGGAATGTGTGCGTCAACGGAAAAAAAATGGGGCAGTTGTTCCGCACGACTTGGATGAACCGCCTAAATTTGATATTGAATAACATATGATATAGAAGTAACGAAAAAACGCCCGCTGTCTTTTGGCAGCGAGCGTTTTTTGTTGTTTGATAGGAATTTCCTATCAAACAACAGCACTTCGTGTACGGATGCACAGCTAACGCGCGCGGAACAAAAGCTGCGCTGCAGTAGAAACTTATAGGCGCGGAGAATGCGAAGCACACTTTTGTTCCGTAATAAAATTATACAATTTTTCGTTTTGCGATATACATCGGGTAGGATGCAGTTCCTCGAATCTCCTGATGCGCAGTAATGGTAACATTTTTATCTGTAATCAGGTATTCCGCAGTCGTATTTTCTGCAATAATTGTATCCTGCATGAGAATACAGTTCTTAACAACTGCACCCTTTGCGACTTTTACGCCTCGGAAGAGAACACAATTTTCTACCGTTCCTTCGATGACACAGCCGTCAGCCGCCATCACATTTTTTACACGAGCGGTAGGTGTATAACGGGTCGGATTGTCATCGCGTACTTTCGTGTAAATCGGATTTCCATCAAACAATGCATCAGAATTTTCTATTTTCAAAAGAGCCATGTTTTCATCAAAATAACTCTTGAGACTGTCTAAAAATGCAACATAACCGGTAAATTCGTATGCATTTACATAGTATTTGTCTAAGTTCGGCAATAATACGTCACGTTCGAAATAGATTTTTCCGCGAACATTAGCATCCTCAATCTGTGTAATCAGAAATTCACGATTTACAACATAGATGTTCATGGAATGATTCTGGATACCGATATCCTGAGCATTGATATGAACCTCGTTGATACGCTGATTTTCGTCGATCTGAAGCGTATAGTAGTAGTCGCCGTTCAGCTTGCGAAGACTTTCGGTACGCTCGTGAAGGTCTGCTTTGTAATAAACGACTGTGATATCTGCGCCGGATTGCTTGTGAGCAGCGATGACATCGTCAAACGGAACATTTGCAGCGATATGCGCATCTGCCATGACCACATATTTTTCTTTGGAGTTTCGAAGCAGAGGAAGAATATTTGCCAATGCTTCTACGCGTCCGCGATATACTTTGATACTTTTCTCAGAGAACGGAGGAATGATATTTAAACCACCGTTTTTGCGAGTCAAATCCCACTCGCGTCCACTGCCGAGATGATCCATGAGAGAGCGGTAGTTTTGTCTCAAGATCATGGAAATATTTGTGATGCCGGAATTGACCATGCTGGAGAGCAAAAAGTCAATCATACGATAACGGCTGGCAAACGGAATGGAAGCCATCAATCGTTCAGACACCAGTTCAGGCACAAGCGAGTCATAACTGTTGGGAAATATGATTCCCAGTGCATTTGCATTTGAACTTACCATTCTTCTTCACCATCCTTTACATTATTTCGAACCATCGCATTCGGTCCAATCTTTGCACCCTTTCCGATATATACATCAGAAGCAATGGTCGCAACACCTTTTTCTTCGCCAAGCGGCATCGCACCAACGATAGCGTTTTCATCGATGGTGACATTTTCGGAAATGATACAGTGTTTTACGACTGCGCCGCTGCGAATGGTGGTTCCGCCCATGATGACTGCATCCTCGACAACTGCGCCTTCTTCTACGGTAACACCGTCAAAGAGAATGGAGTGTTTTACATTTCCGCTGACTTTACAACCGTCGGTAATCATGGAGTTAATCACTTCTGCTGTGTCGCTGATGTGATGTCCTGCCATACCGCTGTTACGGCTATAGATTTTCCAATTCTGATCAAATAAATCAATGCCGGAGTGCTCAGGATCGAGTACTTCCATATTTGCTTCCCACAGAGAGCTGATTGTTCCGACATCCTTCCAGTAACCATCAAAGTGGTATGCATACATTCTTCGATTATCGCGAAGCAGATTCGGAATAATATTGTTTCCAAAATCGTTCTCAGATTCGGGGTCCGCATCATCCTCTAACAGATACTGTTTGAGAATATCCCAGTTGAAAATGTAAATACCCATAGATGCCAGATTAGACTTGGGTTCCTTGGGTTTTTCCTGGAATTCTGTAATGCGGTCTGTCTTATCTGCTACCATCAGACCGAAGCGTGATGCCTCTTCCCAGGGTACTTCCATAACTGCAACAGAAAATTCTGCGTCTTTTTCCTTGTGGAACTGAAGAAAATCGCTGTAGTCCTGTTTGCAAATCTGATCTCCGGAGAGAATGATTACATATTTGGGATTATAGCGCTCAATAAATGAGATGTTCTGGCAGATTGCGTTTGCAGTTCCTTTATACCAGTCAGAACCGGATGCCTTCTGATAAGGCGGTAATACATGTACACCGCCGTGAAGACGGTCTAAATCCCAAGGTTGTCCGTTGCCTATGTATTCATTCAATACGAGCGGCTGATACTGTGTCAGAATACCAACGGTGTCGATGCCGGAATTTACACAGTTAGACAGCGGGAAATCAATAATACGATATTTGCCGCCGAACGGTACGGCAGGCTTTGCCAGCTTCTCGGTCAATGCATATAACCGGGAGCCTTGTCCACCAGCTAAAAGCATGGCTATCATTTCTTTTTCCATTTGAAACCTCCCTATAATTTATAATATATAAATTGTACCATAGTTTGGTAAAAAAGACAGTATAAAATTATGGAAAATTTACAAAAAACGACACGAACGGATGTTTGGAAAAACCAAATTATTACTTTACGCCGCGCAAATGGTTGTGTTATAATCTTCAAAGTATGAGTTATTAGTAGAAAGAGGGGCAAGCAATTATGGCAAAAAACAGCTATGATGCCAGTAGTATTTCGGTATTGGAGGGACTCGAAGCCGTTCGTAAAAGACCGGGAATGTATATTGGCAGCGTGTCAAGAAAAGGTTTGAATCATTTGATTTATGAAATCGTGGACAACTCTGTAGATGAACATCTGGCAGGTTTTTGCGATACGATATATGTGACATTGGAGGCGGACGGTTCCTGTACAGTGGAGGACAACGGACGCGGAATTCCTGTCGGTATGCATGAAAAAGGCGTATCGGCTGCGCGGCTCGTATTCACGACACTGCATGCAGGCGGAAAATTTGATAACGAAGCATATAAGACGAGCGGAGGATTACACGGAGTCGGCTCGTCGGTTGTGAATGCACTTTCGACCTATATGGATGTGCAAATCAGCAGAGAAGGCTTTGTACATCATGACCGCTATGAGCGGGGAAATCCGGTACTGGAGCTGGAAGACGGCTTGCTTCCCGTGATGGGAAAAACAAGAAAGACCGGAACGAAAATCAATTTTCTTCCGGACCCGGAGATATTTGAAAAAACGAGATTTAAAGGTGATGACGTAAAGAGCCGTATGCATGAAACAGCATACTTAAATCCGGATTTAACAATTATCTACGAAGATAAGCGCGGAGAAGAGACCGAGCATATAGAGTTTCATGAGCCGGAAGGAATTATTGGTTTTGTACGTGATTTAAATAAAAATATCGAGACCATTCATGAAGTGATTTATTTTAAAGGGGAGAGTGACGGCATTGAAGTCGAGGCAGCTTTCCAGTATACGAATGAGTTTCATGAAAATATTTTAGGCTTTTGTAATAATATTTATAATGCCGAAGGCGGAGCACACATTACAGGGTTCAAGACGGTGTTCACGACTGTGATTAATCAGTATGCCAGAGAGCTTGGAATTCTCAAAGAAAAGGATGCAAACTTTACCGGAACGGATGTGCGAAACGGCATGACGGCTGTGATATCGATCAAGCATCCGGATCCGCGATTTGAGGGTCAGACAAAGACCAAGCTTGATAATCAGGATGCATCAAAGGTGACCGCAAAGGTGACCGGTGAAGAGATTCAGCTTTATTTTGATAAAAACCTTGAGGTTTTGAAATCCGTGATTGAATGCGCCCTAAAAGCTGCAAAAATCAGAAAGACAGAAGAACGTGCGAAGACAAATCTTTTGACGAAGCAGAAGTTTTCTTTTGACTCAAACGGAAAGCTGGCAAACTGTGAATCCAGAGATGCGTCAAAATGTGAGATCTTTATCGTGGAGGGAGACTCTGCGGGCGGTTCTGCTAAGATGGCAAGAAATCGTATGTATCAGGCGATTATGCCGATTCGCGGTAAAATATTAAATGTGGAAAAAGCCTCGATTGATAAAGTGCTCGCAAATGCAGAAATTAAAACGATGATTAATGCATTTGGCTGTGGTTTTTCAGAAGGCTACGGAAACGACTTTGATATTACAAAGCTTCGTTATGACAAAATTATTATTATGGCAGATGCCGATGTGGATGGTGCGCATATTTCTACGTTGCTTCTGACTTTATTTTACCGCTTTATGCCGGAATTGATTTTTGAGGGGCATGTGTACATTGCGATGCCGCCGCTTTACAAGGCGATGCCCAAGAAAGGCGAAGAAGAGTATTTATATGACGATGCAGCGCTTGAGAAATACCGCAAGCGTCAGAAAGGCAGCTTTACGTTGCAAAGATACAAAGGTCTGGGTGAGATGGATGCGGATCAGTTATGGGAGACGACATTGAATCCGGAGACCCGATTATTGAAAAAAGTAGAGATAGAAGACGGTCGCATGGCAAGTGATGTGACGGCTATGCTTATGGGGACAGACGTTCCGCCTCGCAAGGCGTTTATCTATGCGCACGCGAGAGATGCAGAATTGGATATTTAGTTAAAGGGAGATATAATAAATGGAAGCAGAAGAGAGACTGATACGGACAGAGTATTCAGAAGTCATGCAAAAATCTTATATTGATTATGCGATGAGTGTAATTGTGGCGCGTGCATTGCCGGACGTCCGAGACGGACTAAAGCCGGTACAAAGACGTACACTTTATGATATGTATGAGTTGGGAATACGCTATGACAAGCCGTTTCGAAAGAGTGCGCGTATTGTCGGCGATACGATGGGTAAATATCATCCGCATGGTGACAGCTCGATTTATGATGCGTTAGTTGTCATGTCGCAGGATTTCAAAAAAGGCTTGCCGCTCGTAGACGGTCACGGTAATTTTGGTTCCATTGAAGGGGACGGTGCGGCTGCGATGCGTTATACGGAGGCGCGTTTGCAGAAGGTCACACAGGAAGCGTATCTGGCTGATTTGGATAAAGACGTTGTGGACTTTGTGCCGAATTTTGATGAGACAGAGAAAGAGCCGGAGGTGCTTCCGGTCAGAGTCCCGAATATTTTAATTAACGGAGCAGAAGGAATCGCAGTCGGTATGGCGACATCGATACCGCCGCACAACTTTGGCGAAGTCATTGACGGCGTCAAAGCTTATATGAAAAATCCGGATATCAATACCGAACAAATGATGGAGTACATTAAGGGACCGGATTTTCCGACCGGTGGAATCGTAACGAATCAGGATGAGTTGCTGAGTATTTATTCGACCGGTGTCGGAAAAGTAAAGGTGCGCGGAAAAATCGAGCTGGAAAAGATGAAAGGCGGAAAAGAATGCATCGTCATTACAGAGATTCCGTATACGATGATTGGCGCAGGAATCGGAAAATTTTTAAATGATGTTTATGCATTGGTAGAGAAGAAGCTCACAAATGATATCGTAGATATTTCGAACCAGTCGTCAAAGGAAGGCATCCGCATTGTGATAGAACTGCGCAAAGGAGCCAATGCAGAAAATATTTGCAATCTTTTATATAAGAAGACCAAGCTGGAAGATACGTTTGGTGTAAATATGCTGGCTGTTGCGGACGGAAAACCGGAGACGATGGGATTAGTACCGATGATTCGCCATCATGTGGATTTCCAGTATGAATTAGCGACCAGAAAATATAAGACACTGCTTGCGAAGGAGCTTGAAAAGCAGGAAATTCAAGAAGGCTTGATGAAAGCATGTGATGTCATTGATTTGATTATCGAGATTTTGCGAGGAAGTAAAAATATTAAAGACGCCAAGGCATGCCTGACGACGGGAAATACATCAAATATTAAATTTAAACATAAGGAATCAGAGAAAGATGCAGCGCAGCTTCGCTTTACAGAAAAACAGGCGAGCGCGATTTTGGAGATGCGATTGTACAAGCTGATCGGACTCGAAATCGAAGCACTTTTGAAAGAGCATGACCAGACGATGAAAAATATCGCAGAATACGAAAAGATTCTGACCAGTCGCGCGGCGATGGCAAAAGTGATCATCAAAGAATTGGATGGATATAAAAAAGAGTACGACAGAGCGCGCAGAACGGTGATTGACAATGTGGCAGAAGCTGTGGTGGAAGCACCTCAATTAGAAGAAATCGATGTCGTAGTTTTGATGGATCGTTTTGGGTATGCAAAGGTAGTTGATGCGGCGACTTATGAGAGAAATAAAGAAGCGGCAGATGCAGAGAACCGCTATGTGATTGCATGTAAAAACACAGACAAGATATGCATCTTTACGAATACCGGAAATATGCATTTGTTAAAAGTGTTGGATTTACCGTTTGGAAAATTCAGAGACAAGGGAACACCGATTGATAATCTAAGTAATTATAATAGTAGCAATGAACATTTTGTATATCTGGAAGCGATGAGCACAGTTATCGCACAAAAATATATGTTTGGTACAAAGACTTCGATGCTGAAGCTCGTTGACGGAGCAGAATTCGAGGTTGGAAAGCGGACGACTGCTGCGACGAAATTAGCCGAAGATGATGAATTATTGATTGTCTGTCCGGTGCAGACAGACGGAACAATTGTCATGGAATCAGAAAAGAATGTGTTCCTACGCATTTCTGTTGAATCAGTACCGGAAAAGAAAAAGATGGCGATTGGCGTACGTGGTATGCGGTTGAGTCAGGGCGATTCGTTACGTGCGATTTACTACCTTGCAAACGGTGCGGATGAGAATCCACAGTTTGGCGGGAAAGACCAGTCAGTAGCGCTGAATCGTCTGCATATTTGTAATCGAGATACAAAAGGAGTAAAACGATAATGAAAAAAGTATTGTTTGATTTGGACGGAACATTAGTTAATTCGCAGGAAGGAATTACGAAAGGGGTTCAGTACGCATTGCGGGAATATTTGGGCATTGAGGAACCGGATTTAGAATCCTTGCGCTGCTTTATCGGTCCGCCGTTGGCATTGATGTTTGATCAGAAATATCATGTGCCGGCAGAAAAAATCGAACCTACTGTGAAAAAGTATCGTGAATATTATGATGAGATAGGTGTCCATCAGTGTGAATTATATCCGGGGGTGGAGGCGATGCTGCAAAGCCTGCACCGCAAAGGATATGTAATCGGGCTTGCCTCATCAAAGCCGGAGAGCAGTTGTATCGAGATATTAAAGCACAAAAAGATAGATGGACTGTTTGATTATATTGTCGGTGCATCGATGGGACCTGAGCGCAGAGAAAAAGTACTCGTGCTGCAGGAGGCATTCCGCAGAATGAATGTCACGGATATGCACGAAGTAGTTTTAATCGGTGACACAAAATATGATGCAATCGGTGCGAAAAAAGCAGGCATTGACTGCATCGGCGTGACCTACGGATTCGGTACACGAGAAGAACTCGTGGAATCAGGTGCAGTAGCCGTATTTGATACGACTGCGGAAGTGGAGGCATATCTGGATGAATGTAAATAATCCGATAAAAAACAGTAGACGCATGTCGCCTTGGATGATTGTGTACCCGCTTTTTATCTATTTTGGAATCTGTCAGATTTTGAATATGATTTTACCGGTTCTGGTGCAGATAGATGAAGTGAAAAGACTGGGAATCAATAACATCGTAGCATTTCTGGTATTATATATTGTTTTTATCCGCCCGCTCAAAAAAGAAAACGGGCTGTTTACGGCAGAGCCATTTTTAGATGCAAGCGAACAAAAATCACTATTTTTTACACATATTACAGGTCACAGTGTGCGTGGAATATGTGTGGCGATTGCGTTGATGTCTGCTGCAGGAATTGCATTTAATAATGTGCTGGCGATGATAGAGGTCAAGGAGCTGTCAGAAAGCTACCAGATGGTAGAGCAGGCGTTCTATGCGGCAGATTTGATGTGGGAGCTTCTGGTGCTTGGCATCGTGACGCCACTTGTCGAGGACGTGCTGTATCGTTATCTCATATTTTTTCATTTAAAAAAATCACAGGGAACCATTGGCGCTGTCTGTCTGACTGCGGTAATATTTGGTGTGATGCATTTTAATATTGTGCAGGCCATATATGCATCCGCATTGGGCATGTTGCTGGGAGCACTGATGGCATATTATGATGATATACGTGTGCCGGTTGTCGGACATATGGCGGCAAACCTAATCGTACTGTTGCGCAGTGAGACGGGGCTGTTGGAATTTTTGTCATCGGAAAAGAACTACTATATTCCGGTAACGGTAGTGCTGCTTGTTCTGATTTTAGCAGTTTCGCTTGTGCTATTTAAAAAACTTGCGAAAAATTGTGCAGATAAATGAGATTTGCGTAGTCAGATAAGATTCTGAGTGACAAGCGCAAAAATATTTGATAAAATAATAGTTATTCAAAATTACGAAGTAAGAGCAATCTGTTTTGTAATCGCATGTTTTAGTGTATTATTTATATTTATATTTATAGAAGGAAGAGAACTATGAGTACATCGAACAAATGGAATCAGGTCGGACAGGAAGTGATGGATTCCGTCATGCGAGCTGTAGAATCCGGAGACTTTTCAGGATTGAGCCAGAGTGTCGGCGAAGTGATTAATGAGACCGCAAACAGTATCAACCGAGGGATTGATACTGTAGGAAAAGAAATTGAACGACAGGTAAAGATGCATGGAGCGAATGTATCAAATCAGAACGGAATCTGGAGTTCACCGTCCCAGCAGTCGAATACACAGGCAAGACAGCCGCGTACCGTGAATACTGCAAATCGAAGAAATGCGCAGACGACAGCCTTGTCTACGCGTTATAAACGTCATTTGCCCGGACAGGCGGCAGGACCGGTTTGTCTGGCAATCGGTATCGTGGGAACAAGCATGCTTGGTATCGCGTCCGTTGCGACAGGCGTAGCAGCGGTATTTACAGGTGTAGCAGTAGCGATTCCGGTGGCGTTTGGAATCGGCGCACTGCCGTTTATCGGTTTGATATCCAAGGCTACGAAATGGAATCGTCGAAATCGTCGTTTTCGCGGTTATGTGAACGTGATTGGAAATCGCGGATATTGTGAGATTGAAGATCTTGCACGTGCGACCGGCAAACGGAAAAGCTATATTCAGAAAGATTTGCAGGACATGTTGCGTCGCGGTTATTTTTTACAAGGACGCATGGATGAGAAAAAAACGACGCTGATTGTGGACAAAGAGACTTATCAGCAGTATGAGAATGCAGAGGCAGAACGCAAACGCAGAGAAGCGGAGCAGATGCAGTGGGAAAAAGAAAAGACGGCGTGTCCGGATGCCGTACAGCGGATTCTCACAGAGGGACAGGATTATATTCGGCATATTCATGAATGTAACGATGCGATTCCCGGTGAGGTAATGAGTCAGAAGCTGGAAAAACTGGAAGACATCATGCGCCGCATTTTTGAGCAGGTGAAGAAACAGCCGGACAGTGCCGAGGATTTGCGTAAGTTTATGACCTATTACTTACCGACGACGAGAAAGCTGATCGATGCTTATCGTGAATTGGATGGACAACCGGAATACGGAACAAAAATTGCATCTACGAAAAAAGAAATTGAAGACACGCTGGATACCGTAAACGAAGCTTTTGAAAATCTGTTTGACATCTTGTTTGAGGATACGGCATGGGATATATCGTCTGATATTTCTACGATGAAGGTGATGCTTCAGCAGGAAGGCTTGACAAAAAATAACGATTTTTCGTCAGATGTAGAACCACTAAAATTTTAAGAAAATAAATATTATTCAAAAATAGACGGAGGAAGATGACATGACAGATTTTGATACATTTACCGCACAGGCACCGACTTTGGATTTTGGAGCATTTGATACCCCGGAGGAAAAACAGGCACCGGCTGCAGTGCAGCAGGCAGAGGTGATTCCGGCTCCGAAAAATGAGATGGATGATTCTATGCTCTCAGAAGATGAAAAACGCATGGTAAGCGAATTTGTAGAAAAAATTGATTTGCGTAATTCGAATGCAATTTTGCAGTATGGTGCAGGTACGCAGAAAAAGATGGCAGATTTTTCAGAAAAAGCTCTGGAAAACGTAAAAACAAAGGATATGGGCGAAATCGGTGATATGATTACCGACTTGGTTGTAGAGCTTAAGAGCTTTGACGTAGAGGAAGAAGAGAAAGGTTTGGGCGCATTTTTCAAAAAGCGTGCCAATAAACTGACTGCCTTAAAAGCAAAATATGATAAGACAGAAGTGAATGTAGAAAAGATTACGACTGCATTGGAGGCACATCAGATACAGTTGATTAAAGATGCGCAGATGTTAGATCGCATGTATGACATGAATCTTTCCTACTTTAAAGAGTTATCAATGTACATTATTGCCGGTAAGAAAAAATTGCAGGTAGCACGTGATCAGGAATTAGCGGAGCTGAGAAACAAAGCACTTGCCAGCGGATTACCGGAGGATGCACAGGCTGCAAAGGATTATGAAGGTCTGATTGATCGCTTTGAAAAGAAATTGCATGACCTTGAGCTGACCAGAACGGTTGCCCTTCAGACGGCACCGCAGATTCGTCTGGTACAGGGCAGTGATACCGTTATGGCAGAAAAGATTCAGTCTACCATCGTGAATACAATTCCGCTCTGGAAGAGCCAGATGGTGATTGCACTGGGCGTAGAGCATAGCACACAGGCTGCAGAAGCGCAGCGTGCAGTCAGTGATATGACAAATGAGCTGTTGAAAAAGAATGCAGATCGTTTGAAGATTGCTACGATTGAGGCAGCAAAAGAATCAGAACGTGGTATTGTAGATATTGAAACACTCAAGCATACAAATGAATCACTTATCACGACATTAGACGAAGTGATGAAGATTCAGACCGAAGGACGCGCAAAGCGTGCAGCGGCTGAGACTGAGTTACAGAATATGGAAAATGAGTTAAAGGCAAAATTACTGGAGATCAGAGCGTGAGAAAAGCAGTATTTTTCGATATAGACGGAACACTGTGGGATTTTTACAATCATATACCGGATACGACAGTGACAGCCATTCGTAAATTGCGGGAAAATGGACATTATGCATTTTTATGCAGTGGTCGGGCGCGGGCGTATATTACGAGTCCGGAGCTCTTTGCCATCGGATTTGATGGCGTGGTAGCGGGCTGTGGAACGCATGTTGAACTGAATGGGACGAGAATCTATGAAAAACTGATTGATCGCGAATTGGCGATTCATACGGTAGAGACTGTCCGCAAATTTGGTTTTCGACCGATATTGGAAGGCCCGGAGTATTTATATATGGATGCTTCGGAGTTTGCGCATGAGCCGTATGGACAAAAGCTGATGCGTGAGTTGGGAGAACGACTAGTGGGTATCACCGAACACTTTGGAGCATGGGAAATCAATAAATTGTCCTGTGCGACGGATAATGCTGACCGTGAAGGCTGTTTTGCAGCACTTCGGGAATATTATACATACCTGATTCACAATTCACAGGTTGCGGAATTTGTTCCAAAAGGACATACGAAAGCTACCGGTATTGAAAAAATGTGTGAAGTCTTAGACATAGCGAGAGAAGATACGATTGCAGTGGGCGACAGTGTTAATGATTTGGCGATGCTGGAATACGCAGGTGTCGGTGTGGCGATGGGAAATGCGACAACGGAGACGAAAGCAGCCGCAGACTATGTCACGAGCGACTTGCATGAAGATGGTATTTATCGCGCGATGGAAGCATTGGGACTGCTTGATTGAGTATTTTGTATGAAATCATACCTAAAAGGAGATATGACGTGAAAAAAATCAAACAATATTTGTCGGTTTTTCTTGTGTTTGTAATGGCGTTCGTATTATGGCAGCCGTTGACTGTAAAAGCAAGTGTGACGCGTGATTTGACATTGTATGTAGGAGAATCGCTTTCTTTTACGACATTTTCAAATGTGAAATCTGCATCGTCATCAGATAATAAGGTTGTTAAAGTGTCAGCAAGTAAAAAAGACAAGATGTATACAGATATGCTTGCGAAATCAACCGGAAAATCGACTGTGAAGATAAAGACAGACCGTGAAACGGTCAATTTTAAAATTACGGTAAAGCCGTTAGATATGCGGGTAAAGCTGGTGGCAGTTTCAGATGGATATGTGACCTTTTCCATAGACAATCAAACAAAACAGACATTTGATAAAATCGCACTTACTTATTCCTTGAAAGAATCTAAGGACTCTGTAGTAAAAGAAGATACAGAGATTGTTTATGATATTCTGGCGAAGAATAAGTCCTATGCTACCGTATATGTGGGAAGCTCACAGGCAGAGCTGATAAATAAGTCTGTGTCTACCGTAAAAGTCAGCGCAGTGGCACACGATCCCGGTGAAGTATATACGGATGTGTCAGATAGTGTGAAAGCTACGGTGAAAAATGAAAAAGACAAAGAGAATAGTGTGGAATTTAACGTAGCAGTCAAAAATTCAACGAATTATAATGTGGAAGGATGCTATTATGTCAAGATTTATAATTCGAAGAATAAATTGATAGGAGTAGATCGCTGTTCGATTTATTTGTCAAGAAAATCGACCAATACTTACACCTCCGGATATATTTCAAAGTATTCTTATCCGGAATACGACCATTTTGAGATTGTTGTAAATGCATATTATACAGAGGAAGCAAATGGCTGGTAAAAAATGCTCATCAGACGAGACTTGTCTGATGAGCATTTTTGTGTAACAGGAAATAGGCTTTTGAGATTCTAAAAAAAGTCTAAAAAATAAAAACGTGAGAAAACACGAGAAAAATAGAGTATATGAGAGGAAGATAAAGAAAAAAGTGGAAAAACAACAACTGTTTTCGGTTGCACATAAACAAAGAAATACATATCATATTTACTAGCGATTAGCACTCGTGATAATTGAGTGCTAACAAGCAAAAATACGATAGGTAACGATAGTTACTGCCAAGAAAATTAGATTTCATAATAGAAGGAGGCAATTCAAATGAAGTTAGTACCGTTATTAGACAGAGTTGTGATTAAGCAGCTTGAAGCTGAAGAAAAGACAAAATCAGGAATTATTTTGGCTAGTTCTGCACAGGAAAAGCCGCAGGAAGCAGAAGTCGTTGCAGTAGGACCGGGCGGAATTATTGACGGAAAAGAAGTGACGATGCAGGTAAAAGAAGGCCAGAAGGTAATTTATTCAAAATATGCAGGTACAGAAGTAAAGTTAGAAGGACAGGAGTACATCATTGTTCGCCAGAGCGACATACTTGCAATTGTAGAGTAATAAAAGTATAGAAAAAAACGAGAAAAAGGACACGCACAAAGCGTAAAAAGGAGAATCATATGGCAAAGGAAATCAAATATGGTGCAGAAGCACGTGCAGCTTTAGAAGCAGGTGTAGACAAATTAGCAAATACCGTTCGTGTAACGATCGGACCGAAAGGACGTAATGTTGTTTTAGACAAATCATACGGTGCGCCGTTGATCACCAATGATGGTGTGACAATCGCAAAGGAAATCGAATTAGAAAACGCATTTGAGAATATGGGTGCACAGCTTGTAAAAGAAGTTGCAACAAAGACAAATGATGTAGCCGGTGATGGTACGACGACAGCGACTGTTTTAGCGCAGGCAATGATTAAAGAAGGTATGAAAAACCTTGCAGCAGGTGCAAATCCGATTATCTTGAGAAAAGGTATGAAGAAGGCAACTGAGAAGGCTGTAGAAGCACTTGCAGGAATGAGCAAGGCAGTAGACGGAAAAGATCAGATCGCAAAAGTAGCAGCTATTTCTGCCGGAGATGAAGAAGTTGGAAATTTAGTAGCAGATGCGATGGAAAAGGTATCTAAGGACGGTGTCATCACAATCGAAGAGAGCAAGACCATGCAGACAGAGCTTGATCTGGTAGAAGGTATGCAGTTTGATCGTGGATACATTTCTGCATATATGGCGACCGATATGGATAAGATGGAAGCTGTATTAGATGATCCGTATATTTTGATTACGGATAAGAAGATTAGTAATATTCAGGATTTACTTCCGATTTTGGAGCAGATTGTACAGTCAGGCGCAAGACTTTTAATTATCGCAGAGGATGTAGAGGGAGAAGCGCTGACCACCTTGATTTTAAATAAGCTGCGCGGAACCTTTAATGTAGTAGCTGTAAAAGCGCCCGGATATGGTGACAGAAGAAAAGCAATGTTAGAGGATATCGCAATTTTGACCGGAGGTCAGGTGATTTCTTCAGAGCTTGGCATGGAGCTGAAAGAAGCTACTATGGATATGCTCGGACGTGCAAAATCTGTAAAGGTTCAGAAAGAGAATACCGTTATCGTAGACGGTATCGGAGCAAAAGAGGCAATTGAGGCAAGAATCGGACAGATTCGTGCACAGATTGAAGAGACAACGTCTGAATTTGATAAGGAAAAATTACAGGAGCGTCTTGCAAAGTTAGCCGGTGGTGTGGCAGTGATTCGTGTAGGTGCAGCTACTGAGACAGAGATGAAAGAAAGCAAGCTTCGTATGGAAGATGCGTTAAATGCAACACGTGCAGCCGTAGAAGAAGGTATCATTTCCGGTGGTGGTTCTGCATATATTCATGCATCTAAGCAGGTAGCAGAGCTTGCAGCTACTTTAGAAGGTGATGAGAAGACCGGTGCAAACGTTATTTTGAAAGCATTGGAAGCACCGTTATTCTTTATCGCAGACAATGCAGGTTTGGAAGGTTCTGTAATCATTAACAAAGTTCGTGAATCAGAAATCGGCTTTGGATATGATGCAGCAGCAGAGGAATATGTAGATATGGTAAAAGCAGGTATTCTTGATCCCGTAAAGGTGACCAGAAGCGCACTGCAGAATGCGACAAGTGTAGCATCTACATTATTGACAACCGAGTCTGTTGTAGCAAACATCAAGGAAGATTTACCTGCAATGCCTGCAGGCGGAGCTCCCGGAATGGGAATGATGTAATATCATTCGTAATATATTTGCAATTGTGCAAGATGAACAAATACAGTCGTTTTCTCTTTGGAAAACGACTGTATTTTTGTGCAATGTGCACATTGTAATTCGAAGCGAGTGTGCTATACTTGAGATGTAGCAAAGTAAAGTGATAAAGAGATGTGATACAGGGGAAGGTATCACGAGGAAGGAGATTGAATATGAAAGTACAAAACATTAAAGACATTGATGCGTTTTTCAAAATGATTGATACTTGTACAGGTACGGTAGAATTGGTAACAGGCGAAGGCGATCGCTTAAATCTGAAATCAAAGTTGAGCCAATACGTTTCACTTGCAAATATTTTTTCATGTGGTGATATTCCGGAGCTGGAAATCGTGGCACATGAGAAAGAAGATGTGGAGAGAATTATTCACTTTATGATGAATAATTAGTAAAAAGGGAATTGTTCCGTACGGAACGATCAGATATGGGTCTGTGTTTGCAGACCTATATTTTATTTCATAGGAAAGTCGCTTGTTGTGACCCGTTGCAGTGCGGAGAATCTCCCAAGCGGGATCCTTTATTATATAAAAATAGGAGATGGACAGATGCAAGAAAAAATGCAATTATTTACATGTATGCGAGAGGGATTACAGATTCGGGGAATGCAGTGTTTTCCGGATTCATTTAATGAACAGAACCGCTATCCGGTAATGATTATCAGTCATGGATTTACAGGGGACTATACGGAAACGTTGCCGTTTGGAAAATTGTTTGCAGAGCTTGGATACGTGGCATTTTGTTTTAGTTTTTGTGGCGGTACACGTAATCATGCAGACGATATCGTGAAAAGCGAAGGAAAAACGGAGCATATGAGCGTTTTGACGGAAGTCGCTGATGTGATAGCGGTGAAGGAATACGCGAAATCGTTGCCCTATGTAGATGCATCACAAATCATTCTGATGGGATTTTCGCAGGGGGGATTTGTATCAGGTCTGGCGGCTGCAGCATGTCAGGAAGAAATTAAAAAACTGATTATGGTTTTTCCGGCTTTGTGTATACCGGATCATGCGAGAAGAGGTCAGCTTCGAGGTACGGATTACGATCCGAATTGTGTACCGGAGTATATTCAGAGCTGGGATATGACGCTTGGCGAAGCTTATCATGATGCAGTAGTGGGAATGGAACCCTATTTGGAATTGTCGCCATACAAAGGAGATGTATTGATTATGCATGGTTTGGCAGATGATATCGTAGATTATTCATATTCCATGCGGGCGAGAGACAGTTATCAGCCGGGACAGTGCAAGCTGCATCTGATAAAAGATTTTGGACATGGATGTAATGAAAAACAGCAGAGAGAGCTTGTGAATTTATCCAGACAATTTTTGTGCGAACGTGAAGAAATATTGACCTTTCAGATATTTATCACGCGCGAAGAAACGCAAACAGAAGGTGATTTGACACGAAAAGATATTTTCTTTACCGGATATTGTGAATCGCAGCATTTTCAGGGAGCCTTTGTGTCAGAAGGGTGTGACAAGCAGGAATATCGTGGCAATGAGCGGATTTCGATACGAGCGGAGTATGAACTGCAGGGCTTGGATTCGGATAAGAAGCATTGCACGCTTCATGTAGTAAATCAGTGGAAAGATGGCGAGTGGATGCCGGAAATTAAAACAGACAGTAACGTGTTGTCGTGGCTGAATGATGCGACACTTTATGCGACGCTGGAATTCGTTGAGGGTGGATTGACCGTGCGCGTGTTTTCAACTGAAAATATAATTTAGGAAAAACGTAGTAGATACTTGGCAATTATATATGAATATGGTAGTATATTTATGCATAGTTGAAAATAGAATGGGTTTAAATTATTTCAGATAAAACGGATAGAACTATGGTATAGAAAATATAGAATACATTTGGTTGCGTGAGGAGGCAAATATGGGGAAGGTTGCAATCGTAACAGATAGTAATTCTGGTATTACACAGGCAGAAGCATATAGGATCGGAATATTTGTTCTGCCGATGCCATTTTATATTGATGAAAAGATGTATTATGATGAGATTGACTTGACATATGATGAGTTTTTCGAGAAGCTGAAATCCGGTGCAGATGTCAAGACATCCATGCCGGCACTTGGCAGTGTGACAGATTTGTGGCAGAAGGTTTTACGTGAGTATGATGAAATCGTACATATTCCGATGTCCAGTAGTTTGTCCGGTTCTTATGAGACTGCATGTATGCTGGCGAAGGATTATGACGGAAAAGTACATGTTGTGGATAATCAGCGAATTTCTGTGACACAACGACAGGCAGTATACGATGCCAAGCAGTTGGCAGACGAAGGAAAAAGTGCTGCGGAAATAGCAGACATTCTGATGAAAGAAAAGTCAAATTCATCGATTTATATTATGGTTGATACGCTGAGATATTTAAGACGCGGCGGTAGAATCACAGCAGCAGCGGCTGCATTGGGAACATTTTTGAAAATCAAACCGATTTTGCAGATTCAGGGAGAAAAGCTGGATGCGTATGCGCAGGCGCGCACGGCAAAACAGGCAAAAACGATTATGCTGGAAGCGATGAAGAAAGATTTTGAAGAACGTTTTCACGATGCTTCCGGAGCAAATATGCATTTAGAGATTGCATATACACATAATCTGGAAGCCGCAGAACAATTTAAAGAAGAAGTGGCAGAGATTTTCCCGAATCATGACATTACCATAAATCCGTTGTCGATTAGTGTGGCGTGCCATATCGGAGCAGGAGCGTTAGCACTGGCTTGTTCACATAAAGTCGGAGCAGCGTTATAAAATTGAATGACTGGTAAAAAGTGGAGCTGATTTATATGCGTGTAGTGAAACGCAGAAATCAGCTCCTTTTTTGTTTGATAGGAAATTCCTATCAAACAAAAGCACTTCGTGCACGGATGCGCAGCTAACGCGCGCGGAACAAAAGCTGTGCAACATCACAGTAAGGTAAATGAGGCGTTTTGCAATTACCTAAAATAAAAAAAGGTATCCTACTTTCCTATGAAGACAGTTATAATTTGCCGGAAAAATGCAAATTCTGTAATAGATAGGAGGTGGCATGCCGGTATGGTAAAAGCAGTAGTGGGAGCAAACTGGGGCGATGAAGGAAAAGGGAAAATTACAGACATGCTTGCAAAGGATGCGGATATTGTGATTCGTTTTCAGGGTGGAGCAAATGCAGGACATACGATAAAGAATCAATATGGAAAATTTGCATTGCATATGTTGCCGAGTGGAGTGTTTTATGATCATACAACAAATATCATCGGAAATGGCGTGGCGTTGGATGTAAAGAAGCTGTTTCAAGAGATTTCGGATCTTACATCAAAGGGAGTGCGGACTCCGAATATATTGGTGTCAGACCGTGCACAGCTTGTGATGTCTTATCATGTATTGTTTGATCGATATGAAGAGGAACGTCTAGGAGGTCGATCTTTTGGTTCAACGAAATCAGGTATTGCGCCGTTCTATTCGGATAAATATGCAAAAATAGGTTTTCAGGTCAGTGAATTGTTTGATGAAGAACTGTTGAAAGAAAAAGTGAAGTGCGTATGTGAACAAAAGAACGTGATGTTGGAGCATTTGTATCGTAAACCGGTAATTTTGCAGGAAGAGTTACGAAAAGAATTGCACGAATACAGAGATATGGTAGCGCCTTGTGTGTGTGATGTGTCTGCATATCTGACGAAGGCGATAAAAGAAGACAAAACGATTTTGCTGGAGGGGCAGCTTGGTACGATGAAAGACCCGGATCACGGAATTTATCCGATGGTCACATCCTCGTCGACACTGGCAGCGTATGGTGCGATAGGTACAGGAATTCCACCATATGAAATTCAGCAAATTATTACGGTTGTGAAAGCATATGCTTCGGCGGTAGGTGCCGGTGCGTTTGTGAGTGAGATTTTTGGAGATGAAGCAAGCAGTCTCAGAGCGCATGGCGGAGACGGCGGAGAGTATGGAGCGACGACCGGGCGACCGAGACGAGTCGGATGGTTTGACTGTGTAGCAAGTAAATACGGATGTCGCTTACAGGGAACGACTGATGTTGTGCTGACGGTTGTGGATGCGTTGGGATACTTGGATGAGATTCCGGTGTGTATCGGTTATGAAATTGATGGAACGGTAACTACAGATTTTCCGGTTACGACAAAGCTAAAGAAAGCAAGACCGGTGAATACGGTATTACCCGGATGGAAGTGCGATATACGAGGAATACGTGAGTATGATGCACTTCCGGATAATTGTCGTAGCTATATAGAGTTCATAGAAGAACAGATTGGCTATCCGATTAAGATGATTTCAAACGGGCCGGGAAGAGAAGATATTATTTACAGAAGTAAGTAACACGAACGATTGAAAACAACGGAATTAGAAAAAAGGAGAGCCTCTGATACCATATGTCAAAGTCAGATTTGAGCGTCTGATAATTGGGATGGGTACAAGGGGCTCTGGTTTGTTTTACTTATTGTTTTGAATCGGATTCGATATCGCTATCCACATGCTCAGAAGGGAGTTCCTCTGTGAATGATGCGGTAGAATCATTTGAATTTCCTTTTAGCAGCTTATAGATAAACGTATATGCCCAGATGAGAACCGGAACGATGATGGTGCAGTAAATGGAAGCACGAAAAGCGTTCATGGAATTCGGGTCATCTGTGAGCGCGAGAATAATGGTCGCGATATATACGCCGGCTAATAATAGAATGCCCAAAAGAGCGAGAATACGTTTTATTTGTTTCATATGCGAGTACTCCTTAAAATTTTGGTGTGTGCAGCCAATAGTCACGTCGGTTTTCGTATTGCTCGTTCAGCCAGTCGCATACATTGTCGAGACCGGATTCTGAAAAATCGAATACGCGATGTGTTTTATCTTCTTCGGCTGTAGTATCAAAGTTATACGGTTCCGGGAATACCGTTGCACGCAGCACATCGGCAGCATCTTCGGCATCGGATTCTTTGGTTTTTGTAATATAATAGCGCATTCCCCGGTAGCTTCCGGTAAAATGTGTTTTTTTGTAAAATGATATATGAAACAAATCATTTCGTTGAATCATAGTCCAAACCTCATAAATTGTGCAAAAAATATATGCATTAGTATATATTTTTTCTGCGATAATTGCAAGGGAGAGATTGGAGGATTGATGGCGTGAGTCGAACGTTTTACTTGTTATTTTGATGTGTTTGGTGTAAAATGATGTAAGACTGGGAACAATCGTAAAAGTTAGAAAGAGTCCGGCATAGTCGATACACGAATAGGAGGTTAGAGATATGGAAGACAATCGCAAGGCTTTAAAAATAAAAGAGGATAAAATTGGCGAGATTCGTGTCGCTGATGACGTGGTTTCTATTATTGCAGGATTAGCGGCAACAGAAGTAGAAGGTGTGGCTACGCTGGCTGGCAATATTACGAATGAAATCGTGGCAAAGACAGGAATTAAGAATCTGTCAAAAGGAGTAAAGATTGATGTCATGGATGGTATCGTGACAGTGGAGTTGAACCTGACAATAAAGTATGGTTATTCGATTCCGGAAGTTTCAGGAAATGTACAGGATCGTGTTCGTACGGCAATTGAGACGATGACAGGTCTGGAAATCGGAACGATCAACATACGAATTGCAAACGTGGACATGTCGGGCAACAAGTAAACCGATGTACAGCATACCAATGAGTGCCTGAAAATGCTCAGGCACTTATTTTTGCATAGAAGATGATTTCGCTGATTCTTTGATTCAGATGCATAAATATATCATAAAAGGGAGAACACATATGACAAGAAGAGAAATCAGAGAGCTGATTTTTAAAATGGTATTTCGCGTAGAATTTCACTCAGAAGAAGAAATTCCGCAGCAGATGCGCCTGTTTATGGATGCATTAGATGCCGCAGGAGAGAAAGATCGCGCATACATGGAACAAAAGGTAAAAGACATTATTGCGCACTTAGAGGAAATTGATACATTGATAGACCAGAGTGCGAAAAACTGGAAAACGAGCCGTATGGCAAAGGTAGAATTGACCTTGATCAGACTGGCTGTTTACGAGATAAAATATGAGCCGGATATACCGACCGGAGTAGCGATTAATGAGGCGGTAGAGTTGGCGAAGCTGTATGGAGAAGATAATTCCGCATCGTTTGTAAACGGTGTGTTGGCACGTATTGCTTAAGATTATGCGAAAAGAAACAAAACATGTCTATTCCGTTGGTCAGGTAAATATGTACATTAAAAATCTGTTTGCACAGGATTTTTTGCTTGAACGAATCGCGGTGAAAGGCGAGGTGTCAAATTGCAAATATCATACATCCGGGCATATATATTTCACACTAAAAGATGCGACAGGTGCAATCGCATGTGTGATGTTTTCCGGTAATCGAAAGGGACTCAGCTTTCGAATGAAGGAAGGCGACAACGTAGTTGTGACCGGTTCTGTTCAGATTTATGAGCGTGATGGAAAATATCAGCTTTATGCGAAAGAGATTACATTGGATGGCGCGGGTGCGTTATATGTGCGTTATGAACAGCTCAAGCAGGAATTGGCGGAAATGGGAATGTTTGCGCCGGAATATAAGAGAGCGATTCCGACGTATATTCAGACGCTCGGTATCGTGACTGCACCGACCGGGGCTGCGATTCAGGATATACGAACGATAGCCAAACGGAGAAATCCGTCTGTCCAATTGATTTTATACCCGGCACTTGTGCAGGGAGACGGAGCTGCACAGAGCATCGTAAACGGTATTCGTGCATTAGAAGCGCTTGGAGTGGATGCAATGATTGTCGGTCGAGGCGGCGGTTCCATAGAGGATTTGTGGGCGTTCAATGAAGAAATCGTGGCACGGGCTGTGTTTGAGTGTACGGTTCCGATTATTTCTGCAGTAGGTCATGAGACGGATACGACGATTATTGATTATGTTGCAGATTTGCGTGCACCGACACCTTCTGCGGCTGCAGAACTGGCTGTGTGGAAGAAGGATGATGTAGCTGCATATGCACAGGATCTTTCAGAACAGATGGCGCAGTATATGCGACACAAATTAGCGGAGCACAGAGCAAGACTTACAAATTTGGAGCTTCGGATGAAATATGTGAGTCCGATGCAACAGTTGAATACAAAAAGACAGTATATATCAGAGCTGGAGGAGCGTTTGTCAGTGTGTATGCAACAATGCTTGCAGGAAAAAAAGCATCGTTTGCAATTGCTGATACATCAGATGGAAGCCGGTTCGCCATTAAATAAACTGCGCGAAGGTTATGCGTTTGTGATGGATGAAGCTGGAAACAATGTATACAAAGCTTCACAGGCAGAAAAAGGGATGCGTTTGACGCTGCATCTTTTAGACGGAACGATTGTTGCACGCGTGGAAGAAACGCGATGCAACGAAGAATAGAAGAGTAGGAATGGGTAAATATGGAAAAAGGGACAGAAACGCAGGTAACGCAGATGTCAGATTTGGAATCGTGTGATTTGGAAATGCTTTTTGAGAAAGCAGAACAGCTCATCGAGCAACTCAAGGAGCCGGGATTGCCTTTGGAACAGGCGTTTTTGGCATACGAGCAGGGAATACAGGTGATTCGAGCCTGCAATGAACGAATCGATGGCGTTGAGAAACAAATGCAGATGATGAACGCCAATGGAGAACTGGAAGCATTTGGCGAAAGCACAGAAGACTAGGAGGCAGACAAATGGACAGCAAAAAGATGGGACAGATGATGAAGGAACGCCGTGAAGAGGTAGAACGAATTTTGAAAGAATATCTGCCGCTGGTGGATGGTCCGCAAAAGACTGTGCTGGAGGCAATGGTATATAGCGTATTAGTTGGCGGAAAGCGCCTGCGTCCGATTTTTTTGTTAGAGACATATCGTTTGTTTGGCGGTGCGGAAAATGTAGTAGAACCGTTTGCGGCAGCGATTGAGCTGATTCATACGTATTCACTGGTACATGATGATTTACCGGCAATGGATAATGATATGTATCGCAGAGGCATGTTGACGACGCACGCAAAGTACGGAGAAGCGATGGGAATATTGACAGGAGATGCGCTGTTAAATTATGCGTTTGAAACTGCGACAAAAGCATTTTCTTATACAAGTAATCCGTATAATGTTGGTCGGGCAATGCAGGTTTTGGCAGAGAAAGCCGGTGCCTTCGGAATGTTAGGCGGACAGGTGATTGATGTAGAATCAGAAGGCCGGCCGGATATGACATTAGAGAAAATACTTCATATTCATACGATGAAAACAGCAGCACTGATAGAGGCTGCGATGATGATTGGCGCGATTCTTGCAGATGCATCGGATCTTCAGATTAAAGCAGTAGAGCAGATTGCACGAAAAGTCGGAATCGCATTTCAGATTCAGGATGATATTTTAGACGTGACAAGTACGCAGGAGGTGCTTGGCAAGCCTGTTTGCAGTGATATGCGCAATGAAAAAACTACATATGTGACGCTGCAGGGAGTAGAGGCATCTGTAAATGAAGTGAAACGACTTTCAAGAGAAGCGATAGAAGAGGCGCGCAATTTGCCGGGAGATACAGAATATTTAGTGGAGCTGATTCGACTACTGACGGTGCGTGACAAATAAGAACAGTCGGAGGATGTCGTGTATGGCATTCAAAAAAGATAAATATACAAAATTAAGTAAAATAGAAAAAACAAATGATATAAAGAATCTCAAATCAGATGAATACAGTGAGCTTGCTGCTGAAATTCGGGAATTTTTGATTGAAAAAGTAAGTGATCATGGTGGACATCTGGCATCGAATCTGGGTGTAGTAGAGCTGACGATGGCATTACATCTGGCATTTGATATGGAAAAGGATGCATTGATTTGGGATGTCGGACATCAGAGCTATACACATAAACTGTTGACAGGACGGCGCGAAGGCTTTGACTCTTTGCGAGAGTTCGGTGGAATGAGTGGATTTCCGAAGCGCCATGAACACCCGGCGGATGCATTTGATACTGGACATAGTTCGACATCTATTTCAGCAGGATTGGGACTCGCAGTTGCACGTGATTTGTGTGGTGAAAAGCATAAGGTGATTTCTGTCATAGGTGACGGTGCGTTGACCGGTGGAATGGCGTTTGAAGCGATGAATAATGCGGCGAAGCTGGAAACAAATTATATCATTATACTCAATGATAACGAGATGTCTATTTCACAGAATGTAGGTGGAATGTCGCAATATCTGGATAGTATCCGAACTGCGGATTCCTATCAGGAATTCAAGAACGAAGTGATGGATTCTTTGCAAAAAATACCGGTTTACGGAGACCGTGTTGTAAAGAAAATTCGAAAGACAAAGAGCAGTATCAAGCAGCTTTTTATTCCCGGAATGCTGTTTGAAAATATGGGTCTGACATATCTGGGGCCGATAGATGGACACCAGATACCGTTGCTTGTTCGCACATTGAAGAAAGCGGCAAAAGTCAATGGTGCAGTGATTGTTCATGTGATTACGAAAAAAGGAATGGGATATGCTCCGGCTGAACGCCATCCTGCAAGATTTCACGGAACCGGTGCATTTCATATCGATACCGGACTGCTAAAAAACAAAAAAACAAAGGCAGATTATACAGATGTATTT